>NZ_JANFDA010000004.1:0-388187 GCF_040493455.1 Winogradskyella sp. 3972H.M.0a.05 | reverse complement strand
TCAGGTCGAAACGGTCGTTCAGACCATCAACCTCGCCTGGCGAAATACCCTCTGGGAACTCGCAAAACTCTAGTTGTGTGATCGTTGCAAAGAATTCATTATCACATTGTAATCCAGAATTGAATGTAACAAGAGCAGAATAGTCTCCGGCTTCGTTTGTACTTAGAGTCAAGCCACTACCTGAAACTGGTACGCCATCTCTAAACCAAGCTACAGTAACTTCACTTTCAGTAAAGTTTGAAGGAATAAGAGATATTTCAATCGGTGCAGCACTTGGTGGCGGACATACTTGGTAATCTACTTCGTTAGTATTAAAGGTAGCTAAAGGAATGGTATCTACTATGATATCAAAAGAAGTAGTATTATAACATCCAGTGGTATTGTCTTCAACTCTAACATAAATAGTTTCACCAGAACTTGTGTATGGACTATTTAGTACCCCTGATCCACTGTTAGCATCTGCTTCACTAGTATGATAGGTTATTGTCACATCTGGACTGTTATTAACACTATCATCTTGTAATGTAAGATCGAAAGAACCTGTACCATCATCATTATCACAAGCAGTTAAATCGCCTGGTGCATTTGCAACAGGAATCGTATTTACTACTAAGTTGAATTGCGTGATTGCACGACAACCAAGGAAATCATCATTGGCAGCGTCTACATCATCTACTCTTACATATATAGTTTCGCCAGAACTTGAATATGGAGAGTTGAGCGCGTTAGTCGCATTATCTCTATCAGTTTCTGAAGCATAGAATCTTACAGTAAAATCAGTGCCACTTTGACCACCTAGAATACTTGCTATCTGAGCATTGAGATCAAAATCTTCAACACCATCAGCTTCTGGGCCATCACAGACGACAACATCTGGAATATCTTCGGCTGAAGGTTCTCTATAAAGTTTCACTGATACTATTTGAGAGAAAGCATCATCCATACAGTCTTCATCAAAAGCTTGTACTTGATATGTGTTAGATTCAGTAATTGTTAAAGTAGGACCTGTTTCTCCTGGCATAACAAAACCATCTTGATACCAAATATAAGTGTCTGCAAATGGAGAATCAGCAAAAATAGTTACTTGATCAAATCCACATAGAATTGCTTCGTCTGGAGTTGATGGATCATTATCTAAGTCAGCGAATGCAACTTCATTACTATCAATTTCAGCTTCAATTTCAGCAGTAATAACTCCGTCTCCAGGGCCTCCACCATTAGTTTGAGTAATTGTGATGTTTCCTGGGTTTCCGTTAAAGTTAGTTACTAATAGAATATAAACCTCACCAACTTGAGCATTATCAATAGTTAAGTTTTCAGTAGGAGCTGCAGAATAACTACAGTCTACTATATTTCCTGAAGGGTAGAAGTTTGGATTGGTAGTGTTATTAGGACAATCACTAGGGTCTGGACAACCTGTATCTAAATTACCACATCCTTCTTCTAAAGAAGCAAAAGGCCCCCAAAGCACGAAGTCAACATCTAATCCATTTCCTTGATCATCTGTTTGATCTATTTGAATTTCAATTAATCCACCTTGACCAATCTGAATAATATTCCAAGTTGGGTTTGGTGCTGTAAATAAACAAGCTATTTGACCAGTATCAGGAATACCTATAATATTAGCTGATGTTAATCCATCTTCTCCTGAACAGAAGTTAACAGAATTCTCACAAACAATATTACTTGGAGCTTCTCTAATACAAAGCTCAAAATCATTAGTTACAGGATCTGCACCTCCTGAGAATACTCTAATGAAATACGTATTACCAACAGTTAATTGAGGTGTAACACTTGCATCATCATCAGAACAGTAAAGTTCAGTAAGGTTATTACAATCAGCACCTTCGTAGACAGCATGATCAATATTAGGGAAACCACCTGATAAATTATTTATCGCAATGATTTGTACTTCACTTAAAGCAGTAAACTGGAACCAAACATCATCATTTGGATTTCCTGGACAGCTTCCTGAAGGAACGCCCGAATCTGTCGCTTCAATAAGAGTTCCTTGCGTTACAATATCACAAGAGCTATCGGCATTAACACCTGCAACAATAGCATCTGGACAGTTATCATTTTCTGGTGGACATGCTAATAATTGTATAGCTTGACTATTAATAACACAATTCACATCTTGGTCATTGGAAACAGTAATGATTACATCAATTCCAAAACCATAAGGACCAAATTGTGTAGTTCCTGTTGTGGTTACTTGTACAGGAGCCGAACCTTGGTTGTCAGTGATTGTTAATGACGTTGCATCTCCTAAAGAGGCTATGTTAACATCAATAAGGAATTGATTTCCATTAGCACAATCGTCTACAACAACATAAGTTGCTTGAGGATTGATACAAGTAGCACACGCAACAGTATAATTAATTCCATCAACTTCACCTGGACTTCCAGACTCACAACTTACTGAACCATCTGAAGTGACACTAAAGAAAATTGTATCTCCAGTAGATTGGAAAGTAAGCCCTCCAATGTCTCCATTATTTCCTTCATCGTTATATAGTTCTGTAACACCATCACTATCTAAGATTACCAAGAAGTCGAAAGGTGCTCCTTCAATAATTCCTGAATCAATAGTTAAATTTAATGGAGAGCCATCAGAAGATGTATATTGGAATACGTTAGTTTCGTTATTTCCGTAACAGTAGAAAGCACTTATTGGCCCAGCATTACAGTCTACAACTGTATCTAGGCAGAATGGTTGAGTCAGTGCATTACTTGTTAATGTACAGTTTGGGTCTTGATCGTTTGCAACTGTAATTACAACATCGGTTGTATTTGCAAAAGGACCAAAAGTATAAGTTCCGGTAGCATTAACCGTTTGAGGAGTAGATCCTTGATCATCACTAAGTGTGATTGATGTTGCCGAACCTAAATCTGTAAGATTAACATCAAGGAAGAATTGAGGGCCATTAACGCAATCACTAACAACATCATAAGTTGCAACAGGGTTGACACAAGTAGCACATGCTACAGTAAAGTCCCATTCTGTAGTACAACAACTACTTCCTGATTGACAACTTACAGAACCATCTGCGTCGATTTCCATGAACATTTCGTCTCCAGTAGAATCGAATTGAAGCCCAGCTAAGTCACCTCCGTTATTTCCTTGGAATAATAATGGTGCAGTATTGTCTGGGCCATCATAGATTAAAATATCATCACAACAGCTTTCGATACCACCAGCATTGAAAGTTATACGCACAGGGCTACCATCAGTAGATCTGAACAACCAAGATGTATCATCATTGTTTCCGTAACAGTAGTTGAACTGTACAGGTGGTTGTGTACAATCTATTAAGTTGAGTACACATTGATCTTGAGTTAAAACAGGGCTTGTTACTACACAGTTTCCATCATCATCATTTGTAACTGTTGTTACAACATTAGTACCGTTAGCAAAAGGACCAAAAGAGTATGTTCCAGTAGCACTAACTGTTTGAGGTGTTGATCCTTGGTCATCAGCAATTGTTACTGATGTAGCAGATCCTAAGTCTGTTAATTCAACATCAACAAAGAATTGAGGGCCGTTTTCACAATCTTCACGAACACTACTGGCTGCAACAGGGTTGACACAAGTAGCACATGAAGCAGTGAAGTCCCATTCTGTAGTACAACATCCGCTTCCAGATTGACAGCTTACTGAACCATCGGCATCAATTTCCATGAACATTTCATCTCCAGTAGAATCGAATTGAAGCCCAGCTAAGTCGCCTCCATTATTTCCTTGGTATAAAAGTGGTGCCGTGTTATCTGGACCATCATAAATTAAAATATCATCACAACAGCTTTCGATACCACCAGCGTTGAATGTTAAACGCACAGGGCTACCATCAGTAGATCTGAATAACCAAGATGTATCGTCGTTGTTTCCGTAACAGTAGTTGAGTTGTAAAGGGGGTTGTGTACAATCTACTAAATTAAGCACACATTGATCTTGAGTTAATGGTGAGCTATTTATGACACAATTTCCATCATCATCATTTGTAACTGTTGTCACAACATTAGTACCGTTAGCAAAAGGACCAAAAGAATACGTTCCAGTAGCATTAACAGTTTGAGGTGTAGATCCTTGATCATCTGTAATAGTAATTGAAGTAGCAGACCCTAAGTCTGTTAATTCAACATCAACAAAGAATTGAGGCCCGTTTTCACAATCTTCACGAACGCTACTAGTAGCAACAGGGTTAACACAAGTAGCACAGGCTACAGTGAAGTCCCATTCTGTAGTACAACAACCACTTCCAGATTGACAGCTTACAGAACCATCTGCATCAATTTCCATATAAAGTGATGTGCCTACTGAATCAAATTGAAGCCCAGCTAAATCACCTCCGTTGTTTCCTTGGTATAGTAATGTACCAGTATTATCTACACCATCGTAGATTAAAATATCGTCACAACAGCTTTCTATACCACCTGCATTGAATGTAATACGAAGTGGACTACCATCTGAAGATGTAAATAACCAAAATGTATCATCATTATTTCCGTAACAATATGTTACATTCATAGGAGCCCCACTACAGTCTACTGTTTGAGATGGGTCCATTTTAGTGGTAAACGTTTGCTCTGTACAGGCATCTGTTGTTGTCCCCATATCATTATATGGAGCTATTGTTGCATAATAAGTAGTTTCGTATTGTAATTGACCTAGAGCATAAGATGTTACGTTACCAACGTCAACATTATCTAGGACATCATTACCTCCAGAAGTAGTTCCTACGGTAAGGAAATACCCAGTTGGAATTCCTGTCGCAGTACTCCAAGCAATATTACCGTTGATCTCGTTATCTGCAGAACCATCTGCAGGATTTGTTAAATTAGAATCGCAAGCTGGCGGTGCATCAGCCATTTGCAAAGCACTTACATTATCAAAATAAAGGTAATAATCTCCTCCTGTCCAAGTTGCATTGAAGCGAAGTTGGAAATCACTTCCCGTAGGGAGGTCTGCTGCAAGAACAGTATAATTTAATGTAGCGCATACATTAGATGTGACGTGGTTATTGTCATCGATAGTCTCAATGTCTATCCAGTTACCACCACCATCTGTACTATACTGTACAATAAAGCTTCCCCATCCAGGAGCTGTTGCATCAGTAGCTGCTGACCAATCTACAATTTTGTAATCAAAACTGATGTTTAAGTCAGTGGCATTAGAAAGCCCAATAAGGTTTGGTGAAACCAATTCACCTGTATTGGAGAATTGATAAATGTTGTCACGAGCTGATGATCCCGTACAGGCTTGAGTTGGACTGTCTCCAAATGTACTCGTCCAATCACCAGGGATTCCATTCTCGAAATCTTCTATGATCGCAATTTGACCATAGGTTACTACCGTAAAAAGGATTAGTAGTAAACTTAGCGTAGTCTTTTTCATCTTTTTGTTAGGTTAATTAGGTTATTTCTTTTTCAAAAATGATAAGTATTAAACAAAATTTTTTTAATGAAAGAAATTTAAAATGTTTGAAGTTAAAAAAAAACGAATCTTTCAGTATTGTTAATTTTTGCTTAATAGATTAAGTGCTCTTTTTTACGTTGAAATACATTAAAGCTGCAAGGTGAAATTTACTTTTGTTTAATTATTGGGTATAAAAAAAGCCCATGATTATCATGGGCTTTAAAATATGGTTAAGAAAAGCTTTTTTAATCAGCTCTTACTTCTACATTATCTACATGGTATCTTGTAGTAGGACCAGGGTCAGAACCTTCATAGAAGAAACCAACATGAACATCTCCATCTAAACAAGAAATATTCACTGGGCCAACTGGCTCAAAGTTACCAAATCCTGTAGCACTACCTGCAGGGATATTAACATCTAATATCTTCCACTCTGTAGTTGTAGGATCACCTGTATAGTTGTCTGTAATAAATACAGAAAGGATATCACCGTTGTTAAAGTTAGTTTGAACATCAAAGCTTAAGTTTTCACCTGTAGATGCATCAAGATTGATTGCAGGTGTTACTAGCCATACATTGAAAGGACTTTCATTAGAACTAAATCCTGAAATCTGAGCGTAAGCATTTCCGCTAAAGCTTCCTTCTACCCAGTCTAAATTTCCTCCAGTAGTATTTATGTTATCCCATCCTTCTGACGCAAATGTTCCGAAAGATTCGAAATCTTCTTCCCAAAGTGTGTTAGATCCATTCCCTGGAGTAGTACACTCTAAGAAATCTGGATCGCAACGATCACCAATCATATCAATATCACCGATACTATTAATTACAAATACATCTAAATCATCAAAAAAGTCTCTTGATAAAATACCAGTAATGCTTCCTCCACCTTGAGGAACAGGTAAAGATTTGAAATCTGCAAACGTACTTGTTTGAAGTGTAATAGATCCACCACCAGCACAACTTTCTAGAGTTCTAAAACCATCGAACTCATCAGAACCTTCTCCAGCAAAAGTAAGGTCTAATTGGTTACGGTTAATTTGCATTGACGGTAATTGAATAAGCGTATTCTCGTCAGCTTCAGTAAGGTCAGTTACATTAGAAACTTTTGGTGTGATTGTCGCTACTTCAGAATCTCTGATTACAAAATCAAGGTATTCGAATTCTTGAATTTGACCCACTTCATTACCTTCAGCTCTACCCAATGTGTACACACCGTTGCTGAGTCCAATAGCAAGACCATTTAATCTTACGTATACTTTACGACCAAAATCATAAGTATCTGATAAAGATCTTACGTTGATTTCAACTCTAAGACCTTGTCTTGTATCTCCAGCAGGATCTGAAGCATCTGTTGAGTTTTGGATAATAATTTCTTCGAAGAAGTTACCACCTTCATCACTAGAAACAACATAACCTTCTATGTAAAGAGCTGCTTCTTCAGTTGTAAATAGACCTATTTGGTCACCATCAGCAACTGCTTGCTCATATCTTCCTACTACTGCATTAAACGTAGTTAAGTTACCAAATGAAGACGTGTCTACCGGAGTAACACCAACATTTGGAGTACTAAAATCATCATCATTAACACAAGACACTATAAATAGTGTAAGCATCATTGCGCTTAGATAGGTTAAAAATTTATTTGACTTCATCATTATTATATTTTTAAAAGTTTGTTTTGTATTTAGAATCTAAAGTATAGGTTTAAAAAGTAAGTGGCTCCTCTACCATACCAGTAGCGGTTTCCAAAAACAGGTGTTCCAAGAGAACGGTCTTCTCTTAATTGTCTAAAGTTAGCATTTCTTCCTTGTTCAAAACCACCAGTTCTGAATTCTTCGTCCAGAAGGTTATTAACACTGGCAAAAAGACCAACAAAGTAATCACCTATTTTCCAAGACTTACCTCCAATAAGGTTAATCGTCATATAAGGATCGAATTCTTCTTGGCGAAGAAGCTCCCTGGCTACATCTTCATCATAATCTGAAAATACTTGACCATCAGTATCAGTGTAGAAGTTTGCACTTCTGTTTAATGGGCTGATGTCTACGTAAGTTTCATCAAAGAAGTTAGCTGTAGCTCCAAACCACCAGAAATCTGGGTCACGATATTCGAAACCAATAGAGTAAGCCTTTTGAGGACCTCCAGCTAATTTGTAATCTTTTAAGTATGCTTTATCTAAACCTTCAGCAGTATCTGCAGCAGAGAAAAACTCTGAAGAAATAGCAATGTTAGGGTTGTTGTCATAAGTATACTGACCATAAGATGCTGCACCTTTTAATTTGATAGTAGGTGTTATTTGAGCTTCAATACCTAATTCAGCTCCAACATGTCTTTTATCGATACCGTAAAGAATCTCTTGGATAAATGCCGTAGCTTGATCAGCATTAGGATCGATATTAGCAATGTTTTGGTTAAGACTACCAATACCATCTGCAAAGAAGAATGATACTTCATTTGCATCTTCTATTTTAGTGTAGAAACCTGTTAAACGTGCTTTAACTATTGGTGATCTGTATATATAGCTAATGTCTCCTGAAGTAATTTTTTCTTCACTTACGTTAGGAACTATATCATGATTTTCTCTACTGTTAGAGTATGTATTTCTAATGGTAGGTGCCTTTGCTATGTAAGCTGCGTTAGCATCGATGAGGTGTTTACCTGTAATTTTATAAGTAGCACCAATCTTAGCACCATACCCAGTGAATTTTACTTTTTCACCTTTTCCGAAAGATTCAGAACCTGGGAAAGCTCCATTTTCATAAAGACCTTCTCTTTGGTATTGCGTATTGGTAACACTACCTCCTATGTAAAAGTCTACTTTTCTGTACTTAAAGAATGCCTGAGCGAAACCACTGATTTCATTCGCAAACATGTTGAAGTTGTATCTGAACTTATCACCTTCAGTAACAATACGATTTGGGTTTCTAAGGTCATTTTGAGCAGCTTCGTTACTGAATGTTGCAAAACCATCTACATCTAAATACGTAGATGCTCCTAGTAAGTCTAATACTTCAGCAAAGTTTTCAGACTTTAAACGTCTGTAAGTAACACCTCCATTTAATTGGATGTTATCAGTAAGATCTGTATTGATGAATGAGTTAACTGTAAGTTGCGTATCATCTGTACGATCTTCATATAAAGCATATCTAGCATTTCCTCCAGCTTGTGCATTGGCAATATTAGCTTGGTAAAGTGCATCCCAATCGATTTGACCATCATTGATAAAATCTTGTTGCGCACCAAAAGCTAAACCAGGCTGATCTGGGAATTCTCTTAGATAATAACTTGGTAAGTTTTGATAATAAGCTGGGCTTGGGTTAGCACCACCACCTTCAAAAGCAACTTGTCCTGAAGAGTTAGTGATTAAATCTGTACCATTATTATCTAAACGGCTGCTACCCATCTCACCAAATTGATAGGCAATATTGGTGTTTAATGTAGTATTATCACTGATTGTCCAGTAGTGGTTCAACATAAAAATTGGTTCAGAAACTCTTCTAATTCTAGAGTTTCTAATCTCACCATCTTGGTAACCCCAGTATTCGTTATATGTTATTCCTTTTAAGTCATAAACTTCTTGTGTACTGTTAGAACCACGTCCTCTTCTATTAGGCGCATAGATACCAGTGAAGTTAAGGCTATGTTTATCATTGATCTTTTTCTCAACAGATACGAAGAATGAGTTAGCGTCGTAAAGTGTTCCTTCTTGGAAACCTTCTTCTCCCCATCGTCTACCTATAGATAGTGCATAAGACCAACCTCCTTCTAATAAACCAGAAGAATATTTAACCATGACACGGTTTCTATAACTTCTGTTAGAAGAAGAGTAAGTAAGTCTACCACCACGTCTGTAGTGAGACGCTCTAACATCGATATTAGTAGTACCCAATGCAGATCCAAAGTTGTAAGCAGATGGTACCAAACCATTTGTAAACTCTTGGTTTCTTAGAACATCATTCATACCTCCCCAGTTGTTCCATTGAGGACGCCCATTGAACATTTTGTTCATCTCTACACCATTGATCATTACTTTACCGTTTTCAGAATCTAGACCTCTTACTCTGAAGAAAGATGAACTGAATTCGAAAGCAGCTGTACGATTAAAAATATCTCTTGAAGCAGAAAGTAGTCCAGAGATATTGTCGGCACCAGCATCGTCATCATTTAGCTCGTCATCTGATAGTGTAATGGAAAATAAATCTGGCGTTTCAGATACGTCTATTTGCATAAACATATCTGAAATGTCTAATACTTGTCCCTGATTTACAACTATAGGGAATCGTGCTGTTAGATAACCTAATTTGGTAAGTTTCAGAACTTGTTCTCCTAGTGGAACATTGGCTGAAAAATCAAACCTACCATTAGCATCTGTTTTTGTTGTTTGCCCAGTTTCCTCAATAGTAACTTCTACATTAGGAAGTGGTTCGTTTGTTACAGCATCTTTTACACTACCAGTAATTTTGGTCTCCTGAGCAAAAGAAGATAGCGTAAACAAAACTCCAAACAACAAAACGTAAAAAAAGTTTTTTCTCATGTGAAATTTAAAAGTTAATACTCTTATAGATTAAATAAAAGTTATTTAAGGCGTGCAAATTTAAGTTATTTATAATAATATTATACTTTTGGCTCGAGTTTTGTTTGTATCATAACGATAACTTAATATTTTATAGATGAAATTAATAAAAGCTACACTACTAATTTTCT
Organism: Winogradskyella sp. 3972H.M.0a.05; assembly: GCF_040493455.1. Lineage (NCBI taxonomy): Bacteria > Pseudomonadati > Bacteroidota > Flavobacteriia > Flavobacteriales > Flavobacteriaceae > Winogradskyella > Winogradskyella sp. 3972H.M.0a.05. Next base: position 378,067 of record NZ_JANFDA010000004.1, on the reverse strand, counting down.
GTATCTTATTGGTTCAGAATACGTTTTCTCAAGAGAAGAAACGTTACAAAATACACACTATTGGGTTTTATAATCTAGAAAACTTATTCGATACTATTAATGACCCATTGAAGTTGGATGAACGCAGTCCAATAATGGAGATGAAAGTAAACAGGAAAGATGTATACACTAAGAAGTTGAATAGTATGGCTAGAGTTGTTGCAGACATCGGAGCAGATGTTGCTAAGAATTCACCAGCAATTTTAGGAGTCTGCGAGATTGAAAACAGACAGGTGTTAGTAGACTTGGTAAACCATCCTTTACTGTTGCCAAAAGATTATGGAATTGTGCATTACGATTCCCCAGATGCCAGAGGAATAGATGTAGGATTGATTTATCAGAAGGCGTTATTTAGACCAATAAATACAAGTAAACACGAGCTTAAGATTTTTGATGATATATCGAGAAAACGAATTTTCACAAGGGATCAACTATTGGTAAGTGGCTTACTTGATGGTGACTTAATTCATATCATTGTTAACCACTGGTCCTCTAGGAGTGGAGGCGAAGCAAGAAGTAGATCTAAGCGTGTTGGAGCAGCTAAACTGACAAAGCGTATTATAGATTCTTTACAGTCTGACGATCCTTACGCTAAGATATTTGTAATGGGAGATTTAAATGATAACCCAACAAACGATAGTGTTAAGGAAGTTCTTAAAGCTGAAAATAAGAGAGAAAAGGTTGAGCTTAAAGGAATTTACAATCCGTATGAGAACATGTTTAAGAAAGAAGGCTTGGGAACAACAGCTTGGCGTGATGCGTGGAGTTTGTTTGATCAAATTTTAGTGACTAAACCTTTATTAGAGAAAGATTTTTCATCATACCGATATTATAAAGCAAACATTTTTAATAAAACGTACCTGTCCAACAAGCGCGGACGTTGGAAAGGGTATCCGAAAAGAAGCTTTGCCGATGGAGGTTTTACAGGAGGATTTAGTGATCACTTCCCTGTTTATGTCTTTGTTGTGAAAGAAGAATCTAAATAAAGTCTACAAGAGAAAAAACAAAAAAGGCGCAAATTTTATTTGCGCCTTTTTTGTTTACTTAAACCATACATCCCAAGGAATTTTAGCCAAAACTAAAATCAATGCAATTGTGTAAAATATAGAAAGCATTTTGAACTTTCCTTTGGATGTCAATTTCTTTTTATGTTTAGAATATCCAATAGTAATCAGAATAGCAGCAATCAACATCGTTGTTGGATGCTCAACTATATTAGATCTTAAGGCAGAATTTTTCATTATACCACCCATTCCCATATCACCAATAAGTGAAATATAATCTGCAGCAAACCACAAGATGATTCCAATTAAAAACTGAATATGAGTAACAATTAAAGTGAATAAAGAGATTCTGAAATCTTTCGCTCCAAACTCTTTATTGCCGAAAAGTTTTATCAAGGCATTTAATGTTGCCAGTACCAACACAAGCAAGGTAAGATAAGCCCAGTAAGAATGTAAAAATTTAACAGTAGTGTACATTATTAATTATTTTGAATAACAAATGTAGTGATTTCAAACACCATTTAGTTTATAATGATTCTCAAGATTGGTAAGCATAGCTTTGGTAATATCGCTTAAACCAAATTGATGTTGCCAATTCCAATCTTTTCTCGCTAAAGAATCATCAATTGAGGCTGGCCAAGAATCTGCAATGTCTTGTCTAAAATCTGGAGTGTAATCTATACTAAATTCAGGAATTAAATCTTTGATCGTAGCCGCTATTTCTTTTGGTGTAAAACTAATGGCAGCCAAATTATAAGAAGCCACAGAAATATCATCTTTAGAAGCTTGCATCAATTCAATGGTTGCGTTTATGGCATCGTCCATGTACATCATGGGTAACTCTGTATCTTCAGAAAGAAAGCAATTATAATGTTCTTCTAAAATCGCTTTATGAAAAATATCTATAGCATAATCTGTCGTTCCGCCACCAGGCTTAGTTTTCCAACTTATAATTCCTGGATAACGCAGGCTTCTAACATCAATATTATATTTTTCCTTATAATATTCACACCAACGCTCACCAGAAAGCTTGCTAATACCGTAAACCGTTGATGGCTCCATAATGGTATGCTGAGGTGTATTATGTCGTGGTGTCGTGTGCCCAAAAACAGCAATACTAGAAGGCCAGAAGATAGACTCAATGTAGCCCTCCTTGGCAAGGTTTAGAACATTAAAGAGTGAGGTCATGTTGAGGTCCCAAGCCGCTAAAGGGTGTTTTTCTCCGGAGGCACTAAGCATAGCAGCCATGAGGTAGACCTTTTTTATATTGTATTTAATGATACAATCTTTTATACCATCATAATCTTTAGCATTAATACATTCAAAAGGGCCAGAATTAACAACTTCCAGATTGTTTTTATTAATATCACTGGCAATTACAGCTTCTTCTCCATAAAGTGTTCGGAGCTTAAAGGTAAGCTCAGATCCAATTTGTCCGCCAGCACCAAGAATTAAGATTTTTGGAGTCATATATATCTTGAAGACATTAGTATGTCTCAAAAATAATAAGAATAAAGCTCTTAAATCGTTAATTTTTCTAAAATAAAAAACGGTTAAATAATTATTTTGAAGAAGTAGAGTTTAATATCTTAGCCTCGAGCATGTTTAGAGATATGAGAATAAAGTTTTTAGTTATTTTACTTAGTGCTATAGCTGTGGTTAGCTGTAAGAAAGAGGCCAATACTTCTGAGGCAGATCAAGTAAAAGAAGAACAATCACAGAAAAGAGATCAAATTACGAGAAAAGACATTGAAGACCTTTCATACTCGGATTATGTATTGAGTTCAGAAGCGGACAAATTGATTATGGATTGGCAAAAGTTTCAGGAATTTAATTCGCAAATCGACTTTTTAAAGCAGGCTGAATTCTCTTTCTTTAGAAATGATAAAAAGATAATGACCACGTTGTTAGATGAAATGAAGTCTACAATTCCGGAGCAGATTAATACCAATACAATCCAGTCAAGAATTATTGTTGTTGAAACTACAGCGCTCAAGCTCTATGACGTACTTAACCTCAATAATGTTGAAAAAAACATTAAACTTACTGCGATAAAAGAAATTTTAGCATCAGTATCTTATCTTAATCTTCAAATCAACAAAAAACTTGAGTTGGACGCTAATAATATTAAGAGACCATCCAACTCTGATTGAAACTTCTACAAATGAGTAATTTTATTGGACCACCACAGATAGTTTGGAGTTGGTCAAACTGAAAAACGTGTACATATTTGGTAAGCCTTTTTAGAAACATATTAGAAACATAGAATAAAAATAAACGCCCTAACCGCAAGGTTAGGGCGTTCTAAATCAACCAACCAACTATAAAAAAATTAATCTTTCTTTTTCACAGAATTGAAAAAGTTTTTATAGCTCATCATTTAAGTCGAAAAACTTTCGATAACCTTTCAATAAATAGTCAAAAAAAGTAAAGGGTAGTTCTACAGAGCCATTAAGTTACAGCCTCTAATGTCTGAATGGTCAAAACGACCAATGATTTCAAAAGTTCCAGAAGGGTAAACTTTGCCTAAATCTTGAGTAGCAATAAAAGCGCATGAATTGATATTGGCAAGATCAATAACATTAATGCCTCCTGTTTTGCCTTCAGAATTAATTGACAATGGATCTTCAGTATCTCTGGTTAAGATTTTCATCCACGGAGGGCATTCAAATACACCATTACCTTTTGAATATGCCTGACTCAGTAGCTCCGTCATACCATATTCACTATGAATAGTATTTACACCAAAACCTTTCTTAAGGATATCATGCAATTCAGTTCGGATTAACTCTTTACGGCGCCCTTTCATACCACCAGTTTCCATGATTGTAGTATGCTTCAATTGAAACTGATGCGTTTCAACCAAATCTAATAATGCAAATGAAACGCCAATAAGTAGTGTTTTTTGTCCTTTATCTTCTAGCTTTCGAATGATTTTAGATAAATCTGACAGGTTGTTGAGGTAAAAACCACTTTCAGGATGATGAGATGCTTTAATTAAAGCATCAACCATATAGATTAAAGAAGAGCCTTCTCGCTCTAAATAAGATGGAAGAAGCGCCAAAATAACATAGTCTTTTATATCTCCATAAAACTGCCTAAAAGCTTTACTAAAACTTTCTTCATAGATGTTGAGGTCAACAACATGATGTTTGCTGGTAACACTTCCAGTAGTTCCAGAACTGGTAAAGGTTTTTAATGCCGATAAACTAGAGCTCAACACTTCATGAGATTTAAAAAATTGTATGGGAAGAAAAGGAATGTCTTTAAGACTGGTAATAGCACTAGGGTGTTTATACAGTAAGTCACAATACGAACGATATACAGGATTATTTTCAAACTGAAACCTAAATACCTCCAAGGCTAAGCTTTCAAATTCTGAATCGTTTTTAATATTGAAAATACGCTGCGTATCTATCATAGTTTAGGCATGCTAATAAGCAAAGCAAAAGTATGTAAAATAAAAAAGCGCTGCCAAGTGGCAACGCTTTTTAAAGTATTATATAAAACGATTACTTAATGACTAATTTCTTAGTTGTTGAAGCACCATCTTGTGTCAGTTTTATAATGTAAACACCAGCAACTAAGTTAGAAACGTCTAAACGGTTGTTGCTAATTGTTTCGTTCTTAACTTGTTTACCTAATATATCATAAACCACAGCTGTAATTGCTTGCGCATTGTTAGATGTGATATTTACAAACCCTAAGTTAGATGGGTTTGGATATATAGAGAAACTGTTTTGCTCAAACTGAGTTACTGATAATGAAAAGTCGTTAGCAGAACCTGGAGTACCTGTGTCTCCATCACCATAAGTAGCAACTCCAATTCCCCAGTTAGTACCAACATCATTGTCAGTATCATTGAAAGCAGTCATGTCTAATTGCATACTTGCACCAGTTGGGTCTGGGAATGTAGCACCATTATCCCATACAACTTGGTCTATAGTAGTAGAGCTACATTCTATAATAAGACCGTCAGTTCCGTTACCTAAAGTGATGTTAGAGTATACATAGTCTTCATTTAAGCCACCGTTGGTAGCAAAATCACCGTTTATTGCAAATAATGCATAGCCATTAGCTGGTACGATTACAGAACCAGAAATAGTATGAGTTTCAGAAACAGTTGCCTCATCTTTGATAATCCATCCATTCATATCGATTGGAGAACCAGTAGTGTTGTATACTTCAAAGTATTCACCATCAGCATCACTTACAGCAGCTGGATTCTGCATGATTTCAGTAATGATGATATCACCAGGACTACCACAACTTACAGGGTCGCATAAAGTTGAAGGAACTGTACCAGAAATAGTTGTACCATCACAATCACCACCGTTAAGTGTGATATCCCAAGCAGAACCTTCAGATAAACCAGTAATAGTAATAGTACCGTCCGCAGTAAGAGCAGGATTGTCCCCACCAACAGTACCTCCAGAAGTTGTTGTAACAGATACTAAAGTATTATCAGTTCCTGTGTATGGAATTTCAATAGTTACAGAATCGTTATCAGCTCCTGCTGTCATAGAGTTACAAACATAGTTTTCAGTTCCTAGAGAAACATCACATGTAGCACAGTCAGATGTTGGTCTTGATCCTAAAGTAGGACAAGCTCCAAAAGCAGCCAATTCCACATTAGACAAATCCCAATCAGAATAACCATCAACACCATCATCGTTATAATTAATTCCAATGAATACAGTAGTTCCAGAAGCAGCAGATAAATCTACATTAATGGCACCTGCATCAGTAATAGTTTGTGCAAGAGTCCATGATGTACTATCTGGACATCCAGAGTAAGAGCTTGCATAGTTAACAGTTAAGTCTGTAGTTCCGAAGTTTTCAGCAGCATCAAACAATAATGATAGATCTGTTACTCCAGTCATGTCTAGTGGGCCAAAAATTAACCATGTATCAACTAACTCTTCACATCCACCACCGCAGAAACCATTCATAGAATATGTTCCAGCATTTAATGTCCAAACATCCATGTCAGAGTTTGTAGTTACAGTAACTAATTCAAATAATTCACCACCTGTGCTTAAGTCAAAACAAGTGTTTGGTGTTGGATCGCATAATGCAGAATCAACAGTTCCAGAGATATCTCTGCCATCACAGTCTCCACCATTTAAAACGACATCCCAAGCATCCCCTTCAGACAAGCCTAATAATATAATTGTACCATCTGCCGTAGTAGATGGGTCATCTCCAGCAATAGTTCCGCCAGAAGTAGTCGTTACAGAAGTAATACCAGCATCAGAGCCTGTGTAAGGGATAGAAATCGTAACATTATCATTGTCATCTCCAATTGTACTAGAATCACAAGCAACTAGAGCCGTGCCAAAAGTAACACCACAACTACTTCCAGCTGTAGTATATGTTCCAATTGGAAAAACTGATGCACAAGATCCATTATCTGTACAACCATCAGTAGCATTAGGGCCGCTAAAAGACCAACTACTTAAATTGAAAGTTGTGCCATCTGGTCCTGTTCCATTATTTCTGTATGCCCAACCATCAAGATATTCCCAAGGTTGACCAGTACCATCTGTATTAATATCACCAAAAGTATCTATTACAGCAGTATTAAAGAATAACTCTAACGCATCGTCTCCATTAACATTAGCAGTAGAATCTAAGTAATCAGCTGTGATTCCAAAATATGCATTAACAGATCCAGGATTACTACCTTCACTTCCAACGTAAATAAATTGGCCAGCAGTAGCAGAGCCGCTAAAAGTAAGTTCTTCTCCATCAGATCCTCCACCATTATTAGCAGAGCCTAGTCCATATAAAGACAAATCAGCAATATCATTAACTACATATATTTCTACAAGCTTTGGTGTTCCTCCAGTAAGGGGGCCGTCAAAAGCTCCAGTAATTATCATATCTTGTCCAAAAGACAAAGACGCTACCATTATGGCAACAATAAAAGAGTAAAGTTTTTTCATAATTTGTTTGTTGTAAAAAATTTAAGCAAACAAATATAAACAGAAAATGGGGTTTTTGGATAACAACCTTATCCCAAATAGAGTATTTTACAATATCATAACACATTTAATGTCATTATATAGTGACTTAAAACAAGCTTTCTTGGCGGCTTTACAGAAACGTTATACCTATGTTAGCTTATTGTTATTATTCTTGTCAATGTTAAGACATTGTTTTTTATGTTTTATCTTTACCAGACATATAATTAAAACTATTTTTCACTTTGAAAAAGCACGACATCAAAATTTTATTAGTCGACGATGAACCAGATATTTTAGAGATCGTTGGCTACAATCTTTCTTCGGAAGGATATCAAATTTCGACTGCAGAAAATGGCTTAGAAGCGGTTAAAAAGGCTAAAAAAGAACGACCGCATCTTATTATCTTAGATGTAATGATGCCAGAAATGGATGGTATAGAAGCCTGTGAGCAGATTCGTCAGATTCCAGAGTTGAATAATACGATAATTACGTTTTTAACTGCTCGAGGAGAAGATTATTCTCAAGTTGCTGGTTTCGATGCTGGAGCCGATGATTATATAACCAAACCAATTAAGCCAAAAGTGCTTACTAGTAAGGTTAAAGCATTGCTACGTCGATTGAAGGATGCTGATGGAGCCGATCCAATTGTGAAGATTGGTAGCCTGATTATCAATAGAGAAGAATACAAGATTACTAATAAGGGCGAAGAGATCATTTTACCGAGAAAAGAGTTCGAATTGTTATCTTTGTTAGCAACCAAACCTGGAAAGGTCTTTAAGCGTGAAGAAATTTTGGATAAGGTTTGGGGTAATGAGGTTGTCGTTGGTGGTAGAACCATTGATGTTCATATTAGAAAGCTAAGAGAAAAAATTGGTGACAAATCCTTTAAAACTGTAAAAGGAGTTGGCTATAAGTTTGTAGATTAATACCTATAGCCGTAAAATTTGATGACTTTTGAGGTTAAAAAAAACGTATAAGTTTGCGATAAAGACATCGTTCTTTATAACATTAGTATTAGCGCTCTTAATGGGTGCTTTTTTGTATTACTACGAATTGTTGAGCTGGTGGATTGTGCTCGATATCATAGTCACTTATGCCGTTTGCTTTATGATTATTCAATACAGGGTAGAGCGCTTCATTTACAGAAGGGTAAAACGAATTTACGATGACCTTACTTTATTAGAATCTACCACACTAAGGAATCAGCCCATCACGACAGATATGGGGACCCTTACTCAGGAGATTGACAAATACGCCAGAGATAAAAAAATAGAAATTGAAACCCTTCAGGTAAGAGAAGAATATCGAAAAGAGTATATGGGTAATGTTTCTCACGAGCTAAAAACACCTTTGTTTACAGTTCAAGGATATATCCTTACGTTGCTAGATGGTGCTATGGAAGATGAAAAGCTCAGAAAAAAATACCTCAATAGAGCTAGCAAAGGTGTAGAACGTCTAATCTATATTATTAAAGACTTAGACATGATTACCAAGCTAGAAGTAGGTGATCTAAGACTTAATATCGAAACTTTTGATATCGTAGAATTGGTTCAAAATGTGTATGATCTTTTTGAAATGAAAGCTGCTAAAAAGAAGATTACGCTAACCTTTGATATGGATTATAATGAACCAGTACTGGTAAATGCGGATAAAGAGCGTATTCAGCAAGTACTTACTAACCTTATTGTTAACTCGGTAAAATATGGTAGAGAAAAGGGAACTACAGAAGTTAGTATAGAAAACCTTATAAAGAATAAAGTCATTATTAGGGTTACAGATAATGGAGAAGGGATAGATTCTGAAAACTTACCTAGACTATTTGAACGTTTTTATAGAGTTGATAAAAGTGGTTCTCGTAAAGAAGGTGGTTCAGGGCTTGGACTTTCAATAGTAAAGCATATCATAGAAGCTCATAATGAGAAAATCTATGTTGAAAGTGAATTAGGTGTAGGAAGTGAGTTTTCATTCACCCTCGAAAAGGCCAAATAAGTTGGCATAATTCAATTTGTAATCAAAAGCTTTTAAACCTTTATAGTTTTCAACTAAATCCAATTTATCTATAGTAAAGTCGTCTTGACTACAACTAGGCGCTATCCCTTGCTCATCCAACAATTTCGATAAATATTCTTGTTCAAACTGTCCAGGCGTGGGAATAAAATATGCTTTCTTATTTAGCTTAGCTAAATCCATTATTGTGGTATAACCAGACCGAGATAAGACCATATCGCTTTCATTAATCGTGCGCTCAAGCTCATTACTAGTCATAAAGTTATAGATGTCGATGTGCCCTTTTTCAACTTGGATTTGCTCACCTTCGACAACACCTCTAACAAAAACAATTTTTTTATTAGAATGTTCTAATTCTTTGAGTAGCTTTTCTTCAAGCAAAGTACGTTGAGGTTCTGGTCCAGATAGTAATACCAAAAGATCATACTTAATCGGCATATCCTGTTTTTCAAACCGGCTAATTGGACCTATATACTTAAGGCTAGAATCAAAAGTCTCGGAGTGCCCAAGTTTACCACTTAAGTTGGGAGCATCTTTAAGGTCTGGGACCCAGCAGATGTCAAATTTCTTAATAACTCTTTGATGCAATTTACTGCTAAACCATGTCGTACTACCGCTTAGCACATTGAGTTGATGTGTTAAAAAAACTGAAGGTACCTGCTTACTATAAATACCCATTCTGTTATCAGAAATAATTCCCTTAATGTTAGAATTTTTCACAAGTTCTTTCACTTGCTTTTTTTCAGCTTTAATAGCCTTTAAAACCTTAGGAGTATCTTTAATAAGTTTTAGTTTGAAGTTTTTCTTCTTCTTCGAATATTTGATGTTGTAAGAAGGAAGTTCGATATGTTCTAGCTTAGGAAATTCCTTTTTTAGTAACTCCAAAGCAGATCCATCGCTAGCAATTACAGGCTCAAATTCGTGCTCAATCAAAGCTCTGATAATTGGAATACAACGTGTTGCATGACCAAGTCCCCAATTCAATGGAGCAACTAAAATTCGCTTCTTCAAATTCATACGATTTCCAAATATAAACCTAAAATGTTTCTTTAATTTTGCCAAAACATTAAATTATTGTGGGAAGCAAAAACAAGCTAAAACGATTCAAGGAGAATGATACATTTGAGAATGTTATCCAGCCCTCTCGTGACGAACTTATTACTAACGAGTTTTCATTGAAAGGGAAGTGGAACGAATCGTATTTTAAGAACAATAACCCATTAGTACTAGAACTTGGTTGTGGAAAAGGAGAGTATTCTGTAGGACTAGCTAAAAAATTCCCAGATAAGAACTTTATTGGTATAGATATAAAAGGAGCCAGATTTTGGAGAGGCGCAAAGACAGCTATAGAAGAAGGAATCAATAATGTTGCCTTCATAAGAATGCAAATAGAATTAATCGAATACGCATTTGATAAAGAAGAAGTAGATGAAATATGGATCACATTCCCAGATCCACAGATAAAATACAAGCGTACTAAACACCGCATGACTAATGCCGATTTCTTAAAGCGTTATAAATCCATCTTAAAACCAGAAGGGATAGTCAATTTAAAAACAGATAGTGAGTTTATGCATGGCTATACACTTGGACTTTTGCATGGAGAAGGACATGAAGTGATCTACGCAAATCACGATGTTTACAAAAATGAAGGTAGCCCAGAAGTAGTTACATCGATACAAACGTTCTATGAACAGCAATATTTAGAACAAAACAAACCAATTACGTATATTAGGTTCAAAATCAGGTAATATTGGATTTCACAATTATTTTCTTTTTGGGGCTGGTAATTGCATTAGTTGGTGTTGTTCCTCCTGGTTTACTTAATATGAATGCCGCCAAAATAAGCCTCAAAGAAGGACATGTAAGAGGCGTGATGTTTTCTATAGGTGTTTGCCTCATCGTTTGTGTTCAGACCTATATTGCAGCGATTTTTGCACGTTACATGACCAATCATCCAGAAGTTGTAGAAATATTACAGCGTGTAGCCTTTGTCATTTTCGTACTAATAACGATTTACTTCTTGCTATTAGCTCAAAAGCAAAAAAAGCAACAGATGGTAACTCCAAAGATTAAGAGTAAACACAGTCGCTTTTTTCAAGGGATGTTTCTGTCTAGTATCAATGTGTTTCCTATTCCGTATCAGGCATATATGACCATTACATTAGCTTCTTTTGGATGGATGCAATTCGATAAAATCAGTATCATATCCTATGTTGCTGGAGCTGCCACAGGAACTTTTGTGATGTTATATATCTATATCTTTTTCTTTGATAAGATTAGAGGCAAGAGCTTTACCTCACAAAAAAACATGAACTACATTATAGGAGCCATTACAGGTGTAGTGGCATTAATAACACTGTGTAACATTATTAAAGAGTTGTAAGATGAAGCCAGAAACACTTAACTTCTTTGATAAAGTTTATGAAGTCACAAGACTTATCCCTTATGGTAGAGTTACCAGTTACGGAGCCATAGCAAAATATTTAGGAGCAGCACGTAGCGCAAGAATGGTTGGCTATGCCATGAACGGTTCTGGAGGCAAAGATGTACCCGCTCATCGTGTTGTAAATCGAAAAGGACTACTTACAGGCAAACATCATTTCGATGGCACTAACCTCATGCAACAACTCTTAGAAAGCGAAGGTATAGAGGTTATAGAAAACCAAATCCAGAATTTCGATAAAGTTTATTGGGATCCAAGTACTGAATTACAATAATTACGAAGCAGAAACAGAAGTAATGTTTTCGGGCATGCTCTCACCAGAGTTTAATCTCGAAATGTTCGACAATAAATTCGTTTCATCCTCTAATAATGACTTTTTAAGAAGCGCAACCTCTTTCTTGATATCACTCTTTACTTGCTTCTTTAGCTGATCTGTGAAGGATAAGTTGAATAGCTTTTTGTACAGAAACACATGGTTCGAAATCATAACCTTTTCATCAGCGATGCTAATAGTGATTTCATTTTCAGAATCAATAAGATAGCATTCACCAGATCCAGGAGCCACTAGCTTTTTAATATTGCTGTCTCCAGAATATTTTTTCACGATGTCAAAAATAAATTGAGCATCTTCTTGTACCTCGGTTTTTTTCTTAAACGTAAACATAGTGAGTGTTTTTATCCAAAGTATTAGTTTGGCGTTTCTATATAATTAAGAAACAGTGAGATACGTGTAAGTCACCAAAATTTTATAAAAATCGATATAATACCCTTTTTTCTGTTTTTAGAGCATTTTTTCACGTTGAAATGTATGCGATTTGCGTAGTTTTTGTGTCATTTTGAAACATAATTAAACTCAATAATAGCATAAATAAAACTTCTTGTATGGTGAGATGTCTTCTGTCATTATTGACTATCTTTGCATTTTAGAATGAATCTTAATAGAGTTAATGAAACTTAATAAGCAAGATATATTAGATGCACTAAAAACCATTACTGTTCCTGGTGAAGGAGAGAATATGGTAGATAGTGGTGCAGTAACCAATGTAGTGACCTTTGCAGATGAGGTTATTGTTGATATCACTATAAAAAACCCAGCGCTTCAAGCAAAGAAAAAGACTGAGGTAGATATCATGAAAACTATTCATGATAAAGTGTATGAAAAGGCTAAAGTCAATGTCAATGTAAAAGTTGAAGCACCAGCCAAACCAACAAACCAGATTAAAGGAAAAGCCATTCCTGGCATTCAGAATATTGTAGCGGTAGCTTCAGGTAAAGGTGGCGTTGGAAAATCTACAGTGACCGCCAACATTGCTGTTACGTTAGCAAAAATGGGCTTTAAAGTTGGTGTGCTAGATGCAGATATTTATGGGCCGTCAATACCAATAATGTTCGATGTTGCTGACGAAAGACCATTAGCAGTCAATGTTGGAGGCAAATCCAAAATGAAACCCGTAGAAAACTATGGTGTTAAAGTATTGTCAATTGGATTTTTCACCAAACCAGATCAAGCAGTGATATGGAGAGGGCCTATGGCAGCAAAAGCCTTAAATCAAATGATCTTCGATGCGGCATGGGGAGACTTAGATTTCTTATTACTAGACTTACCACCAGGTACAGGAGATATTCACCTTAGCATTATGCAATCGCTTCCAGTCACTGGAGCCGTTGTGGTAAGTACGCCACAGAATGTAGCACTAGCCGATGCAAAAAAGGGAGTGGCAATGTTTCAGCAAGAGAGCATTAGCGTGCCGGTTTTAGGAATTGTTGAAAATATGGCTTACTTTACTCCAGAAGAATTGCCAGAAAACAAGTATTACATTTTTGGTAAAGAAGGTGCAAAAAACCTAGCTGAAGATTTAGAAGTACCATTTTTGGGAGAGATACCATTAGTACAAAGTATACGAGAAGCAGGCGATGTAGGTAGACCTGCGGCATTACAGACAGCTTCTACTTTAGAAGAAGCTTTTGAAGAACTAACTAAAAATGTGGTTCAGGAAGTGGTAAGACGTAATACCGATTTGCCACCTACAGAAGCAATAAAAATTACAACAATGGCTGGTTGCTCAGCCGTTAAGAAATAGAGTATGACTACAGAAGAAATAAAACTAAACGTAGAAAAAGCCTTGGCCGAAATTCGTCCATTTCTTCAAAGCGATGGAGGCGATATTTCGTTATTATCTATTGAAGATGACAAACGTGTAAGAGTACAGTTAGAAGGTGCTTGTATATCGTGTAGTGTCAATCAAATGACCTTAAAATCTGGTGTGGAAATGACTATTAAGAAATATGCACCACAGATAGAAGAAGTCATCAATGTAGAGGCTTAGCATGACTTTTGTCATAAAAGTTTTTTCAATTTCATTTTACTTTTGAATTACATTAAGTTGAATTAAAGTTAAGCCTGCTTTTGCAGGTTATATTATGATAAAAACAGATATACTCATCATAGGCGCTGGACCTACAGGATTGTTTACTGTATTCGAAGCAGGGCTTTTAAAATTACGTTGCCATCTTATCGATGCCTTACCACAGCCAGGAGGACAATGCTCTGAGATTTACCCAAAGAAACCCATCTACGATATACCTGCTTATCCTGAAATTTTAGCAGGAGACCTTACCGAAAAGCTATTAGAACAAGGCAAGCAATTTGAACCTGGATTCACATTAGGAGAGCGTGCCGAAACTATAGAAAAGCAAGAAGACGGATCGTTTATAGTAACGACAAATAAAGGTACGCAGCACCAAGCACCAGTAGTAGCCATAGCAGGTGGATTAGGGAGTTTTGAGCCAAGAAAACCATTGATTCATAACATTGCAGATTTTGAAGATAAAGGTGTAGAGTATATCATCAGAAATCCTGAAATGTATCGCGATAAAAAAGTGGTGATTGCAGGAGGAGGAGATTCAGCTTTAGATTGGAGCATCTTTTTAAGTGATGTCGCTTCCGAAGTTACATTGATACATAGACGAAACGAATTCAGAGGGCATTTGGATTCTGTAGAAAAAGTCCAAGAGTTAAAGAACCAAGGAAAGATAAACCTAGTTACACCAGCTGAAGTTATTGGATTAGTTGGTGATCATCACCTTAAAGCAGTTGTTGTAAAACAAGCACAGCATATAGAAAGAGAGTTTGAAATAGAATGCGATCATTTCATTCCGCTTTTTGGATTATCGCCTAAGCTTGGACCGATTGCAAATTGGGGCTTGGAGATTGAAAAGAATGCCATTAAGGTTAATAATGCATTAGACTATCAAACTAATATTCCAGGGATATTTGCTATTGGAGATGTCAATACCTATCCAGGAAAACTTAAGTTGATTCTTTGTGGCTTCCACGAAGCAACTATAATGTGTCAGGCAGCATATAAGATTATCAATCCGGGTAAGAAATATGTCATGAAGTATACTACAGTGAGTGGTATAGATGGGTTTGACGGCACACGAAAAGAAGCACCAAAAGCAGTAGTTAAGAAAATTGAATAATACTTTAGGGTATAGTCTTTTAGGAACTAGGAACTAGGAATTAGAAAATGGCAATAAAAAAGTTTGAAGACATCTTGGTTTGGCAAAAAGCTCAAGATTTTTCTGTAAGAATATATCAACAGTTTAATGCATCAAAAGACTTTGCCTTTCGGGATCAAATAACTAGAGCCTCTGTTTCAATATCAAACAATATAGCTGAAGGATTTGAAAGAAAGACTAATGCCGATTTTTCAAGATTTTTGTACTTTTCTTTAGGTTCAAATAGTGAAGTTAGGTCAATGTTATATCTTGCCGAAGAACTAGAATTAATTGCAGGAGTAAATTCCAAGGAGTTGATTGAAGCTTCTAATGAAATTTCAAGAATGCTTTATGGATTGATTAATTCGATGAAAACTAAATCCTAAGACCTAATAACTAATTCCTGTATGGAAGATATTAACATAACAATTATCGACCGTGACGGTGTTGAACATACTATAGAAGCACCAACAGATATGGCAATGAACCTTATGGAAGTTGTACGTTCTTATGAACTGGCTGAAGAAGGTACTATTGGTGTTTGTGGCGGCATGGCAATGTGTGCATCATGTCAATGCTATGTGTTATCTGACCACGATTTACCAGAAATGCAAGACGATGAGGATGCTATGCTTGCAGAAGCTTTTTACGTTAAGGATAATAGTCGTCTTGGTTGTCAAATTCAAATGACTCCAGCGATGGAGGGGCTTAAGGTGCAATTAGCTCCAGAGAGCTAAGAGATTCTTCGCTTCATTGTATTCGCTCTGAATGGCAAGGCTATATCATGTCGAACAAAGTGAGAAATCTACAAAACAATACTGCTTAACTATTCATCAGCAAGTGTTACTTTTATTGCTTTTTCATCTTCAAAAACAATAAGCAACTGTTCAGTTTTCGACTTAAAAAAACTAGGGACTGTTCCTATTTCATAAAGAAATACACTAGCAGAAGATATAGTAGCATTGGGCTTTCCTAGAAGTTTAATGGCTTCTTCTTTGGTCTTTCCTATTAGTAGTTGTTGTTCAATGAGATTATCGACCATTTTGTAACGTTCAGTAGGGAGGCGTTTCCAATCTTCAGTATCAAAACGTTTTTCAAACAATCGAAGTAGAGCAATACTAATGATGATTGACGCAACTAAGAATAAACCTATTTTTCCGTATCTGTTTAGTCTTAATTGCATAGCATACTATCCTACCACATTAACTATTCTACCTGGTACGACAATGACTCGTTTCGGTTCACGACCTTGCATTTGTGTTTGCGTGCGCTCATCTGCTAAAACAGCCTTTTCAATGTCTTCTTTGCTCATGTCTAGTGGAAACTCGATAGTAAAACGGGTTTTACCATTAAACGAAATCGGATACTCTTTAGTACTCTCAACCAAATGACTTTGATCAAAGATTGGGAACGCTGCTGTAGAAATCGATTCGTTATGACCTAGTGCTTCCCAAAGTTCTTCAGCAATATGTGGTGCATAAGGCGAAATCAATACCAATAGTGGCTCGAGAATATCTTTTGAAGTACACTTTTGCGCAGTCAATTCGTTTACCGCAATCATGAACGTCGATACAGACGTATTGAACGAGAAGTTCTCGATGTCTTCCTCAACCTTTTTGATGGTTTTATGAAGTGTCTTTAGATTGTCTTTTGTTGGTTCCACTTCGACTCCGCTCAGCGACCCGTCCATAAAAGGAATATATAGTTTCCAGAGTTTTTTGAGGAAACCGGATACACCTGTAATACCAGCAGTATTCCAAGGTTTGTATTGTTCTAATGGTCCAAGGAACATTTCATAAAGTCTTAAACTGTCGGCACCGTAATCTCTAACAATATCATCTGGGTTAACTACATTGAATTTAGACTTCGACATTTTTTCGACGTCTCTTTCAACTATGAAAGTTTTATCTTCTTCATAAAGAAATTGAGCATTTCTATATTCCTTTCTCCATTCCGTAAAAGCAATAGTATCTAGTTCATTAGAAGCATTAACAAAAGATACGTCAGCATGAATTGTACTTATGAACCTTGTGTAAGCAAAATCATCATCTTCAAAATATTTAATATCATCATCTGAAACTTGACTTTTGATTATATCTGTAATTCTCTGAGTTCTTTCTTTAATAATTTTATTGCCAAATGAATCATCCAGATTAATTCCAACACTTTTTGAGTAGTCAATTTCATTAACATAATAATATGATAAGAAAATTGGATTTTTGAGCTTAACAGTTTTAATTTTTTCTTTTGAGGCAACTTTTTTCCCATCTATTCTAGTTGCTTTGTTAATAATAACTTTATCAATTCTATTAACAAAAGCACTAGTCCCCAAAATCATTCCTTGGTTAATCAGCTTTTTAGCAAACTCATTATGAGGTACTAAACCAAGGTCGTACATAAATTTCTGCCAGAAACGTGCATAGAGTAGATGTCCTGTAGCATGCTCACTTCCACCAATATACAAGTCTACCTGTTGCCAGTAATCAATAGCCTCTTGCGAGAAAATCTCATTGGCATTATGAGGATCCATATAACGGTTAAAGTACTGTGAACTTCCAGCCCAACCAGGCATCGTATTCAACTCCAGCGGGAATACCGTTTTATGGTCTATCTTATCATTGTCTACAACTGTATTTGTTTCTGTGTCCCAAGCCCAAACTGTGGCATTACCAAGAGGTGGCTCACCAGTTTCGGTTGGTAAATACTTTTCCACTTCTGGTAAGGTAATTGGGAGATGCTCATCCGCAATCATTTGTGGCATACCATCCACATAATACACTGGGAATGGCTCGCCCCAATAACGCTGACGGCTAAAGACAGCATCACGCAGTCTATAATTGGTTTTGCCTTCACCTTGACCAATCTGTTCTAGTTCATAGATGACACGCTTTGTTGCCTTTTTGTAATTCATCCCATTGATGAAATCACTGTTTGCAATAATGGTATTATCCTTATCGGCAAAGGCTTCTTCAGAAATATCGACACCTTCAAAGATGTTTGGAATAGGAATATCAAAGTGCTTTGCAAAATCGTAATCGCGTTGGTCTCCACAAGGTACTGCCATCACAGCACCTGTACCATAACTAGCCAATACATAATCACCAATCCAAATCGGAATCGGTTCCTTGCTAAATGGATGCTCTGCATAGGCTCCTGTAAACACCCCAGAAATGGTTTTGACGTCTGCCATACGATCGCGCTCACTACGCTTTGCGGTAGCTTCAACATAGGCATCTACAGCATCTTTTTGCTCAGCAGTGGTAATCTTAGACACCAAATCGTGCTCTGGTGCAAGCGTCATAAAGCTTACTCCAAAGATGGTATCTGGTCGTGTGGTAAAGACATCGATGGTATTGGACACTGAGGTTCTCGAAGTGTCCATTTCTTCAGACGTTTCGAGAGCCTCAACGTCCGAATTAGAAATAACATTAAACGTAACGCTAGCTCCAACAGACTTTCCAATCCAGTTTTTCTGCATTTCTTTCAATGCATCGGTCCAATCTAAATCTTCTGTGTTATAATCAATACCATTAAGCAGACGTTCTGCATAAGCAGAGATACGCATGCTCCATTGTGTCATTTTTTTGCGAATCACTGGATGACCACCACGTTCCGATACTCCGTTTACGATTTCGTCATTGGCTAAAACAGTACCTAGTGCAGGACACCAGTTCACTTCGGTTTCAGCAAGGTATGTTAGTCTGTATTTTAAAAGAATTTCCTGTTGTTCAACATCAGAAAACGCGTTCCATGCTTCAGCAGTGAACGTTTCCGTATCATCATCACAAGTAGCGTTTATATTAGCATTTCCTTCAGCTTCAAACATCTTTATTAATTCTGAAATGTTTTCAGCTTTATTACTGTCATTATTATACCATGAGTTGAACAATTGAATGAATACCCACTGCGTCCATTTGTAGTACTTAGGGTCACTAGTTCTCACTTCACGAGACCAATCGAAAGAGAATCCTATCTGATCTAACTGACGACGATAGGTCTTAATGTTTTCTTCAGTAGTAATTGCAGGATGTTGCCCTGTCTGGATGGCATATTGCTCGGCAGGAAGTCCAAAACTATCATAACCTTGTGGATGTAAAACATTAAAGCCTTTGTGTCGCTTGTAGCGCGCATAGATGTCTGAAGCAATATAGCCCAATGGATGCCCAACGTGTAACCCAGCACCACTCGGATAAGGGAACATGTCTAGTACGTAATATTTAGGCTTATCTGAATTGTTTTCAGCCTTAAAGGTTTGGTTCTTAGCCCAATGGTCTTGCCATTTTTTCTCTATCTCGTTGAAATTGTATTTCATAACATTGCCTGCCAAAGTAGTTGTCTATTGGCTTATACTTTAATTGTTGTAGTCATTTTTTCATGTTGTCCTAACACCTAATGACTAAAGCCTAACAACTTTTTAAGCCGCAAATTTACAGTTAATCAAGTAGATTGAAAAGTGTATAGGAGACTAAAATGCAATGAATAATTATTTGAAATGAATTTTCATCCCTTCGTGTGATGCTGTAAAGCCCAAATCTTCATAAAATTGTATGGCTTCAGGTCTTCTTTTGTCTGTGGTAAGTTGTAGTAAATGCGCACCACGTTCTTTAGCACGTTCTATAGCAAATTGAAACATCTGTTTTCCTATGCCTTTACCTCTGAATTCTTTTTTAATTCTTACGGCTTCAATTTGACTTCTAATCCCGCCACGATAGGTTAAGTATTGGATAAAGGTGAGTTGTAAGGTGCCTATTATTTTAGAATCTTCGGTTTCTACAACGATTAGTTCTTGATTATTGTCACCGATAATGTTTTCAAAAGCTATTTGATAGGCTTCAGGAAGCGGAATCCGAAAGTCTTCTCTGGTGCTTCCAAGAGCATCGTCTGCAAGCATCTCTATGATACTTGGTAAATCACTTTTGGTTGCCTTTCTAAAGCTTATCGTATTCAAAATAATATGTGTTATGCAGACTAATTTACATCTATTATAACAATGTTGAAAGTTTAAGCGTTGTATTCCTTACGCAATTAGATTTGTTTTTTATTTTTACGCAATATCCGCGATTTATGAGTTCATCATTTGATAGGTATCAAAAACGAAAGTTAATTTCATCTTATTTTTCGGTTGTCGTAAGTATAGCTTTGGTGTTATTCTTATTGGGTTGTCTTGGTATGTTGGTATTGAATGCTAAGAAGGTTGCAGATCACTTTAAGGAGCAGGTGGTTATGACCATTTATCTTCAGGATTCTGCTAAAGATGTTGAGGTAAATCAATTGAAGAAGAGCTTGGCCATGGCAGATTATACCAAAACAACGACCTATGTTTCTAAAGAAGAGGCTGCCGAAATCATGAAAGCTGAAACTGGCGAGGACTTTATGGATTTTGTTGGATATAATCCTTTGAAGAACTCTATTGATGTTTATTTGAAAGCAGCGTATGTAACTACAGATTCGTTAGCCAATATTACTGATGATCTATCTGGGAAGGCGTTTATTGAAGAAATACGATATGACAATGACCTTGTTGAGATTATGAACAATAACGTAAAGAAGATCACATTTTGGGTATTATTAATCAGTGCCATATTCACTTTAATTGCGGTGTTACTTATCAATAGTTCTATACGATTGGCAGTGTATTCTAAACGCTTCATTATTAAAACCATGCAAATGGTTGGTGCCACAAAACGATTTATTAGAAAACCATTTGTATGGAAGAGTGTGCAACTTGGTGTCATCGGTGCTATTGTAGCTTTGATTGGAATGGCTGTAGTGTTGTATTATCTGAACCAAACATTCCCCGAATTAGAACTTCTTAGGCAGCCAGTGATGATTGGATTGTTGTTTGTTGGTATCTTTTTACTCGGAATCGTCATCACGTGGTTTAGTACTTTCATAGCCACTCAGCGCTTCTTAAACCTGAAGACAGATCAGTTGTATTATTAGTTGGATTATGGACGTTAGGTGTTGGTGGTTAGTACCCTAGCATAATAATTCTTGAAAAGTTACGTTCAAAAGAAAACCACCAACCAATGAAACGATTAGTACTTCTCTTTTGTCTTTTAGCTTTTGCTATTGTTGCGCTTTTTGCATTTAAATCCTGTATTATCCAAAATCCTAAACCCGAAGAATGTGTCGTAATGACCATAAAAGTTACCAATATCACAGAAGGTGGTGTGAAGGATATTGTGTTTCATGATGCTGGTAGCGACTTCTATTATATCAACAGAGGATTGGAGCAAGGATTAAATTTAGATTCCCTTAAGACAAAAGTTTTAAATAAAACCGTTACTTTGCACCTGGCTAAAGTACTTGGTGGTATTACTTCGGAGCATATCTCACAATTAGCTCTAGGTGATGAGATTATTTACACTGAGTTCAGGTAATTAAGACTAAACATGGGCGAAAAAAAACGTAAAGAAGCATCTAAAAACGAATTCATTTTCGGAAAGAAAAACTACAAGTGGATGTTCATTGGGTTAGCATGTATTGCGATTGGATTTATACTCATGGCAGGAGGAGGAAGTGATGATCCTAATGTTTGGAACGATGATGTGTTTAGTTGGAGACGTATTCGGTTAGCTCCGACTTTAGTGTTGATAGGCTTTGGAATTCAGGTCTATGCCATCTTATTAAATCCGAATAAAGACAAATAATGCATATAGCTAGTTTTAGAAAGCGAATTCTAGCTTTTTTACTAGATTACTTTTTTGTAGGTTATATATTTTCTGGTGTTGTTTCCTTTATTTTTATGGGTGAAGATTACTTTTTTACCTCACCTAGAACTCTGAAAATTTCCTTGATTATTTCTTTAATTTTTCCAGCGTATAAGATGTTGGGAGAATGGAAATATGGTCATACAATAGGGAAGAGGATAATGAGTATGAAAGTAGTTTCTCAAGAGTATACATCAATAACATTCAAACAAAGTGTTACAAGAAATGGTTATTTGGTCTTGTATTTTGTTATTCCTCATTTGGTTATGCTACTATTCCATGATCAGTTGTTCGACTTTAATGAGACTAAGGGAGGTAATATGGCTGAAGTAATAATAGACAACGCAATTGGGTTATTTCAAGTGATAATAACCTTTATTATCATAGCCTGTTTTTATTTTATATATAGCATAGTTTGGTTGTTAATTATTTTTATGAGTGCTATTAATGCAGTTGATAATGTAAACAAACAAACATTCTTCGATGTAATGTCCAAAACACTTACGGTTTTTATCCAAAAAGAAACGCTTAGAATAGAATCTTAATCAGTTTTTGATACCTTTGACGCCATGGAAATTATTGATGCAATTGTCTTAGGAATCATTCAAGGTTTAACAGAGTTTTTACCAGTATCTTCTAGTGGTCATTTAGAGTTGGGTAAGGCTATACTTGGTGATGAATCCATGCCAAAAGAAAGCTTGTTGTTTACGGTTATATTACACTTTGCAACCGCATTGAGTACCATTGTCGTTTTTAGAAAGGACATCTGGAACATTCTAAAAGGCGTTTTGAAATTTCAATGGAATGAAGACATGCAGTTTGCTGCCAAGATTGCATTATCCATGATACCAGCTGCATTGATAGGTTACACCTACGAGAGTGAATTAGCAGAACTTTTCGGTGGAAATATAAAAATGGTAGGTTTTATGCTTATCCTAACAGCGTTGTTACTCTATTTAGCAGATAAAGCAAAAGATACCACGAAGAATGTATCCTTCAAAAATGCAATAGTTATAGGATTTGCCCAAGCCATTGCTATGCTTCCAGGCATATCGAGATCTGGAGCCACGATATCTACTTCGGTATTATTAGGGAATGATAAGACAAAAGCTGCGCGCTTTTCATTTTTGATGGTAGTGCCATTGATTTTTGGTAAGATTGCTAAGGATATTGTTACTGGAGAATTGAGTTACGAAAGCTCTAATATTTCAACATTATCTATAGGATTCGTTGCAGCATTCATTTCTGGGTTATTGGCCTGCACCTGGATGATAAAACTGGTAAAGCAAAGTAAGCTGGTTTACTTCTCCGTGTATTGTGTCATTGTAGGTTTAATTGCCATAGGAATGGCATCAGCTTCGTAATTATGGACGCATTGTATTTTACATCAGGGCAAGTTTTGCTGATTGATAAACCTCTTGAGTGGACTTCTTTTCAGGTAGTAAATAAACTACGTTGGGCTATCCGTAAAAATTTCAACATTAAAAAAATAAAAGTAGGCCATGCAGGGACGTTAGACCCTTTGGCAACAGGTCTATTAGTCATTTGTACAGGCAAAATGACAAAACAGATTAATACTTTTCAAGGACAAGAAAAGGAGTATACTGGAACCATAGTTTTAGGTAGTACTACACCATCGTATGATCTTGAAACTGAAATCAACGCTACATTTCCTACTGAACATATTACCGAAGAACGCATCAAAGCAACAACTTCGACATTTATTGGTAATATAGAACAATATCCTCCAGTATTTTCAGCAGTTAAAAAAGATGGCAAGCGATTATACCAATTTGCCAGAGCTGGTCAGGATGTTGAGATAAAACCACGACAGGTAACTATTTCAGAGTTTGAAATCACTAAGATCGAAGGCAAAAACGTAGACTTTAGAGTGGTTTGCAGTAAAGGCACCTATATTCGGTCTCTAGCTCACGATTTTGGTAAAGCGCTCGACTCTGGAGCTCATCTTTCCGCATTACGAAGAACACGAATAGGTGATTTTAAGGTTGAAGACGCTATCTCTCCGGAAGAATTTGTAGAAAGTTTGGGCTGATTTTTGCTCAATTATTTTATGAATTTGAAAAACAAGCATTTCTATAGAAGTGTCTGTTTTTGAAGCATATCAACTATTTTTTGAGATATAACGTATATATTTACCTAAAACAAAGCACTTGAATCTATCAGATAGTCATAAGGCGCTACTAATAACTGTTCTTCTAACGGGGACTATGGTTATGGCTATGTTTGCTGTTCATATTAAAAAACAAGATGAACGCATTGCAGAAAGCTTCTATGAATTAACACCAGAAACCGAAGAAGAAAAAGAAAAGCGATTGTTGGAAGAATTGGCTTCCAAACTTCCGCAAACCAATTCAGCCTTAAATGAAGATCAGGAGTTTAAAGATTTAATGAAGAATTTCAAATCAATGAATTCTAATGATTTTGAAAAGACCATGAAATCTATTGAAGAGGAGCAGCTTCAGAATGAAGATCAAGACGTGTTGACCGAAAACTCTAGAGTCAGTTCTTCACAAGGAAACTATGCCATTAAAGACATTGATAAGTCTTCATTCAAAAAGATAAATGATAAGTTGGCAATGCATACCAGAGATGCTTCCAAAAAAGGTGTAAATGCTAACAGCACATTAACCTATTCACTCAAAGGAAGAACACTGTTAGAGTACAATACGCCAAGATACCTTTGTGAAATCAGTGGTAAAATGGTCATTAATATCACTGTTAATGCTCAAGGTGCTGTAACCGATGCTTATGTCAACACGACGTCTACATCTACAAACGAATGTCTCATTGAACATGCACTAGAGTATGCCAAAGCAGTTACATTCGACACTTCAAGTAACACGTCGCAATTAGGTTCAATTACTTTTTACTTTAAAGGGAAAAATTAGATTCCGAGTATACCCTTAAGGTCCTTAATAGCCGTTTGTCCTTTGTCTTTGTTGTACCAACGTTGCAAATCTTCTTTGAATTCTGGAGTTAGTTGACCATGCTCAGCCTTATACGCGTTAACCATTTCAGTAGCAACAGAAGGTCTTGGACCATAAGTGTTTACAACATCACCAGTGGCATTGTTTATCATAATAAGTTTAGGAATAGATCTACCTCCATTAGTAAGGTATTGATCCATTAATTCTAAATGCTCATCCCTAAACACAATACGTAGTTTAATGTTAGGATTTAGCTCAGAAAATTTATGCATTACAGGCAGAAGATGTGCTGCATCACCACACCAGCTTTCCGAAATCACCAACCATGTAGTGTCACCAGAAAAGGACTGAATAGTTTCCACGCTTTCAGGGTCAACCTTTACTGTTTTATCCCAACGTTTCATACGCCTGTCGTTTAACATGGTATAGTTGATCAAAGCTTCAGACTGATTGTCACCACTAGTTTGTTTATGTTCAACCTGGTCTGCAACCAAAGCTCTGTAATCGTTGTATGTAATACTGCTTTCTAAAGCAGTTTCGATAGTTTTATCTAGAATCATTTCCATTTTTCTTCAATATTAAGAATTCTATTACGTAAAATGCGTAACAGTTCTTACATTAGTAGTTGAATTCTGAAAAACTTACAAATGGAAAAGCACAGATGTCATTGGAGTGAAGGTGATACATTATATGAAGCTTATCATGATGAAGAGTGGGGCGTCCCAGTCTATGATGATGATACATTATTTGAATTTTTAATTCTTGAAACTTTTCAAGCTGGACTAAGTTGGATCACCGTTTTGAAGAAGAGAGAGAATTTCAGAAAGGCTTTTGATAAGTTTGATTATAAGAAGATTGCTAAATACGATCAAAAAAAGATTGATAGCCTATTGCAAGATGCAGGTATCATTAGAAACAAGCTGAAAGTCAATGCTACAATAACCAATGCTCAAGCCTTTATGAAAATACAAGAAGAGTTTGGAAGCTTCAGTAAATATATATGGGGTTTTGTAGATGGTAAGCCTATAAAGAATGCCTTTAAAACTATGTCCGAAGTTCCAGCCAATACGCCTTTGAGCGACACCATAAGTAAAGATTTAAAAAAGAGAGGCTTCAAGTTTGTTGGTACTACAGTGGTATATGCGCACATGCAAGCGACAGGTATGGTTAATGATCACATGGTAGATTGTTTTAGATATAATGAAGTTTAGATTTTCAATTTTAATAGTTCTATGTGCTGCGTTTGTTTCGTTTGCCCAAGAGAAAAACGAAATAGAAGAACGCGTATCCAAAGAAGACTTTCCCAAGGAAGCACTGATTCATATTGAGGCGCTACCAAAAACAGTAAAACGCCTAAAGCTCTTCAGAGAAACAGATGGTTCTACAATAAGTTACGAGGCAAAGTTTAAGTACAATAGGCAATTTTTTAGTGTTGAGTTTAATACTGAAGGTATTTTGGAAGATATTGAAGTGCTGATGAAGCAGAGAGACTTAGACCAAGAAGCTTTTAGTAACATTAAAAACTACTTCAAGGAAAATCACAAAAAAAGCAGAATTATAAAAATCCAAAAACAGTATAGGCCGATCTCACAAAATGCAGCAGAATTATTGAAGATTGCTTTAGAAAATGCTCATTTTTCCAATATATATTATGAGATTATTGCTGAAACCAAAACAGGTAGTTCCAGAGCTCTTGGAGAGTTTACGTTTTCAGCATCAGGTGAATTTATTTCAAAACGTGTGGTAGCTCCTTCTTCTTATGATTATGTGTTGTATTAGGAAGTGGTTTTTAGCTGTGTTTCTATGTGCATTTTCGATATTGCACGCACAATCCGATTTTACCAGTTTTGGAGAATCTGAATTTGCTGTAAACCATAAAGTATCTCAGGATTATAAAATAAACTTCAAGTTAGGAACACGTTATTATTTATATCGAAATGATGAGGTTAACGCTCAGTTTAGGCAAATCGATATTGCCCATTTTTCTACGCTAAGTCTTACGTTCAACCATAGTGTGAGCTTAGGTGCTCAATACAGAAATAGAGATTGGTTTGAAGATAGTTCTAATGAGCTGCGATTGACTCAGCAATTCAATTACACAAAAAAACGATTTAGTAAGCGATTTGGGCATCGTATAAGGCTAGAAGAGCGAATTTTTGATGCTTCTACGACTTTTAGAGCACGTTATCGCTTTGCTTTAGACTTTCCCTTAAATGGAGAGCGTTTGGATACAGGAGAGGCTTATATGGTGTCGTCTATGGAAGCACTTTGGAGTATGAATAAGCTAATTGCTCCAGAATTGGATCATAGAACTACTATTCAAGTAGGATATCAATTGTCTAAGCAATTCAAAATTCAAGCAGGAGTTCAATACAGATTTGAAGCATTAAACATCGATACCAAACAGCGTTTGTTTATTCTTACCTCAGGAATTTTGAAGATTTAATCAATTAGGAATTTCAAGAAATCGGATCTGCTAATAAATTTTGCACCTAAACTTTCAAGATGAAGTGTATGCACCTGGCAATCTATTAAGCGATAGTCACTATTCTGAATAAAAGAGATAAAACCAACCTTACTTGCATTACTTACTTTGGTAAACATACTTTCACCGCAAAACACTTTATTTCCCAGGTCAATGCCATAAAGCCCTCCGACTAGTTCTTCTTGTTCCCAAACTTCTACAGATTTTGCGTAGCCTAGTTCATGCAGTTTGATATAAGCGTCAATCATTGAAGGTGATATCCATGTGCTATACTGACCATCTCGCTTTATTGCAGCACAAGCATTGATAACGTCTTCGAAGGCTTTGTTCACGGTTACCTCGAAATCTTTATTGCGAAGTGTCTGTTTCATGCTTTTAGACACCTTAAGGTCTTCAGGAAATAATACAAATCTTGGATCGGGAGACCACCATAAGATAGGTTGACCATCATCAAACCATGGAAAAATACCATTTTCGTAAGCATAGATTAGACGCTCGGGAGACAAATCACCTCCAATAGCCAACAGACCATCTTCAGTAGCTTCTGAGACATTTGGGAATTCGATATTTTGATCTAGAAATTTCAATTTTATGTATAACTACAACGTTTAAGTAAATTTCTTGCTGTTAAAAGCCATCTAAAACTTTGAAAATAAGATATTTTTTGCCATATTTGAGATGACCTTTGTTCACTTATTTTGTTCATCATTGCTTTTTTTGAGTTTGTTTATAAAGGTCAAAACCTAAAACCACAACATTAAAGTCTCGACTAACCCTCGAGACTTTTTTATTACAGCAATAATAAGCCTAATATATATACTGAGATACCGACAAGCATTAAGATAATGGTATATGGTAAAATCTCTTTAGCTTTTAACTTTGTGATTCCGAGTAAAGGTAGTGCCCAAAATGGTTGTAACATATTTGTAATTTGATCACCGTAAGCCAAAGCCATAATAGCTTTTGGTAGCGGAACGCCTAGTTGCATTGCAGATTCCGCGACAATAGGTCCTTGTATCGCCCATTGGCCACCACCACTTGGGACAAAAATATTCACCAAGCCTGCACTAAAAAATGTAAAAATTGGTAGCGTTGTTGCCGTTGCAATAGAGGCAAAGAAGTCCGAAATCATAACAACCATACCAGTATCTTTCATAATCCCCATAATACCAAAGTATAGCGGAAACTGAATAAGTATCCCAGAAGTGCCTTTTATGGCTTCCTCGACAGCATTGAGAAAGCTACTAAAACTACCATGCAACATTATGGCTAGACCAAGCATAAAAAAGTTTAGCATGTTTGGCGTAATCTGCAGTCTTAGAAGGTTGTCACTATATTGATATCCGAATACGATGAGTATTAAAGCACCAAAACCAATTGCCAATAGCTTAGAATGGTCCATTTTTTCTGCTCCTTCAATGGGTTCATCTTTTGAAGACTGAAACTGGTAAGTTTCAAGATGTAAAGATGTTGGTTTGGAGGCTTTGGCCAATCGGGTTAATACAAAAGGAATTAGTATTAATAAAATGACAAAGAGTAATAAGTTCCACCAGCTAAACACAGTTGTATTGAAGTTGACACTTTCTGGCAATTGTGATAATACAGAAGCATCTGAAATAGAACTCATCATATCGATAATGTGATTGCTTTCTGCAACTTTTATAGGTGCAGAACCACTAATGCCTCCATGCCAAATCATAAGGCCGACATAACCTGCTGCACCGACTAACGGATAGTTTAAAGCGATGTTATTTTTCTGAGCATGCTCACCGACTTTTCTCGCGAGAATAGCACCAAAAATAAGTCCAAGTCCCCAATTGAAGAATGCTACAAGCATGGTAGTAACACTAACCAGAATAACTGCAGATGTAGAATTCTTAGCATATCGCGTAAGTCCCATTATTAAATTACTCATGGGTTTGCTCAGCACAAGAATATGTCCAAGAACCAGAATAAGCATCATTTGGTAGGCAAATTCTAATAAGCCAGTATTCCAGATGCCTTTTTCCCAATAAGACAGGATGTTTAATAGATGAGAGCCTTCATCTTTAGATTCTGTAAAGGTTAATGCTAAAATTATCGTTACCAAAGTCAGTAGTATGGCTATGGTAAATGGCGAGGGCAAGAATCGTTTAAATAGGTTTTCTACGGCTCTAGTAATGTTCATGGCATGAAAATAATACTATTTTGATAAAACAAAAAAGCCTTGACTGTAGAACTGTCAAGGCTTTAGAATATTTTAATGGTGGAGTTATAACATTCCTAACTCTAACTTAGCTTCTTCGCTCATTAAATCTTGCGACCAAGGTGGATCAAAAGTAATCTCCACTTCAGCAGATTTTACATCATTAAGAGATTTTACTTTTTCCTCAACTTCGAGAGGTAATGTCTCAGCCACAGGGCAGTTTGGCGTCGTTAAGGTCATAAGGATTTTTACATCATAATCCTCGTTAACCAAGACGTCATAAATTAAACCCAGTTCGTATATGTCTACAGGGATTTCTGGATCGTAAATAGTCTTTAGAACTCTTACGATTTTTTCTCCCAGTGCTTCAGTATCAATAATTATCTCGCTCATAATCAATTTAATTGTGTTTGATAGGCTATAGCGTACATTTTTAGTTGCTTTACCATATTTACTAGGCCATTTGCTCTTGTGGGTGATAAATGCTCTTTTAGGCCGATTTCATCAATAAAATCAGTATTGGCATTTATAATGGCTTCAGGATGCTGATTTGAAAAAACTCTGATTAAGATCGCTATGATTCCTTTAGTAATAATGGCATCACTGTCTGCTGTAAACGCAATCGTATTATCTTTCATTTCAGCATGAACCCATACCTTACTTTGGCAACCTTTTATAAGATTACTATCTATTTTATATTGGTCGTCTATAAGTGGTAAAGTCTTACCAAGATCAATCATATATTGATATCGTTCTTCCCAATCTTCAAACATTGAGAACTCATCAATAATATCTTGTTGGATCGCTTCTATCGTCATGTAAAAAACCTTTTTGCAAAGGTACAACTTCCTTATTGCTTTTCTACCATTTCGCCGAGCGATAACACTTTTTTAACCACTGCCGCTATTGACTTTGGAGGATTACCATTATCAAAGATTGGCGTAGCGTATATAACGTCACCATCCTGCACTTTGAGTGATGCCATAGCAGCACCATCGTATTGAAATGCTTTTGATGGTGGCTCAAGCTCAGAAAGCGAAGTAAGCTTTATATCTTTCATAGCTTCCATCAATTCTTCCCAATCTTTCTCTGGGCAAGGATAGCCTTCAATAGATTTCATATATCTATCTGTCGTTGTACGAATAGTATCTTTTGTAACCCAAACTTTATGGAAGTATCCTCTTGTAGAGGCTTCGTAAGTAATGGTCATTTCATTTTGTGCTTTTTCCATACTAGCCATTTTCTGACTTTGTTCAGTAGTGTTTACCTCCTCACTTGCAGAAGATGTATTCTTGTTCTCACATTCTTTAGACAACATTAGTATTGCCAATAGGCTGAATAAAAGTTTCATAGCTCTAGTGTTTTACGTTCATATTAGTGTTATTTCAAAAATGAAGCCAAAACATTATTGTCTAAGCTTATCGTGCGCTGCTTTGATTAATATTTTTCCGTCCGAGGACAGTAAATGCAAGGTCTCGTCTACGATTTCAAAATTAGTTGTTGCTTCCAACATTTTTAAGAATTTGGTTTCAGTTTCAGTGTCTTCACATAGCATTTTTGTGAGACCAACTTCTTCAACTTTGAAGTTAAAATCATCTGAAACTAGTGAACCAAAAAACTTATTGCAACCAGTACTGCCATGAATTTTTTTCTCAGAAGGCGTTAACGTAATGAAAGGCGCTCTTGTAAACTTGCTTTGGTCTAAAATAGAAACAACATTCCATGAGCCTTCTCCAAGCTGTAAAGGTGTTTTGTAAGATCTAATCGTTTCAACCAATTCATAGGAGATTGAAGAACCATCTGCAGGTGGATTATCTACTTTTGTTTCTTTTACTTTAATGACATAATCCATACCCTTAGTGTGATTAAAGCCTTTTATGGTATCATAAAAGAGCGTCCATTCTGTATCTCCTTCATACTTTACTTGAAGGCATTTTTGTTGAGCAACACCTTCGCAATCTGCTAGATTTCCAGAAATGTGTAATACTTTGATAGGGTCTTCTTTAGCACAAGACATTAAAGTTAGCAATAAAGCTAGAGTCATAAGGTTAATAAAACGCATGGTTGTTAATTTTGCTTAAATGTATGAAATCCTAAGATAACATCAGCTTAGCTTTTTTGACACCTTCAACAAATCGATCGATTTCCTCCTTGGTGTTGTAAAATGAAAAAGAAGCTCTTATCGTTCCAGGTATTTTATAGAAGTCCATGATTGGCTGAGCGCAGTGATGTCCTGTTCTTACGGCAATGCCCATTTTGTCTAGAAGCGTGCCTACATCGTAAGGATGAATACCATCTAAGTTGAATGAAATCACAGATGTTTTTTGGTCTGAAGTACCATAGATTGTCAGCCCATCAATAGATAATAACTCTGAAGTGGCATATTCCAAGAGGTTGTTTTCGTAATCTGCAATAGCTTGAAAACCTATAGAATTCATGTAGTCTATTGCTGCTCCAAATGCTATGCCTCCAGCAACATTTGGTGTGCCTGCTTCAAACTTGTGCGGTAAATCCGCATAAGTAGTTTTTTCGAAAGTGACTTCCGAAATCATTTCGCCACCACCTTGATAAGGTGGTAAAAGCGTTAACCATTCTTTTTTACCGTAAAGCATGCCAACACCTGTTGGGCCACACATTTTATGAGCTGAGGCAACATAAAAGTCGACATCTAGCGCTTGCACATCTGGTTTTATGTGAGGACAAGCTTGTGCACCATCGACCAAAACAGCTGCACCTACTTCATGCGCTTTTTTGATGATCGTATCTATTGGGTTTATGGTTCCTAATGCATTTGAAATATGATTTACAAAAACCAGTTTAGTATTCTCGGTAAGTAAATTATCATATTCTGAAAGTACCAGTTCCCCTTCAAGATTCATAGGAATAACCTTGAGCGTAGCTCCAGTTTTTTCACAAAGCATTTGCCAAGGTACTATATTGCTGTGATGCTCTAATGCAGAGACTATAACATCATCGCCAGCTTTCAACATTGAAGCAAATCCATTAGCAATCATATTAATACCATGAGTTGTGCCAGAAGTAAATATGATTTCTTCTGGATGTTTGGCATTAAAATGTTGCTGAACTTTTTGTCTGGCAGCTTCGTAGGCATCCGTTGCTTCTTGGCTCAGACTATGCACACCTCTGTGGATATTCGCGTTATAGTTGTGATAATAGTCTACGATAACATCAATGACCTGTTGAGGGGTTTGTGATGTTGCAGCATTATCTAAATACACCAAAGGTTTACCGTTAACTTCTCGTTGAAGAATCGGGAAATCTTTTCTGATGGTTGCGATATCTAACATAAGGTTTGAATCCATACGGTTGAGCAGGAAATAAAGGTCTTATCAAAAATTATAAATCAAACCCAATATTTACGCCTAGCTTGTTGGCGATGATTTTAGTAATACGCTGTTTGATTTCTGGAATCTTTACACTCTCCAACACATTATTCGCAAAAGCATACATCAATAAGGCTTTAGCTTCCTTTTCTGGAATTCCTCTAGAGCGTAGATAGAACATTGCGCTTTCGTCTAATTGACCAACTGTACAACCATGAGAACACTTAACGTCATCAGCAAAAATCTCTAGTTGAGGTTTTGTGTTGATCGTTGCTTTATCATTGAGGAGTATGTTGTTATTGGCTTGAAATGCATTTGTCTTTTGCGCTTCTTTTTCAACAACAACTTTTCCGTTGAATACACCTGTAGCATTATCGCCAAAAATACCTTTGTAATCTTGGTGGCTTTCACAATTAGGCTCAATATGATGTACTAAGGTGCTATGGTCTACATGTTGTTTATCACCAATAATGGTAATACCTTTTAAGGTTGAATCGATACGTTCACCATGTTGGTGGAAATTCAAATTGTTGCGTGTTAATTGACCTCCAAAAGAGAATGTATGTACGGAACAGTGGCTTTCTTGTTTTTGACTGATAAACGTATTGTCAATCAATGAAGCATTCTGATGATCATTCTGAACCTTATAGTAATCAATAATTGCACGCTTATTGGCAAAGATTTCAGTAACACTATTTGTTAATACTGGATTGTCAGTAAGACTTTGATGACGCTCTATAATTTGAACATGCGAATTTTCACCTACGACAATCAAGTTTCTAGGTTGAAGCATTAAAGCACTTTCGCTACCAGTTGCAAAATGAATCACCTGGATAGGCTTCTCAACCAATTTATTCTTTGTGATATGAATGTAGGCACCTTCGCTAGAAAATGCTGTATTCAAAGATGATAAACTATCTTTTGAAGCAATTTTATTGAAGTAATTTTCAATAACTAAACGATACTTAGGCTTATTTAATGCCGCAGACATTAAGCAAACATCTATACCATCGTGTGTGGTTTGCGATAGATGCGAAGAGTATTTACCATCGATAAAAACAATTTTGTAACTGTCTATATCATGAATGAAATACTTCTTTACGTCTGGATATGTAAGCGCGTTTTCTTGTTTTGGGAAAACACTATAGTCTTCTTTAAGGATTTTGTTCAACGAGGTGTATTTCCAAGCTTCTTGCTTTTTAGTTGGAAACCCTTCGTCTTCAAAAACCTTGATAGCTTCTGTTCTAACATCATGAACTGGAGAATCTATATCAATTTGATTTTCGAATGCTAGAAAAGATGATATGAGTTTTTCTTTTAATTCCATTTGCTTACTATATTAAGCGTTCACTTCTTCTTTAATCCAATCGTATCCTTTTTCCTCCAGCTCGTGTGCTAATTCTTTAGATCCAGACTTTACAATACGTCCTTGATGTAAAACATGAACATAATCTGGTACGATATAATCTAAAAGACGTTGGTAGTGCGTGATGACAATCACAGCATTGTCTTTACTCTTCAACTTGTTAACGCCATTGGCTACAATACGAAGGGCATCAATATCTAATCCTGAATCGGTTTCGTCTAGGATAGCCAATTTTGGCTCTAACATTGCCATTTGGAAAATCTCATTACGCTTCTTTTCACCACCAGAGAAACCTTCGTTAAGCGAACGTGATAAGAACTTACGGTCGATCTCTAAAAGTTCTGACTTTTCACGAATTTTTTTCAGCATCTCATTGGCTGGCATATCTTCTAAGCCTTTTGCCTTACGAGTTTCGTTGATTGCTGTTTTCATGAAGTTAGTTACAGAAACTCCAGGAATTTCTACAGGATACTGAAATGATAAGAAAATACCTTTGTGAGCGCGTTCTTCTGCAGCGAGCTCGTCGATATTTTCACCTTCCAAAATGATTTCACCTTCACTAACTTCATAATCTTCTTTTCCTGCAATCACAGCAGCTAAAGTACTTTTACCAGAACCATTTGGTCCCATAATAGCATGTACTTCTCCTGGCTTCACTTCAAGGTTAATACCTCTTAGAATTCCTTTATCCTCAACACTTGCGTGTAAATTATTGATCTTTAACATTTATGATCCAAGTTTTATAACATCATCCTTGTTTTCGGATGGTTCTTCAATTTTTAAAATCTCTTTTATCTCTACACGATATTTCCATGTATTGGTATCGTTTGATTCAAAACGCTTTACTCTAACCGTTACAGGAACCATATCGGTTTCTTCTTTTTTGTATTCAGCCAGTTGGTTATTTAATTCGTGCATTTTATCATCTACAACAACACCATAAATTTCATTCGAAGTTTGTAAAACTGCAGCATCGTCTTTGGCTACGTATATAAACTCACCTCTCATAGTGACTAAGCCATCATTTTGATTGTAAGAGTTTGTTTCTGTTTCTACAGTTTGTTCTTCTGTTTTAGCATCATTTTTACATGCTGTAAATAGTGTAATGGACAATAAAAAGACTAATAACTTTTTCATGAATTTTAATTTTAACCTACTGAACCTTCTAAACTTATTTCTAATAATTTTTGAGCTTCTACTGCAAACTCCATTGGTAATTTGTTCAACACTTCTTTGCTGAATCCATTTACAATCAGAGCGATTGCTTTTTCGGTATCGATACCTCTTTGGTTACAATAGAAGATTTGATCTTCACCAATTTTGCTAGTAGTCGCTTCGTGCTCGATTTGAGCAGATTTATTTTTTGCTTCGATGTATGGGAATGTGTGTGCACCACATTCGTTACCCATCAAAAGGCTATCGCATTGTGAAAAGTTTCTGGCATTTTCAGCTCTTGGGCTTATTTGAACTAAACCTCTATAGCTGTTTTGAGACTTTCCTGCAGAAATACCTTTTGAGATAATTGTAGACTTGGTATTCTTGCCAAGGTGAATCATTTTTGTTCCTGTATCTGCCTGCTGATAATTATTTGTTACAGCAATAGAATAGAACTCACCAACTGAGTTGTCACCTTTCAAGACACATGAAGGGTATTTCCATGTCACGGCACTTCCAGTTTCTACTTGAGTCCAGGAAATTTTTGCATTGGTCTCACAGAAACCTCTTTTGGTTACAAAGTTGAATACTCCACCTTCTCCTTCAGCATTACCTGGATACCAGTTCTGAACCGTTGAATATTTGATCTCTGAATCATCTAAGGCAATAAGCTCTACAACGGCTGCATGCAACTGATTCTCGTCTCTACTTGGTGCAGTACAGCCTTCAAGATAACTTACGTAACTGCCTTCATCTGCAATCACTAAAGTTCTTTCGAACTGTCCTGTTCCTGCTTGGTTTATTCTGAAATATGTAGATAATTCCATTGGACAACGAACGCCTTTTGGAATGTAGCAGAAACTACCATCACTAAATACAGCAGAATTCAATGCTGCATAGAAGTTGTCTGTTTTTGGTACAACGGTACCAATGTATTTCTTTACAAGTTCCGGATGCTCTTGAATGGCTTCAGAAATACTCATAAAGATGATGCCTTTTTCAGCTAGCGTTTCTTTAAACGTCGTTGCTACAGAAACAGAATCAACAACGACATCCATAGCTACACCAGCTAATTTCTTTTGCTCATCTAGAGAAATACCAAGCTTTTCGAAAGTCGCTAGCAACTCAGGGTCAACTTCATCTAGACTATCGTATTTTGGTTTGCTGTTTGGTGCAGAGTAGTAAGAGATTGCCTGGAAGTCTGGCTTTTGATATTTCACGTTAGCCCATTCAGGCTCAATCATATCTTGCCAAATTCTAAATGCATCCAAGCGCCACTCGGTCATCCATTCTGGTTCATTCTTCTTTTTAGAGATAGCTCTTACGA
Organism: Winogradskyella sp. 3972H.M.0a.05; assembly: GCF_040493455.1. NCBI lineage: Bacteria > Pseudomonadati > Bacteroidota > Flavobacteriia > Flavobacteriales > Flavobacteriaceae > Winogradskyella > Winogradskyella sp. 3972H.M.0a.05. The sequence continues at coordinate 341,578 of NZ_JANFDA010000004.1, read as the reverse complement.
TGTCTTCATTTAATCCAACTGGAAACGTATCGGACTCAATGTCTGTATAGAATCCGTACTCGTACTCTTTGGTTTTAAGCTCTTCTCTTAAATCGTCTTCTGTATACTTGTTCATCTTAATAAGATTTAGAGTGAAAAACTTTCGCCACAGCCACAAGTTCTGTTAGCATTAGGATTATTGAATACGAAGCCAGTGCCATTAAGACCACCAGAATATTCTAATGTAGTTCCTATGAGATAAAGAAAGCTCTTTTTGTCAACAATGATTTTAATGCCATTATCTTCAAAAACCTTATCGCCTTCTACTTGAGATTTATCAAATTTTAAGTCATAAGATAGCCCTGAACATCCACCACTTTTAACGCCTACTCGGATGTAATCCGTAGAAGGGTTAAAGCCATCATCTTTCATGAGGTCAACTACCTTATTTTTAGCTGTTTCAGAAACTTTAATCATATAATAAAGTTAGATTAATTCTAAATAGTTTGCAAATATAAGATATAAGTAGGGTATAACCATATAACCTAACATTATATTAGCATATAATTCTATAGGTTTATTTTATGATAAGAATCAGCGTTGATTGAACAGCTAAACGGTGAAAAATTCTATGCGGTTTTTCGTCTGCTTAAAAGGAACAATTGCCTTATGGTTTGATGAACTTCTTTGTTTTGAGAAGGAAGCTCTTCAAAGTCGCCATTTTGGTCTATATCAACTTTAATCTTACAAGCAGTGCAGATAAATTCTGACTTACTTTTAGAGCGTTCAAAGTTATGTCCAAAAACAGCGCAAGATAGCGTGCTGGTTAAGTTTGGGGTCATTTGGTTTATTAGATTTAGGGATTTTAAACATACTAATAAATAATTGGCTTACCGAAGAAATGCATGATTTTTCGACGAAATGCATCTCTTGAAAATGCACTAATTAGTATCTATTCTCGCAAAAGCCATTACTTTTGCAACATGTTAGAAGATAAGAACCCACAAAGAACATCAATAAGCGAGCTAGGAGAGTTTGGTCTTATAGAACACTTAACTAAGAATTTTGACATAAAACATCAATCAACCATAAAAGGCATTGGTGATGACGCAGCGGTTTTAGAGTTTACTGATAAACAGGTTGTTGTTACAACAGATCTTTTGGTGGAGAATGTGCACTTCGATCTTAGCTATATGCCTTTAAAGCATTTAGGCTACAAGGCGGTTGTTGTAAATCTCTCTGACGTATATGCAATGAATGCTAATGCGACACAGATTACAGTTTCCATTGCAATCTCTAACAGATTTCCTTTAGAGGCTGTAGAAGAATTGTATGCAGGAATTGAAACGGCTGCCAAAATATATGGCGTGGATGTTATTGGAGGTGATACAACGTCTTCAACTACTGGATTGTTAATTTCCATTACTGCGCTTGGTGAGGTAGATAAAAAAGATGTTGTATATAGAAATGGTGCACAACCAAACGACTTAATAGTTGTTACTGGAGATATTGGTGGTGCTTATATGGGCTTGCAAGTTCTGGAGCGCGAGAAAGAAGTCTTTAAGGTAAACCCAAATAATCAGCCAGATTTATCCATGTACACGTATATCGTGGAACGACAACTAAAACCTGAAGCTCGAAAAGATATTGTGGAATTGCTAAAGCATTTGGAAGTAAAACCTACGTCGATGATTGATGTTAGTGATGGTCTGTCTTCTGAAGTTATTCATTTGTGCAAGCAAAGTAATGTTGGCTGCGAATTGTACGAAAATAAAATTCCGTTGGACCCTCAAGTAATTTCTACTTGTGAAGAATTTGATATAGATAGTACCACTATTGCTTTGAGTGGTGGAGAAGACTATGAGTTGTTGATGACAATTTCGCAAGAGGATTATCCAAAAATAAAGGCAAATCCAAATCTTACAGTAGTTGGCTATGTGACAGAATTGTCCAAGGGGATGAATTTGGTCACCAGAGCAGAGGCTCTAGTGCCATTAATTGCTAGAGGCTGGAACTCACTTAACGATCAAGCATAACCTGTTTTCGCTCGAGACGTCGTGTATGAATACGTTCAAGGATAGAATTAATTTCCTTGTACTTTGGTGTAAGCAATGTAAGCTTTCCGTTACCATTGGTGGTAACTTGCATTCCACAGCGTTTACATTTGTATTCTTTGACAGCGTAAGTAACGTTCTTAGAAATCTTAAACTGATGCCCAACAATTGAGCAATACATATGTTTCACAATCTTTTAAATTTAGCGTATAATTTAGAGGGATTCTAAATATAGTAAATTCCTTGATTATGCTGAGTTTTTTAGCTGGTAAATCGACGAATTGAAAGATTTCTGCTGTAAATGCATCATTCGCCTTGTATAAATCTTTTCTAGGATAGAGTTAATCTCTTTGAACTTGGGAGTTAGTTCGGTAAGTCTTCCGTTGCTGTTGGTAGTTAGTTGACGTTTGCAGCACTTACAAGTATACTCTTTTACATGATAGGTTACTTTCTTAGAGACTTCGTACCTATGACCGAAGATCGCGCAATATAGTTTTGAGGTCAATGGAACTTTAGAAGTAGGCTTTTTCATGTCGATTAGATTTGGATGTCTAACTTAGATAAAAAAACAAATAAAAACGCTGAAACGCTACAAGTTTTCGATAAAGTGTTTTAAAAATGAGAGTAAATTCTTATTATTTTCAATATGACTCATATGTCCTTCAGAAAATTCTTCATAAAAAATGTCAGTATTTTCTATTTTTTTCAAAAGATGTTTGCCATCAATTATAGAATCTTTCTTTCCTAAGATGATAATTTTTTTTGCTTTAAGAGACTTTAAAACCTCAAATCTATTTGTTCTTATTTTCATGCCTTCTTGTGCGGCAATATAACCTTGAACTGAAGTTTGAAGTGCTACTGCTAAAGCACTTTCATATTCTGATTTGAATTTTTTCCTACTCTCAGGAGCAAAGAGATTGGCAAAAGACATTCGGATTAAATTTTCAAAACTGTGTTTAGCCATTGCTATGGCTCTGGTTCTAATATCTTTTCGTTCTTGAGTGTCAGCTTCAAAAGTAGAATTCATTAAGCATAGCCCCTTTATGAGTTCTGGGTGCTGTTCGGCAATGGCTAAGGCTGCATAGCCTCCCATGGAGTGTCCAATGATTATTGTGCTATCTATCTTTAAATGTTTTAAAACCGCTAAGACAGAGTCCGCCATATCTTCCATTGTATGGATATAGCCAAGACAACCTGTTTTGCCATGACCAAGAAGATCTAATGTGATTATTCTATTGGATACGGAGAGATGTGGTACTATATCATTCCACATGCTTTGATCCTCTAAAAACCCATGAAGTAAAATGATTACTTCACCGTTTCCATGATCTTCATAATGAATATCTACGCCTTTGTGATTTAAAACCATAAGCTGCAAAGATAGTATTTGATTGTCTTAAGAAATATTGGTGGGTGATTTTACTATATTTGATAGCTCGCAAAAAAAATCCTAATATGAAAATGAGACTGTTTGTTATAGCTACACTGTTGTTTAGCTTTACTTCCATTCAGGCACAAATGCCTCAAGACAAAATAGACAAACTCGTACAAGAAACATTAACAACATTTGAAGTTCCAGGTATTTCAGTTGGGGTATTTAAAGATGGTGAAGTCGTTTACGCTAAAGGTCATGGTATACGTTCCATGACAAACAAAAAGGAGATGAATGCCAACACTCTGGTTGGTGTTGCGTCTAATAGTAAAGGGTTTACGTGTTTTGCTTTAGCGATGCTCATAGATGAAGGAAAACTTAGTTGGGATGATCCTGTCAGGAAACATATTCCCGAGTTTCAATTGCATGATCCTTGGGTTACGGAGCATTTTACAGTTAGAGATTTGGTTACCCATAGAAGTGGTATGGGATTGGGTGCTGGAGACTTAATGTTTTTTCCTGAAGGGAATAATTTTACTGTTCAGGATATCATTAACAATGTTCGTTATTTGGAGCCAGAAAGTTCTTTTAGGAGTCGGTTTGCATACAACAATAACATGTTTATCGTGGCTGGAGAAGTCCTTAAACGTGTTAGCGGAATGTCGTGGGAACAATTTATTGAAACCAGAATAATGAAACCTGTTGGGATGATTAACAGTAAAGCGTCTTACAATCGTGTAACGGATAGGTCGAATATTATTGATGCGCACACTAGAGCAGATGGTGAAGTTATTCAAATTCCGCACGATTGGAGTGAAACTGCAAATGCAGCAGGAGGTATTGTTAGTAATGTGCACGATATGCTTACCTGGGCAAAATTTTTAATGAATGATGCGGTTACAGAAAGCGGTGAGCGTCTTTTGAGCGAAGCTCAATTCCATGAATTATGGCAGCTGCAAACGCCACTAAGGGTAAGGGCAAATGATAGCTACGCTACTAACTTTAGAGGCTATGGTTTAGGATGGTTTGTTAGCGATGTCAAAGGCGGTTATAAGCAAGTAACGCATACGGGTGGTTTGATAGGAACGGTAACTCAGTTTACGATGATTCCAGAATTAGATTTAGCCATCGTTGTGCTTACTAACCAAATGAATGGTTCGGCATTTAGAACAATAACCAATACGATTAAAGATAGTTATTTAGGTTATGAAGACAGAGGCTGGCTGAAGCGATTGGGTGAACGCAATGCGAACTATCTGAAATATAATGATAGTTTGAAGGTTGAGGTTTATAAGAAAGTAGAAGCTATGAAAAATAGTTCTAGTTTACCTAAGCCAGATCAGATTACAGGAACGTACACAGATGATTGGTTTGGAGATATTATTATAAAGCACGATGGTAATGGATACAAAATAAACTGTGATAGATCATCTAGATTGTTTGGAGAATTATTGCCTTATAATGCTACGACTTATGTAGCGAAATGGAATGATAGAAGCTATGATGCTGATGTGTTTGTGCAGTTTACGTTTGATGAAAAAGGTAATGCTACAAGCGCCACAATGAAATATATTGCTCCGATTACCGACTTTAGTTTTGATTTTCATGATTTAGAACTTAAAAGAACCAACTAATTGAATTCTAGAAAAGAACTTTTCATAACCAGCTTTGCATTATTCTCTTTGTTTTTTGGTGCAGGCAATTTATTGTTACCACCTCTACTAGGATACAATGCAGGGGAGAAATGGTTTTGGGTAGCACTTGGTTTTATGCTCACAGCCGTGGTTATTCCTATTATTGGAATTTTTGCTCATGCCAAGCTTCAGGGAACGATGTATGATTTTGGAAAAAAAGTATCTCCTACATTTAGTTTGGTTTACTGTGTTATTGTATACATTATTTCGGTAGCTATACCATCACCTAGAACAGCTTCTGCGACTCATGAAATAGCGATACATCCTGCTTTTGGAACTAGTCCATTGTTAACGAGTCTTGTCTATTTTGCTTTGGTTTTACTTTTTGTGTTGAATCGATCTAAGATTCTCAGCATTATCGGTAAGTTTTTGACACCAATGATTGTTATCATGCTTTTGCTGGTGATAGGGATAGGTCTATATCACAGTAGCTTGCCAAATACAGGAACACTAGAAACTCCTGTTGTCGAAGGTGTTTTGGAAGGCTACCAAACATTTGATGCTATAGGTGCTGTAGTCGTAGGTGCGTTCATTATCATCTCAGTTAATTTACGTAACAAAGGGTCTTTTGAAGTTAAACGAAAACTCATTCGCCAGTCAGGAATTATAGCAGGCTTAGGGTTGTTCCTTATCTATGCAGGATTGATCGCTGTAGGCGCTTATTATGGTAGTGAAATAGCTATAGATAATTCTTTGAGTAGTGATATGCAGCGTGCTAATTTGTTGAGAGGTATTAGTCTGTCAGCCTTAGGAGATTTTGGTAATAGCGCATTGAGTATTTTAATTGCATTAGCATGCTTTACAACGGCGGTTGGGATTATAGCAGGAACAGCTGATTATTTCAAAGGTTTGTTGGGAGATTCGCAATTGGTTTATAAGCTTACTGCTATTATTGCTTGTGTGTTTGGAGTTGGAGTTGGTCAACTAGATTTTCATTCTATTATTGTTATTGCAGTACCAGTGTTGCTGTTCATCTACCCTATAACCATTATCCTTATTCTGCTAAATGTTTTGTCAAATCGACATGCAACTCCGCTAGTGTTTAGAGCTACAGTCATCACCACATTTATCTTTAGTATACCAGATGTTGTTGGATTTATCTGGCCTTCAGAAGCGTTAGCATCTGTTGTAGCTTACATTCCTTTGGCTAAGTATCATTTGGGTTGGGTGTTACCTGCTTTAGTAGTTTCTGTAGTTGTAAATCTTTTAACTAAAAAAGAGATGGAGCAGTTCAACTAATCCTCTTTGTAGCTAATTCGATCTCGTATAGTGCCATCTTCTCTGTGGATAATCACATCCGAATCATAACGTTTTGCTATAACTTTTGCTTTATTAATCGCAGTACTCTGTTTGCGGTGTTTTGAAGTTATTTTTTTATTGCCTTCTCGTCGTACTGCCCATCCTTCCTCATAAGGGACAACATGCTGGTGCCACGTTCGCTTTCTACTATTACCATAACCTAGCGCTTTGAGAATAGCTTCGATAAGACGTTGAATATCCTTTGCCCAAGAAGTTTTGGTTTTAGTCATTTTGAAAATGGAATAAACTAGGAATTCATCAAATCTTCAATCTCATCAGCTTCAATAGGAATGTTTTTCATAAGATTGAAAGGTTCTCCAGAATCTTGAATGACTACGTCATCTTCTAAACGAATACCAAAGCCTTCATCTGGGATATAAATTCCAGGTTCAACAGTAAACACCATATTAGCTTGCATAGGTTCATGCAATAAACCATAATCGTGTGTGTCTAAACCAATATGATGACTTGTGCCGTGCATAAAGTATTTCTTGTACGCTGGCCAATCTGGATTTTCATTCTGAACATCAGCCTTGTCTAGTAAACCGAGACCTAGAAGTTCTGAAGTCATAAGCTTACCAACTTCAACATGATATTGTTCCCAAAATGCACCAGGAACAAGCATTTTAGTGGCTTCATCTTTAACACGATTTACAGCATTATAAACGGCTCTTTGTCTGTCTGTAAAACGACCAGATACAGGAATAGTGCGAGACATATCACTTGAGAAATTGGCGTACTCAGCACCTACGTCCATAAGTAATAAATCTCCAGCTTTACATTGGTTGTTATTCTCTATATAGTGTAATACATTGGCATTATTTCCTGAAGCTACGATAGGAGTATAAGCAAAACCTTTGGAGCGATTGTTTAAAAACTCGTGCATATATTCTGCTTCGATATTGTATTCCCAGACGCCAGGTTTTACAAAGCTCAAAATCCTTCTAAAGCCTTTTTCGGTAATATCGCATGCCTTTTGCATTAGAGCTAATTCAATAGGATCTTTCACCGAACGTAGTCTTTGCAGAATAGGATTGCTCTTTGCGACACGATGCGCAGGATATTTTTCCTTTAACCATTTTGTATAGCGGTCTTCTCTAGTTTCGGTTTCTACATTAGCGCGATAATGCTCGTTGGTATTAATGTACACAGTGTCGCATTGCGTCATCAATTCGAACATAATCTTTTCCATATCCTGGAGCCAGTATACAGTCTTAATTCCAGAAGTTTTGAAAGCCGCTTCTTTCGTTAATTTTTCACCTTCCCAAACTGCAATATGTTCGTTGGTTTCTTTGAGAAACAATATCTCGCGATGTTTCTCTTTAGGGCAATCTGGGAAAATCACTAAAATACTTTCCTCTTGATCGACACCACTTAGGTAAAATATATCTCTATGCTGTTCAAAAGGCATTGTGCTGTCAGCACTAACAGGATATATATCATTACTATTGAAAACAGCTAAACTATTGGGCTGCATTTGAGCTGCGAAGTTGTTACGATTTTTTATAAAAAGTTGGCGATCAATAAGGTCGTATTTCATTGTAATAAAAGATTAGAGGCTAAAGGTAGTTAGATTATATAATTCTATCAAATCGAACTAAGAATGAGTTCTAAAGAAAAAGCGCCTCCCAAACGGGAAGCGCTTTTTTCATTCATTCAATTATTGTTACTTATTCATAGCTTTTTTTATCATTCCAATAACGGCCATTACAATTCCTCCACCAACTGCTCCACTACCGACACTACCGAGTATACCACTTAGATCCATTTCTCCGCCACCATCACCAATACCGAGCATACCTAACACTTGACCACCTAGGCCACCACCTAGAATTCCTACTATAGAATTCCACAATGAGCCCATAGTGAACTTTTTCATTAATGAGCCAGCAATATTTCCGCCGATTGCGCCACTAATGAGTTGAATAATTAAAGGTAAATAATCTTCCATTTTAAAAATAGTTATTAGTTAATCGCGTCAAAAGTATAAGAAAATTCATAAAAAATGTTAAAAAAATAGAAAATCAATAACAAAATTGTTAACAAATTTATTTTTATTCATTATTGTGATTTTGTTAAATCCAGTAACTCGCTTTGATGACTCAAGCTTAATGGTTAATTTTCTAGTGTTAAAAACTAACCATGATGAAAGTATTTTCTCCAATTTTTCTAGGCTTGGTATTCCTAGTTAATGTATCCTTTGCACAACAATCAGCAACATCTTCAAACCTCGTTCAAGATGCTCTAAATCAAAAAAGAGCAATGGTAGAGAGTTCTATTGTAAAAAATGTTCCTTTCGAGAATATAGGGCCAACAGTGATGAGTGGTCGTGTTGTAGATTTGGCTGTCAATCCAGATAAACCTTCAGAATTTTATGTTGCCTATGCTTCAGGTGGGCTTTGGCATACTACAAATAACGGAACCACTTTTATGCCGATACTAGATAATTCGGATACTCAAAATATTGGAGACATAGCGGTGCATTGGCCAACAAGAACAATTTGGGTAGGTACTGGTGAGAATAACTCTTCACGCTCATCCTATGCCGGAATTGGGATTTTGAAATCCAGTGATAATGGGAAAACATGGAGCAATGTTGGGCTTCACGATTCGCATCATATTGGTCGTATCCTTATCAATCCTTCAAATCCAGATGAGGTCGTTATTGGTGTAACAGGGCATTTATATTCCCCGAGCCAAGAACGTGGCATATATAAAACTACAGATGGAGGAAAAACCTGGGCGCAAACATTGTTTGTGGATAATGTCAGCGGAATTATTGACTTACAACATTCGCCAAATAATTTTAATGTGATGTTTGCTTCGTCTTGGACCAAAGATAGAAAGGCATGGAATTTTGATGGAAGCGGAAACAATTCAGCGATATATAAAAGTACTGATGCGGGTAGTACATGGACTAAGGTTTCAACAGAAGCTAGTGGATTTCCTACAGGGCAAGGTGTAGGTAGAATAGGATTGGCGATTTATGATGACAATACTGTTTATGCTATACACGATAGTCAATTCCGGAGACCTTCAGAAGGAAAAAAAGAAGCACGTAGAGGATTGACAAAAGATGATTTTAAAACCATGTCTGTCGATGCCTTTCTGAAGCTTGAAGACAAGAAGTTAAACACATATTTGAAGATGAACGGTTTTCAGGAAAAGTACAGAGCAGAAAACGTGAAGCAGATGGTGAGAAGCGGTAATGTGAAACCTATAGACCTAGCAACATATTTGGAAAATGCTAATTCTATGTTGTTTGATACACCAGTTATTGGTGCAGAAGTTTATAAAAGCTCAGATGGAGGTAGAAGCTGGAAAAAGACGCATGATGATTATCTCGATGATTTATACTACAGCTATGGGTATTATTTTGGACATATTTATGTAGCGCCAAACAATGAAAACAATATTTACATCTATGGTGTACCAATCTTAAAATCTAAAAATGGAGGAAAATCCTTTACCTCTATTAGTGCTGAAAATGTGCATGCAGACCATCATGCATTATGGATAAATCCAAACAATCCAGACCACTTAATTGATGGAAATGATGGTGGTGTGAATATTACTTATGACGATGGTGAAAGCTGGATAAAAAACAATTCTCCTTCCGTTGGGCAATTTTATGCGATCAATGTCGATAATCAAACGCCTTATCGAGTCTATGGAGGTTTGCAAGATAATGGAGTATGGGTAGGCGCTCACAATGCACCAGAAAATAAAGGTTGGCATCAAAGCGGACAATATCCTTGGGAAAGTATTATGGGTGGCGATGGTATGAAAATACAGATTGATAATCGTAATGCAGATATCGTGTACACAGGATATCAGTTTGGGAATTATTTCAGAATTAATAGAGAGACTGGGAATCGAAAGTACATTCAGCCAAAACATCAATTAGGCGAAAGTCCATATCGATTCAATTGGCAGACTCCGATTTTATTATCACCGCATAATCAAGATATCTTGTATCTGGGAGGAAACAAACTAATGCGTTCCATGAATCAAGGTAATGATTGGGAAGCCATTAGTGACGATCTTACAACTGGTGGTAAGAAAGGAAATGTAGCCTATGGAACACTCACTACAATTAGCGAAAGTCCCTTTCAGTTTGGATTGATTTACGTTGGGAGCGATGACGGCTATGTTCACGTTACAAAGAATGCAGGAGGTAGTTGGGAACGCATTTCCGATAGTTTTCCGAAGGATCTTTGGGTGAGCAGAGTAGTTGCTTCACAGCACAAAAAAGAACGTGTTTATGTAACCTTGAATGGATATCGTTGGGATGACTTTAAAGTCTATGTTTATATGAGTGATGACTATGGACAAACATGGAAAAATATTAGTGGCAATATTCCAATGTCTCCAGTTAACGTTATCAGAGAAGATTCCGAAGTGGAAAATGTACTCTATCTAGGGACTGATAATGGTGCTTATGTATCTTTTGATACAGGAAATAGCTGGAGTGTTTTTTCTAAAGGGCTACCTAATGTAGCGGTTCATGATATTGTGATTCAGCCAGAAGCAAAAGACTTGCTGCTAGGTACGCATGGAAGAAGTATTTATAAAACAGATATCGAACCACTACAAGATTATGCACGCGATAAGTTTAATGTTTCCATAAAACTGTACGATGTTGCTTCAGTAAGGCATTCTGGACGTTGGGGAAGCTCCTGGAGCAAATGGTTGGAGCCTTACCAGCCTTCAACAGCTATTAAATTTTTCAGTAATTCAGAAGGTAAAAAAACAATAACGATAAAGAGTGAAGGAGGGTCAGAACTGAATGCAATTCAGGTAGATGCTGTGAAAGGGTTTAATTATGTAGATTATGATATGTCTATGACTGAAAAGGGTAGAAAGGCATTGTTGAAAGAGAATACTACTATTGACATTAATAAGGCGAAAAATGGTAAATACTATTTACCAAGGGGAAGCTATAATATTGCTATTGATGGAGCTACAAAAGTTTTAGAAATTAAATAAAAATTGACTTTCCTCGTTATTGAAAATAAACTCCAAGTCATGAAAAATATAGTGCGCCTTATTTGCTGTATCCTATTGTTCTCTGGATGTAGTTCAGATTCTGATAACAACACTGCCAGTTCGCCAAATCTTATCATTAAGTTTAAATTCGATCCGACTCAAGAGCGCTTGAATAATTTAGGTCAACCAGCAACTATTCCCTTGGGAAATGCAGCACAATCCCCAAACTTTCAAAGAATGAGTGCTAATTATATTGAGTTTGCTCCAAATGAATTAACAGCATTAGGATTGGGTGAGATTATCTATGAAGGACCAGAAACCAACGCTGGTGGTGCAATGGCGATTGACTTTCAGAATTCACGATTTGCAGGTGATGATGAAGTCTTTTTGACGATTCCATTATCTCAAGTAGCATCTGGCAATTACCAATGGGTAAGAGTATCATTGGCTTATCAGGAAGGGAATATTGATATTTTGGTTAGTGGGAATGATATTACCGGAACTCTCGGAAGTTTTGTGGGTTACAATAACTACATCACTTCGTTTGATCTTAACGGAAGCACTATATCAGTAAATGATGACGTGTTGCAAGGTTTTTGGGCTTTTGAAGCACTAGGCTTTACGACTCAAGGACAAGCTCCAGAAGGAGCTACTACAGTACCGAATCCTTTATTTGCTACATCACCAATACCGCAAGGATCTTGTGTGGTTACAGGTGAATTTGCCAATGGTCTTATCATTACAGGAAATGAAACCCAAGATGTTGAGGTTACATTATCATTTTCAGTTAATAATAGCTTTGAATGGACAGAGGTTAATGCAGACGGTAAGTATGAGCCTGAAGCAGGTGAACAAGTTGTAGATATGGGGTTACGAGGATTGATTCCTATGGTTTCTAATTAAAATCATTCTAAATAAAGATTTAAGTTTTCCATTGGTTGTCTAGCATCTAATTGAGGCGTATTTTTGCAAGGATAAAAAACTAACTACAACAAGATGAGTGGAATTTTTAATTCTTCAATTGGTAGGAAGTTTGCGATGGCATTATCAGCATTCTTCCTTATGATTTTCCTTCTACAACATTTTGCCATAAATATCCTATCAGTATTCAGTGAAACTGCTTTTAACGAAGCATCACATTTTATGGGAACGTTTTGGGCAGTGCAGTTTATTCTTCAGCCTATTCTGATTATTGGAATTTTATTCCATTTTACAATGGGTATTATTCTAGAATTGCAAAACAGGAAATCACGTCAAATAAAATACGCTAAGAATAATGGTGCAGCTAACTCTACTTGGATGAGTAGAAACATGATTTGGACAGGTCTTCTTATCGAAGCGTTTTTGATAGTACACATGTCTAATCTGTGGTGGCACGAAATGAAGGTAAAATATATTGATCCTCAAGAACCTGATCCAACACGTTATTATCATGAACTTGTGGAGCATTTTCAAAGCCCGGTAATAGTAGCTATTTATGTTGTAGCATTTGTGTTTTTATCATTGCATTTATTACATGGTTTTAATTCGGCATTCCAATCAGTTGGAGCGAACAACAAATACACTAAAGGACTTAAGGCATTCAGTAAGGTATATGCGATTGGTATTCCTTTAGGCTTCATTTTTATAGCATTGTTTCACCATTTAGCTCACTAATTCATTAATTAAGACATGGCTTTAGATTCTAAAACACCAAAAGGTCCAATAGCTGATAAGTGGACGAATCATAAAAATAAAATTAACCTTGTAAATCCAGCCAATAAGCGATTAATTGATGTTATTGTTGTTGGTACAGGATTAGCAGGCGGATCAGCAGCAGCAACGCTAGCTGAACTTGGTTATAATGTAAAAGCATTTTGCTTTCAGGATTCTCCAAGACGCGCACACTCTATTGCGGCTCAAGGAGGAATTAACGCAGCGAAGAACTATCAAGGTGATGGTGACTCAACCTATAGATTATTCTATGATACTGTAAAAGGAGGCGATTATCGTTCTCGTGAAGCAAACGTATATCGTTTGGCTGAGGTATCTGCAAATATTATTGACCAATGTGTTGCTCAAGGTGTTCCTTTTGCGAGAGATTATGGAGGACTTTTAGACAACCGTTCATTTGGAGGTGTACTAGTATCCAGAACATTTTATGCTAAAGGTCAAACAGGACAACAGTTATTACTTGGAGCATATTCCGCTATGAACCGCCAGATAGGCCGTGGAAAGATAAAGATGTACAATCGTCATGAAATGCTTGATGTTGTAATAGTAGATGGAAAGGCGAGAGGAATTATCACAAGAAATTTAGTTACTGGAGAAATAGAAAGACATTCAGCTCATGCTGTAGTATTGGGAACAGGTGGATATGGAAATGTATTCTTCCTATCTACTAATGCTATGGGAAGCAATGTAACTGCAGCTTGGAAAGCACACAAAAGAGGTGCTTACTTCGCAAATCCATGTTATACGCAGATTCACCCAACATGTATTCCTGTATCGGGAGATCATCAATCTAAATTGACACTGATGTCTGAATCGCTTCGTAATGATGGTCGTATTTGGGTGCCAAAGAACATGGATGATGTTATTGCGATTAGAGAAGGGAAAAAGAAACCAACAGATTTATCGGAAGACGAACGCGATTATTACTTAGAGCGACGTTATCCGGCCTTTGGAAACTTAGTGCCACGTGACGTTGCATCTAGAGCAGCAAAAGAGCGATGTGATGCTGGTTATGGAGTTAATGCTACTGGAGAAGCAGTGTACTTAGATTTCGCGTCTGCAATAGAGCGTTATGGAAAAGAGCAAGCACATATAAAAGGATTAGACGAGAACGATTCCAATGTTTATCTACCTCTAGGAAAAGAAGTCGTGAAGAACAAATACGGAAACCTTTTCCAAATGTATGAGAAGATCGTTGATCAAAACCCATACGAAACACCAATGATGATTTATCCTGCTGTACACTATACAATGGGAGGTGTTTGGGTAGATTATAACCTTCAGACAACTGTACCAGGATTATATTGTATCGGAGAAGCTAATTTCTCTGATCATGGTGCCAACCGTTTAGGAGCTTCGGCTTTGATGCAAGGACTTGCAGATGGTTATTTTGTATTACCATATACAATTGGAGATTATTTAGCTGATGATATTAGAACAGGACCAATCTCTACGGAGACAAAAGAGTTTGATGAAGCAGAGAAAAATGTTCGTGAAACTATAGACAAGTTGGTTAACAATAATGGGACAAAATCTGTAGATCATTTCCACAAACGATTAGGAAAAATCATGTGGAATAAAGTTGGAATGTCTCGTAATGAAAAAGGCTTAAAGGAAGCAATTACTGAGATCGCTGAATTGAGAAAAGAATTCTGGAATGATGTTAGAATCCCAGGATCTGCAAATGAGTATAATGAAGAATTAGCGAAAGCAGGTCGTGTTGCAGACTTCCTAGAATTAGGTGAATTATTTGCCAAAGATGCTTTGCATAGAACAGAATCGTGTGGCGGTCACTTTAGAGAAGAATCTGTAGAAGAAGATGGACCGCAAAAGGGAGAGGCTAAACGTAAAGATGATGAGTTTACTTATGTAGCTGCATGGGAATACAAAGGCGAGCCAAGTGATGCTGTACTGCATAAAGAGCAGTTAGAGTTTAATGACATAGAGTTGAAACAAAGAAGTTATAAATAATAAAGCATATGAATCTTACTTTAAAAATATGGCGTCAAAAAGATGCTAACGACAAAGGTAAAATGGTTGATTATCCAATCAGTGATGTTTCTCCAGACATGTCGTTTTTGGAAATGTTAGATGTGCTTAATGATCAATTGATCAACAAAGGCGAGGAGCCTGTTGCTTTCGATCATGATTGTCGTGAAGGTATATGCGGCATGTGTTCGTTATACATTAATGGAGAAGCTCATGGTCCAGATAGAGGCGTTACTACTTGCCAGTTGCACATGAGAATGTTTAATGATGGCGATACAATCTATATTGAACCTTTTAGAGCTCAAGCTTTTCCTGTGATAAAGGATTTGGTCGTGGATAGAAGTTCGTTCGATCGCATTCAACATGCAGGAGGGTTTATTTCTGTAAACACGTCAGGAAATACTATCGATGCTAATGCTATTCCAGTAAATAAGCACGATGCTGATACTGCATTTGATGCTGCTACCTGTATTGGTTGTGGAGCATGTGTTGCGTCTTGTAAAAACTCTAGTGCGATGCTATTTGTTTCTGCTAAAGTATCTCAGTTTGCATTATTACCTCAAGGACAGGTAGAAGCTACAGATCGTGTTCTTAACATGGTAAAACAAATGGATGAAGAAGGATTTGGTAACTGTACCAATACTGGAGCATGTGAAGTAGAATGCCCTAAAGGCATTTCACTTGAAAATATTGCACGTATGAATAGAGAATATCTTAAAGCTAGTCTTAAAGGATAAGCTCTTATAACAATAAACAAAAAAGCCCAATCTAGAGATTGGGCTTTTTTGTTATAAAAGTATAAGCTGATTTTAGTTGCCTTTTATTTTGTCAGCAGCTTTATCTAACTCTTTAGATCCTTTTTCTTTAGCTTTATCAACTGCGTCTTCTCCAGCTTTTTTAGCTTTGTCGATAGCATCTTTTCCAGCTTCTTTAGCATCTTCTACAGCTCCGTCTACTGCATCTTTAGCATCTTTTGCCATTTCCTCTCCTGCTTCTTTTAAATCATCTGCTGTCTCTTCAGCAGCATCTTTAGCTTTTTCTGCAGTGTCCTCAACAGTATTAGCTGCATCATCAGCTGCTTTTTCAGCATTTTCAACTGTATCTTCAGTCTTTTCTTTAGTTTCTCTACAAGATGTAAATGACAATGTTAGGGCAAGTACCATTACAATACTCAATACTACTTTTTTCATTCGTTTGTGTTTTAGTGTTAATTGTTAAAGTGCTAATGTAGGAACTTAATTGCAAAAAATGTTAAATTTTTTTAACATTTCTTTATTATAACAATTCCTATATGTCTTATTTACGAATGTAATTAAGTATTTGGATTACAGCGCCTTTATTTTGTTCTACATAATCAGCATTGCTTTTACCGCTAGATTTTCTGTACTCAGGGTCAGAAGTAAGTTTTTGCAGGATAGTATTGAATTTTACCTGATCTGTAACTGAAAACATGCCTTTGTTTTCTATCATAGATTTTGCTTCAGGAAATTTATCGTAATGTTTCCCTATAACGATAGGAATCCCAAATGCTGCAGCTTCTAATGTGTTATGCAGCCCTGTTGAACCCATAGCTCCACCGATATATGCAATATCAGCATAGCTATATACTTTCGATAATAAGCCGATAGTGTCTAGGATGAAAACATCATATTGAGAAACATCTTTTCCTTCTTTTTCAGAATACAAGACAACCTCTTTATTTATGGCATTTTTGAGTTTTAAAATGCCTTCTTTCTTAATGTTATGAGGAGCGATAATAACTTTTGTATTAGGCGCTAATTCTGAATTAATATAGGGAATAAGTATGTTTTCGTCGGCAGGCCAGGTACTACCAGCCACGAAGCATAATTTACTCTGTTTGAAGCTAGAAATGAAGTCTAGAGTATTGTTCATTTCTAACTGTTTAGAAACTCTATCAAATCTAGTATCTCCACTAACAGAAACATCAGTTATACCTATTGAAGCCAACAAATCTTTAGAACTTCTATCCTGAGTGAAAATATGATCAAAGCTTTCTAATGCATGCTTCATGAAATTACCATACCATTTAAAATACAACTGATCCTTTCTGAATAAAGCTGAAATAAGAAGTGTTTTTAACTCTCTTTTTTTGAGTTCTTCCAAGTAGTTTGGCCAGATTTCATACTTAACAAAAATGGTCAGTTCAGGATTAATCATATCTATAAATCGCTTAGCATTACCTTTAGTATCAAAAGGCAGATAAACAACTATGTCAGCAACAGATGTGTGTTTTTTTACTTCGTAGCCAGAAGGAGAAAAGAAGCTCAAAACAATTTTATGATTGGGGTAGTCGACTCTTAAAACTTCAAACAAGGGAAAGCCCTGCTCATATTCGCCCAGAGACGCACAGTGAAACCAAATAACATTATCTGACGACTGTATAGATGACGATAGCTTTTGAAATGTCTCAGATCGACCGACAATACCCAGTTTCAATTTTTTATTAAAAGCCGAGGCAAATTTCAATACAAAAACAGAAAAAAAAGTAAGAATGTTATATAGTGTTCTCAACCAAAGATGTTTGTGCTAAAATACTGTTCTTTATGATAAATGATTAGCCCTAAAGTACTAATTTTTGTATTTTCGTTCCTCAAAATTATGGGTTTATAATTATAAATGCGCTAAGCTTTCATAATTAATAAGATTTCCCGTTCAAAAGAGAATTCATGAGAAAAATTCAAATGGTTGACCTTCAAAGTCAATATCAAAATATAAAGCACATAGTAGATCCATCAATCCAGGAAATTTTAGAAAGCGCAGCATTTGTTAATGGACCAAAAGTGCACGAGTTTCAAAAGAATTTAGAAGACTATCTGGATGTAAAACATGTTATACCTTGTGCTAATGGTACAGATGCTTTACAGATTGCAATGATGGGCTTAGGTTTAGAGCAAGGAGATGAAGTAATTACTGCGGATTTTACTTTTGCAGCTACTGTTGAGGTTATAGCGCTTTTGAAATTAACTCCTGTTTTGGTTGATGTGGACGAAGATACGTTCAATATTAATATAGATGCAATTAAGAAGGCGATTACACCAAAAACTAAAGCCATAGTGCCAGTTCATTTATTTGGACAGTGTGCTAATATGGAAGCTATAATGCAAATAGCTGAAGAGCATAACCTTTATGTTATTGAGGATAATGCGCAAGCTATTGGTGCTAACTACGTTTACTCTGATGGTAGAAAAGCCAAAGCAGGAACCATTGGTCATGTTGCGGCGACTTCGTTTTTTCCGTCCAAGAATTTGGGATGCTATGGAGATGGTGGTGCTATTTTCACCAATGACGATGAATTAGCGCATACTATTAGAGGAATTGTTAATCATGGGATGTATAAACGCTATCACCACGACGTGGTTGGCGTGAATTCTCGATTAGATTCTATACAGGCTGCAGTATTGGATGCTAAGCTTAAGCATTTGGATGAATATAGTAACGCAAGACAAAAGGCTGCCCAAAAATATAATGAAGCTTTTAAGGATAATAACAAGATAATTACTCCAAAAACCGTAGCGGGTTGCGATGGTGTTTGCGATACTTGTGATTGCCATGTGTTTCATCAATATACGCTAAAAATAAAAGGCGCTGATAGAGATGCTCTCGTTAAGCATTTGAATGAAAATGGAATACCATGCGGTGTATATTATCCTATTCCGCTTCATAGACAAAAGGCTTATTTAGATGAACGTTATAATGAAGATGATTTTGTTGTTACAAATAGATTAGTTGATGAAGTTATTTCATTACCAATGCACACCGAATTGGACGATGAGCAAATTGATTTCATCACCAGTAAAGTGTTAGATTTTGTAAATGGATAAGGTTTTAGTTACGGGAGGGCTTGGGTTTATAGGCTCTCATACAGTAGTTGAGCTTCTTAATGAAGGTTATGAAGTTGTGATCATTGATGATCTATCTAACTCTTCAATTGATGTCCTCGATGGCATTAATGAAATTACTGGAAAGAAGCCCATATTTGAAAAAATTGACTTAAAGAATAAGAGTGAAGTCATTTCGTTTTTTGAAAAGCATAAAAACCTAAAAGGTATTATTCATTTTGCAGCAAATAAAGCTGTAGGTGAAAGTGTTGAGAAACCGCTAATGTATTATGAAAATAATATTACTGGTCTCATATATATACTGAACGAATTGAGTAAGCAAACAGAACAGAACTTTATTTTTAGCTCTTCTTGTACTGTTTATGGCCAAGCCGATGAATTACCAATAACAGAAAGCGCACCAGTAAAACTTCCAGAATCTCCTTACGGTAACACAAAACAAATAGGAGAAGAAATAATACAAGATGTATGTAAGGTGTCTAATAAACTCAATGCAATTTCATTACGTTATTTTAATCCTATTGGAGCGCATCCAACAGCAAAAATAGGAGAACTTCCAATTGGCGTGCCGCAAAATTTAGTTCCTTATATTACTCAGACTGCAATCGGAATAAGAGAACAATTATCTGTGTTTGGTGGTGATTACCCTACACCAGATGGAACTTGCGTTAGAGATTACATACATGTTATTGATGTCGCTAAGGCTCATATTGTTGCTTTAAAAAGACTTATAGAAAAAAATAACCAAAACAACTTTGAAGTTTATAATATAGGAACAGGTAAAGGTAGTTCGGTATTGGACGTTATTGAATCTTTCGAACGCGTTTCAGATATGAAACTCAATTATAAAATAGTTGAGCGAAGATCTGGAGATGTCAGTGCTGCTTATGCGGATACTTCTAAGGCTAACCGTGTCCTAGGCTGGAAAACTGAGCTTTCGCTTGATGATGCTTTACTTTCCGCCTGGCGATGGCAACAATCTCAACCAAAGTAATCTTTTTTATTTAGCACGCTTTACTTTTAAATCACCCAAGAATTCTGGTTTTTAACGGTAAATTATTATCGGGACTTACGGATTTGTAGGTTTTTTAAGAAGGTTTTAAGACTTTTCTCCGTTAATGACAATAAATTAGACCTAACGTTAACCATTAGGGAGACTAATTCAATCAAAATGCGCCTCATCACTCAAAAAATAGTTCTATTTTTTGTGGCTACATTATTTAATGTAACTACGATCTTTGCATTTGATAGTTTTAAAGAACCTGGTTTAGATATTTCTTCACTAAAAGAATCTTTAGATAGTTTATTGCAAGTTCAGGTCGCTGAAGACTCATTAAAAACTGAAAAGCTTATTACTCTTAATGAAGCAGCCTTAAAGAACAAGGTGTCCGATTCTAATGCTTTGCACAAATCATTAGCGCTTCTATATAGTAAGAAAAAAGATGCTGATAAAGCATCAGAGCATGCAGTAGAATATATGAAGGCTACTCAGGATCTGTCGATAATGAATGATCATATATTTTCTGACATTAAAAATACCGATCAGTTCAAGGAGCTGAAGAGAACTTATCAACCCAAGTTAGGACTGCTTCCTATTATTTACGCATTTACTGGTTTTTTTGGCTTTTTCATCTTTGTGTTTTTAAACAGTAAAAAGAATTCAGATAAAGTTGGTGTGCTGTTAATTAGCTTATTTGTTTTATTTCATTCGCTTTTTATACTGCATTTAAGTTTATATGTATCTAGATATAATTTGAAGTTTCCACACGCATTATTTGCATCTACACCTTTTTCATTTCTGTATGGGCCATTGCTGTATTTTTATTTTAAGCGTGTTGTTCAAGAGTATAGGTTTTCATGGAAGGATTTAATTCACTTGTTACCTTCGGTTGGCCTGGTCATTTATTTGATACCTTATTATGGTATGAGCTCATACGATAAGTTCTTAATTATGTTTGAACAGGCTAAGTTTACATTACCTGGAACTAATGCAATAATTGCTATAAAAATATTGTCATTAGGACTATATGCATGGGCGACATTCAGAATTTATAATAATCATTATAGAGATGTACGAGTAATCAATAATGATAATGTAAATGTTAGAATTATTTGGCAAAGAAATATCCTTACAATTTTCACGGCGTACGTAGTTGCCTATTTACTTTATGCCTTGGCAGTAACAAGAGTAATTGATTACCCACCGTTTTTGAATTTACAGATTATTGTTATGGTTATTATGGTATTTTATATTGCAACCATTTCATTTTTACAACCAGACATTTTTAGAGGAGATGTTCAGTTAGAAGACATCTCTAAATTATTTAATAAATACAAGAAATCTGGACTAACAGAATCATATTCTAATGAGTTAAAGGAAAACTTATTGACTCTTATGGATAGAGAGCAAGTCTATAAACTAAACGATATAAGTTTAGATGCGCTTTCAGAAATGTTGGGAACTACTAGACATAATGCTTCTCAAGTTATTAATGAGCACTTTAATATGAGTTTTTACGATCTCATTAATTATTTCAGGATTAATGAAGCGAAGCGCATACTCGAAGCAGATAAAAACCGTAATTTCAATATTATTGATATTGCCTATGAAGTGGGTTATAACAATAAGGTGACGTTTAATAAAGCTTTTAAGAAACAGCTTGAGCTTACTCCTACAGAATACATACGTTCGCTAAAAAAAAACCCCTCTAAAGAAAACTACTTAAAAAGAGCATAGAAGAGAATAATAACCTCTATGTTAGAAATTCATCTATAATCTTCCTTATCTATTTTTAGTCATATTTGCATCATATTTTTATGAGTTATAACTGCGTGATTTTGACATAATTATTACCCATTTTTGATATAAAAATGTACTCTTTTTCACTTGTTTTCCTACAAGATGGTTTTGTTCTTCCTACAAAATAAATTAACTAAAACAGACTAGTAAATACTAATAGATTTATTGACTTTAACATTTGCAAACGCCCCTGCTCTAAAGTAAGGGCGAAGGCTGACTATAACAGCTAATAGCCCATATTAACATAAAAAAATGTTAAATAACTGGTAATCAAACGGTAAGTAATCTTCGGACAGGTAAATTATTATAGGATTTACCGTTTTTACTTGGCTTTCTTCATTTTTTTACATCAGCAATTGCAAAGGTAAGGCGGTGTGAGTCTTACTTTATTTATGAAATAACCATGTTAACTTTAATTTCATATTTCATAGAAGTGATTATTTTGAATTAGTCTTTAAAATTAACACACTGCCTGCCTTTCCTAATTGCACTAAAACTAACTCGTAGTAATTTTAAAAATTAAGTTTATGAAAGTAAAAAATTATGGTTTAGTGTTAGTGCTCTTATTTTTCAGTGTGGCTTTAGGTTTTGCACAAGAGAGGACTATCACAGGTACAGTTACTCAGGCAGTTGATGGACTACCATTACCAGGTGCCAATGTAATTGTTAAAGGAACGACCAGAGGTGTCCAGACGGATTTCGACGGTCAATATTCCATCTCTGTCCAATCGGGAGAAACTTTGGTATTCTCTTACGTAGGACTTTTATCAGTTGAGAGAGTTGTTGGTGCCAGCAGTGTCATTGATGTATCAATGCAAGCAGACAACCAATTAGATGAAGTAGTTGTAGTCGCTTATGGTACTACAAGCTTAAAATCCAACTCAGCTTCTGTTACCCAACTAAGTGCCACCGAAGTAGAAGATAGAGCAAACGCTTCGGTACTTCAAAATTTACAAGGACAGGTTGCTGGTCTTAACGTCTTGACAGGTACAGGACAACCAGGAGCAGATAGTACGATCATACTTCGTGGAATTGGATCTATTAATGGTGAGATAGAGCCTCTTTTTGTAGTTGATGGTATTTTCGTTGACCGTGACAACTTTAGAAGTATCAACCCAAATGATATTGCAACCTTCACAGTACTTAAGGATGGTGCAGCAGCGGGTATCTATGGAAACAGGGGTGCCAACGGAGCCGTTATCATTACCACTAAGAAAGGTAAGTTTAACGAAGGTTTGAAATTTCAGTACTCAACACAGTTTGGATACAACGAGCTTCAGGATGCGAATCTTGAGCTGATGAACTCTAGACAAATACTTGAACTAGAGAGAACTTACAATGTTGCATTAGGAGCTGGACTTACAGATGCTGAGATTGCAGCGATCTCTGGTCAAACAAACACATATTGGACAGATGTTTTCTTTAGAAGAGGAACTACAATGTCTCATGACCTTTCGATGACATCGGGAAGTGAGAATTTCTCAAACTTCTCATCTGTTGGTTATACAGAGCAAGATGGTATCTTCCTTAACTCTAACATTAAGAGATTCAACATCAGAAACAACTTTAACGGTAGAACAGATAATGGTAAATTAGATTATGCATTGAATCTTTCTGTAGGTTTTTCTAAAACCAACGAGATTGATGGAGCAGGATCTAACGCGATTTTCTTTGCGCCATTTACGGCAGCCTTATCAGGATTACCATATTTATCTATATTAAACCCAGATGGTACACAAACTATCGATGGTGGTATTGCACCGGGAGATATTGCAGCGATTACTGCAAACCAAAATGCAGCTGTACCATATATCCTTTTAAATTCTGTAGCACTTAATACAGATAGAGAAGAAGAAGTAAAATTATTAGGAAGCTTTTCAGCGAACTACAATTTCGCTAAAAACTTAACAGCAGGTATTACTTTAGGTGCTGACTTTAGTTCAGAAAAGCGTTTAGAGATCCTTCACCCAGAAAGTATCTTAGGACCTTTCCAAGCTAATGGTACTAACCAGACACAGTTTGGTGGTCAACAACAAGAAGACTATACTAGAGATTTCAGATTCAACTCTGTAGCCAAGGTTAACTATAACAACACTTTTGCCAATAAGCACTTAGTAGATGTTACGGCTTTTGTTGAGTACAACAAGCGTCATGCAGATAACCTAGGGTTTACCCAAGGTGGTTTAGATCCTAGAATTTTAGGAACTGGTTCTGCTTTTATCGCAGGAAACACTACAGAGGATTTAAATGGTAACGGTACTATCGATGGTGCTGGAGAATTACCATACATTCCTACTATTAGAGCTACTACAGTTGAAGAAGGTCTATTCTCAGTATTCGGTAAGTTAGATTATGAGTACGATGGGAAATATGGATTCTCTGGAACGTTAAGACGTGACAACTCGTTTAGATTTATTGAAGATAACGCTTGGGGTACATTCTGGTCTGTATCTGGACGTTGGAACATCGATCAAGAAGACTTCATGCAAAACACGGCATTCAGCTTACTTAAGCTTAGAGCTTCTTACGGTGTAAACGGTAACCAAGATGTAGGTGGAAATAGTTTAACAAGAACCCTATTCGGATCAGGTGGTGGATATAACGGTACTGTAGGTACATTTATCGCACAACCAGCAAACACTGACTTACGTTGGGAGGAGACAAAGCAAACAAACTTTGGATTGGATTTCGGAGTATGGAACAACAGATTATCTGGTTCTATAGATGTTTACAAAAAGACCACAGATGGTTTATTTGATTCTAGACAGTTATCTGCAATTTCAGGTTTCGGAGCACTTTCTGTAAACACTGGAACAATGGATAATGAAGGAGCAGAAGTAAGTCTTCGTTATGTGGTTTATGATAAAAACGACTGGCAAATTTCTGTTAATGCAAATGGATCATACAACAAGAACACAGTTAACGAAGTAGCGTCTTCGACTGGTCAAAACTTCTTAGGAGGATCGACTATTATCGCAGAAGGACATCCAGTTAACTCATTCTACGTAGTACCTTACGCTGGTGTAAACCCAGCCAATGGTAACCCACTTTTCGTAAGCGCAGATGGATCTTTATCAGAGACGTTCTCAGATGCTGACAGACGTTTTACAGACAAGACATCGTTCCCAGTGTGGCAAGGAGGTTTTGGTACAGATGTAAGATATAAAGGCTTTGAGTTTACGACACAATGGAGTTTTGTTGCTGATATCTGGTTGAACAACCTTGATCTAGCACAATTAGAAGAGACACAACTTGTAGGAGATGGAACTAACAGGGTAACTTCTGTATTTAGAGCATGGCAAAACGTTGGTGATGTAACAGACATCCCAAGAGTTGGTAACCCATTCAATGCGATTAGCTACATCAACGCTGTAGACAGATACCTAGAAGATGCTTCTTACTTAAGACTGAGAAACGTAAGAGTTGGATACACTCTTCCACAGAAAATCATGGAGAAGTTACCAATCAGTAGCTTAAGATTCTTTGTACAAGGAGAAAACTTAGTAACCTTTACTTCATTCAGAGGATGGGATGCTGAGAATGGTTTTAGAACTACTAATAGAGGGCAATTCCCAACGCCTAAGATATTAACATTTGGTACTACAATTAATTTTTAAAAAGAAGCAATGAAAAGAATATATAATACAATACGATTAGCTTTAGCAGTTTCGGTATTGACAGTGAATTTTTCCTGTAACGATGCCACAGAGATTGTTCAAGTTGGAGAATTAGGGGTATTACAAGCCTTCCAGAGTGTAGACGATATTAGATCTGGACTTAGTGCTGCCTATAACAGATATGGGCCAGATGCTGGAGGGAATGATGCAGGTGTAGATTACGTCTACTTCAATGATATCTTCACAGATAACATCAAGAGAGGAATCGACAATGCAGGACAAGCCTCATTGACATATAACTTTATCTTACAGCCAGGATCTACAACTCCAGGTGTAATCTGGACAAGCAGATATAGAGTAATTACTCAGATCAATATTGTTCTAGATGCTATTGAGCGTTTAGAATTCACAGAAGCAGAAATGCTTGAGATCAATCACATCAAAGGGCAATTATACGCCTTGAGAGCATTGTCTCACTTTGATCTATTTACATATTACACTACAGACTATCAAGATCCTAGTGCTTTGTCAGCAATCAATATTGATTTTGTAACAGAGCCAACTAGTGTTGCACCGAGAAATACGGCTGCTGAGACTATCGCGTTCATACAAAATGACTTGGATTTAGCAGATTCTTTCTTGGATCCAAACAACAGTGATTCTGCAAACAATATCTTCCTGAACAATGATGCAGTAAAGGCCATCAGAGCAAGACTTGCGATCATGACAGGAGATGTTAGTACAGCAATGACCTTATCAACCCAGTTGGTAAATGATTACCCATTGGCAAATCCAACTCAGTACTTCAACATGTTTAACGATGCTGATGATACAGAGGTGATCTTCAAGTTATCTCGTGTAGCTGGAGACCGTCAGGTTGCTGGATTGTACTACTTCAACTTAGTAGCTCCAGATGGAGGTGCTTACATTGAATTAGGTAATGGTCTATTGAACCAATTAGATACTAACGATATCAGATTTGCTGTAAACGTTAATGCACAGAGTGTTATCAATGGAGTTAACGATCCAACAAACTTATTGTTGATCAATAAGTACCCAGGATCTGCAGACGGACCATTAATCAATGATATCAAATTGTTCAGAGCATCAGAGATGCTATTGATTAGAGCTGAGGCACAAGCCAGAAGTGGTATGTTGACTGAAGCTGCACAATCGATCCAAGACTTGAGAACAGCAAGATTTTTAGGAGCACCACCAGCGATGCCAGTATTTGGTAGTTTGAATGATGCCTTAAATGAGATCTTGGCTGAGCGTAGAGTTGAGCTTTGCTTTGAAGGACACAGATATATAGATATCAAGAGAATTGGATCAGAGATCGGAGTAGGTATCCAAAGAGAAACGGTAGACTGTGAGTCTTTCTCAGCGCCATGTTCTTTACCAGCTGGAGATTTCAGATTGACATTACCAATTCCTACTTCAGAGTTTGAAGGAAATACTTTGGTAGAACAAAACGCAGGTTATTAATCTTAAAAAAATGAATGAAATGAAAAGAATACTATACATATTTATACTTTCAGTCATATTAGTCTCTTGTGATGAGACTGTAGATCCAACGATATACGATCCAGCTACCGGTCAAACTGGTATTGGGTTCTCATCGAGTTTTCAATCGTTTACAGTGCCTGCTGAAGGTGTAACAAGATCTGTTGAAGTACTATCGAGTACAATTTCTTCTTCAGATAGAACTTTTGCTACTGTAGTAAATGCAGGAACTACTGCTAATCCAGAAGATTATGTACTTGGTCAGGTAACAATTCCTGCGAATTCACACGTAGGATCATTAGACGTTATGTTCTTGTCAGAGAACTTAGAAGATTTTGTTACAAAAACGTTGATAGTAGACCTTAGTTTAGATGACAGTGTTTTTGTTTCTGGATCTACATCTACAACTTTCTCGTTTACAAAGGAATTTATTTGTAATGATGTTGAGTTAACATTATTGTTAGATACATATCCAGAAGAAACATCATGGGAAATTACTAGCCAGGCAGATGGTTCTGTAATTGCATCTGGAGGACCTTACGGGGACGAGCCAGATGGATCAACAATTAGTGAAACGATCTTCTTGGAAGATGGATGTTATACATTCACCATTTTTGACGCATTTGGAGATGGTATTTGCTGTAACTATGGTAATGGCTTCTATGAATTGTCTTGTGTGTTAACACTTGCCACTGGAGCGGAGTTTGGAGCAGAAGAATCTACAAATTTCTGTATTAACCAATAATAAAAATTTGATTATGAAAAAAACTATAAAATTCCTTATCTGTTCATTATTAGTGTTGGTTCTATTCAACGGATGTGATGCCGATGGACTTAATGATGGCAGATTTAACGAAAATCCACAAACTGGATGGGTTGACTTTAATGCAAGTACGGATGAAACAACAATTTCAGGAGGACAAGCTACTTTAGATGTTCCTGTACAAATTAATGTTCCTTCTTATCCAAACGGATTTAATATCAGCTATCAGTTAGAAGGTGTAGCAGGAGATTTCACTCCATTCGTTACAGCGACTACTGGAAGTGTTTTCGCAGATCCTAATGCACCAAATGCTACGGATAGAATAGCTAATATTGTTATTACGTTTCAGAACTTAGACCAAGAGCGTCTAATTGTAAACTCATTTGATGTTGTATTAACAGCAACAGATGATAGTAACGTAAGAGTTGGAGTAGATGCTAACAGTACTTCTAGCAGTACAAGATATAGAGTAAATATTCCTTGTTCTAATCCAGATGTATTACCAGCAGACTTTTTCGTAGGTGACTATGCTATTGCAGATGTAAATGCAAACTTAGGTCCAGCGAATGGTACTGAAAATTTTGGAGCAGGAACAGTTACTTTAACTGTAGATCCAACAAATCCAAACCGCAGATTATTTTCAGCGGCTGTGTTACCAGCGTTTACTGGAGGAGCTCCAGTACCTGTATCGCTAGAGTTTTCTCCAGATGACTATGTTACTCTTGGAGGATACGTTGGAACAGGAATTGGATGTGGTGGCGGAATTGAGTTTGGCTACGACGCAGCGTTGCCAGCTGATAGTACACCATGGGATATTTGTAATGACAATTCGATTACAATAATATATACTGAAGATGCTATATCATCATGTGGAGGACCTTTCGCAGGATCATCTTTCAGTCTTACTAAGTTATAACCTAACTTAATTAATAATTAATTATTTCAATTAATTTGTTGTTGATAGCCTCTTTGATTTTCAAAGGGGCTATTTTTTTGAATTGGCTTTTAAACTAACTTCAAATTCTTAAACACAGGCTTCTATAACCTAAATTCTATATCAAAAATGAAGATACTTATTTTTTTAAATATCTCATTTGGTATGGATTCAGGTGTTTTCAAACGTACTAATAGTGGTAGAGAGTTTGCATTTACGGCAGATGAAGATAAAATAGGCCAGATAAAACCAGGCTTTATTTCTGATATTGTCGCAATCGGCTATGATCCTACCCAGAATTGAAAACCATGAATGTGGTCTTTGTAAATGAAAGAAGGGAAAAATCTATAAACAGTAAACCTGATTAAGCAACTTTTGGCTGCTTTTTTCTGCTTAAAAAATTTCCGAAGATTAGAATAATCATTCCTGTTGTTACAGAAACATCGGCGAGGTTAAAAATCCCTGTTTTAAAAACACCACCTAAATCGATATGAAGAAAATCGGTTACTGACCCAAATGCGATACGATCAAAGACATTAGCAATACCACCACCGATAATACAGCAAAAGGCAATTAGACTCCACTTATCTAATGATTTAGTCCTAAATATATAATAAGTTACATATCCCAACACGATTATTGGTAATATCCATAACAAGAGGATTCTGAGCGTATCACTAAGATCACTGCCAATACCGAGAAAGGCACCTTTGTTCTCAACATTGGTTAAGATAAATTTATCGCCAAAGATTTCTATAACTTCTCTTGAAGCTAATTTAGAACGTACAATAATTTTAGTAATCTGATCTATAGCAATATTTACAGCAATAAGTAAACCAATGCTAGCTGAACGGGATAATTTCATGTATTATGCTTCAGTTTGTATTGTAGCTGAAGCAGTTTCAGCCTCTCTATTGATCTTCTTTACCAACCCTTGTAAAACTTTACCTGGACCAACCTCTGTAAATAGTGTAGCGCCATCTACAATCATTTGCTGTACAGATTGTGTCCATTTTACAGGAGCAGTCAATTGAGACATTAGATTAGCCTTTATTTCATTTTCATCAATCACAGCGTTAGCAGTAACGTTTTGGTAAATTGGACAACTAGGCTTGCTAAAAACTGTATTCTCAATAGCAGCAGCAAGTTCTTCTCTAGCAGGTTCCATTAATGGTGAGTGAAAAGCACCACCAACAGGCAATACCAAAGCACGTCTCGCACCTTCTTCCTTTAAAGTTTCGCAAGCAGCATTAATAGCATCAACTTCGCCAGAAATTACTAACTGTCCAGGGCAGTTATAATTAGCAGCTACAACAACACCATCTGTAGTTGCACATACCTTTTCTACAATATCATCATCTAAGCCCAGAACTGCAGCCATTGTACTAGGCTGTAATTCACAAGCTTTTTGCATGGCTTGAGCTCTTTGAGATACTAATTTTAAACCATCTTCGAAAGTCAAGGTTCCATTCGCAACAAGTGCAGAAAGCTCACCAAGAGAATGACCAGCAACCATATCTGGTTGGAAAGAATCTCCTAATGATTTAGCAAGAATTACAGAATGCAGAAAGATTGCAGGTTGCGTAACCTTAGTTTGTTTTAATTCTTCAGCAGAACCTTCAAACATGATATCTGTAATACTAAAACCAAGAATATCATTGGCATCTTCAAACAATTCTTGTGCACTTGGGTTAGATTCATATAGGTCTAATCCCATTCCGCTAAACTGTGCTCCTTGTCCAGGAAAAATATAGGCTTTCATAAGCTAGTAATTTTGTGCTGCAAAAATAAGAATATTTATGCTCTTACATAAGTTAAGAACGAAAACTCATAATCGTGCTTGTCATCTTTCTTATGAAATGTATTATTGATTTCTTTCCAAACTGAAGTATCTATGTCTGGGAAGAACGTATCAGCACCTTCAAAACTGTGATGCACACGTGTCAATTCGATCTTGTCAGCTAAAGGCAAGGCCAGCTTGTATATTTGGCCACCACCAATAATAAAGGGTTGATTATCCTTTTTTGCAGCATCTAAAGCATCTTCAAGAGAGTTAACCACGATAACACCATCAGGAGCCTTATAATGATCCTGATGTGTAATTACAATGTGAGTACGATTGGGAAGCGGCTTAGGAAAGCTTTCAAAGGTTTTTCTTCCCATAATGATATGATGACCAGAAGTGAGTTGCTTAAACCTCTTAAGATCATCACTTAAGTGCCATATTAATTGGTTGTCTTTACCTATGGCGTTGTTTTCACCAGCAGCGACAATAATAGTTAGTTCAGATCTTTTTTTTTCCTTAGAAAGTTGAGGAGTTTCAGGTTCTACTTCGACTGTTGCTTCAGGGATAAGATGCTCTTTTTCAACTTTAGATTTTAACTTCTCTATACGTTGCTTTTGTTGAGCTACCAATTTATCTAATTGTTGTTCTTCCCATGCTTTGCCCATAAACTTATGAGTTACAAAAACATTAAATAGATGATAGACAAATAAGAATAACCAAGCCATGATGGCGTAGACAAACCATTCGATTCCAAAAATCTTAGTGTCTTCCCCAATACCAAGAACAGTCTGCGCTATTAAAAGGAAAACAGCTCCGATTAAGAAAATAACAAAATGAACATATAAACGCTTTTTTTGCTTAATGCGTTTTTGAGCATTTTGAATGAGTTCTAATTGTTCTTTATCTATTTGAGGGACGTGTTTTTTCTTACCAAACATATCAATAAAATCTTACGATAAAGGTAAAGGTTTTTACGCAAACGTTGTAATGATTTTTTGATCAGGAAATCTTCGAACTTTCGCAAACGTTTTCGTTTAAAAAACACTAAAAATCAATACGTTAGACTATTGATAATATGCCATTTTTGGTGTGGTAATTTTATTGATTTTAAAAAAATATGATTTCTATTTTGTCAAAATGATAATTCTCAGATTTTAGTTTTACAATTGGTTTGAAGGGCTAGTTTTCTTATATACATTTGGCTCTGAATTCAATCTTGAAATCATGGCAATTAAAAAGCAATACTTAAAGAGTAAACCAGTTTGTAAAGTAACATTTACAGTTCCTGCAGAGGAAGCCAGTGAAGTGACAGTAGCTGGAAACTGGAACGAGTGGAATGCAACAGCAGAACCATTAAAAAAACTAAAGAACGGAACATTCAAAACTACAGTAGATTTAGAATCTGGAAAATCATACGAATTCAAATATGTAGTTGATGGCGAATGGCAAAACGATGAGCAAGCTGATGCTTATGCTTGGAACACTTTTGCTACCGAAAACGGTGTACTTAACCTATAAGGACTGGAGTTTTAAGTTAAAGAAAAAGCACCTTGAAAAAGGTGCTTTTTTTATTTCTATACAGCAACAACACCTTTTATGTGTGGATGCGGATCGTAATCTAGAAGTGTAAAATCTTCAAACTTGAAATTGAAAATATCTTTTACTTCAGGATTTAAAACCATTTTTGGAAGCGGACGAGGATCGCGAGATAACTGCAGCTCCAATTGTTCCATATGATTGCTATAGATATGAGCATCTCCAAATGTATGGATGAAATCACCTGGTTGGTAACCACAAACTTGTGCCATCATCATCGTGAATAATGCGTAAGAAGCAATATTGAAAGGGACTCCCAAAAAGATATCTGCACTACGTTGATAGAGTTGACAAGACAACTTGCCATCTGCTACATAAAATTGAAAGAATGCATGACAAGGTGGTAAAGCAGCTTTGCCGTCGGCTACATTTTCACTAAAAGAAACAGAAGTATCTGGTAATACTGAAGGATTCCAAGCAGACACTAGCATACGTCTACTGTTTGGATTATGTTTTAGCGTGTGAATTACCTCCTTAATCTGATCTATATCATCACTATTCCAATTACGCCATTGGTGACCATAGACAGGACCAAGATCACCATTGTCATCAGCCCATTCGTTCCAGATGCGGACACCATTCTCTTGAAGGTACTTTACATTAGTATCACCTTTCAAAAACCATAACAATTCATATACGATAGATTTAAGGTGTAGTTTTTTTGTAGTTACCATTGGAAATCCTTCGCTCAAATCGAAACGCATTTGATACCCAAACACACTTTTAGTACCTGTTCCTGTGCGATCTCCTTTTTCATTACCATGTTCTAAAACATGTTTTACTAAGTCGTGATATTGCTTCATATTCATGTCCTGCGAAGGCAGGAATCTCATTAAATTAAACCAATGTTTTGAGGAAAAGATGCTGAATCTGAACTTCGACTATGCTCAGTCTAACAGTTCAGCATGACATGATGCTAAAATAGAAAAAAGCCTTAAACAGAACTGCTTAAGGCTTCTAATGATATTAAAAGTTATTAACTGTTTTATCCAATAATCATTCCTGCAATAGTTGCAGAAATCAGTGAGGCTATAGTACCACCAATTAAGGCTTTCATTCCAAAAATAGATAATTGTTTGCGTTGACCTGGAGCTAGAGACCCAATACCACCAATTTGAATTCCTATAGAGGCAAAGTTGGCAAATCCACACAACATGTAAGTCGCCATGATAATAGATTTATTATAAGTAAGATGAGTGGCGTTTGCTACATTCTTCAAATCGGCTAATTGTATATAGCCAATAAATTCACTTGCCGCTAATTTAATTCCAAGTAACTGTCCCATCAAGGCCATATCTTCTTTAGCAACACCGATGAGCCACATTAATGGCGCAAACAAATAACCCAGAAGTAATTCTAATGATAAACTATCATAAGGCGTATTAGCTGCAATTATATCATTAAGGGAGGTAATATCTCCAACCCATCCAAGAATACCATTAAGCATAGCAATAAACGCCACAAATACTAATAACATTGCACCTACATTAACCGCTAGACGAAGCCCTTCCGTAGTACCGTTAGCAATAGCATCGAGTATATTAGCACCAATTTTTTCTTGAGAAACTCTTACATCCGTGTTTACAGGTTCAGTTTGTGGATATAATATTTTTGAAATTACGATCGCACCAGGAGCAGCCATTACAGAAGCGGCTAATAAATGCTTGGCATAGAATAATCTCAAGGCTTCATCTTCACCACCTAAAAATCCTATATAAGCTGCCAATACAGCACCAGCCACTGTGGCCATTCCACCAATCATTACCAATAGGATTTCAGATTTATTCATTTTTTCTAAATACGCCTTAATCAATAATGGCGCTTCAGTCTGACCTAAGAATATGTTACCAGCGACACTCAAACTTTCAGCTCCAGAAATCTTTAATGCCTTAGAGAGTAGCCACGCCATAGCTTTTACTACTTTCTGAATAATTCCCAAATAGAATAATAAAGACGTTAAGGCTGAGAAGAAAATGATGGTTGGCAATACTTGAAAGGCGAAAATAAACCCGAATGTATCCATGTCTACCACCAAACCTTCAAATAAAAACTTACTACCAGCTCTAGTAAAATCAAGCACGCTTACAAAGAGGCTTCCAACCCACTCAAATATTTTTTTGATGAAAGGCACTTTCAAAACACCAATAGCAATAAGTAATTGGAAGGAAAGACCTAGACCTACTACTTTCCAATTTATAGCTTTACGATTACTGCTGAACAAAAAGGCAATGAAAATTAAAGTAATCATTCCTAAAGCGCCTCTCCATAAACTATTAAGGGAAAAGCCTTGGCTAGGAATTACGGATGCTACGGTAGCATCTTCTTTTTTACTATCCTCGACTAAAACAGTTTTAGGGTGTAGTGTCTTAAACTTATAAGCAACATTGTTTTCAGTAAATACGAGCGTAGAATCTGTATGTTCAGTGATTTTATATCGTCGTATGGTATCTGTTGGCTTTGTATAGTAAAACACCAAAAGATTGTTTTGGTGTATATAGTCTCCTGAAGCTTTGAGGTTATCTTTTGCTTCTAAGAAATAAGAGAATTCACCATTATTGAATGATATACTATCATTATCACTAATTGAGAAAAGAGATTCCCCAGAAGCATTTTCAATAGCATCGAATTGCCATGTTTTGTTTAGATCTTGTGCGAGGTTTGAGGTAATTCCAAAAAAAATAGCAACAAAGGCTAAAAAAACATGTTTCATAGAGTCTTGGATTAACGTTTGGAAATTTCATCCCTTATCTTGGCAGCCTTTTCGTAGTCTTCATTGGCAACCGCTTCGTTGAGCAAGGTATGTAATTCTTTGAGTGTTTTGTCTTTATAATCTTCATTAAGACTGGCGTCTACTTCTTCAGCAACAAGATCGTCCACAAGAATACTGTCTTCTTGAGTTTCTTCTTCAGATTTCGGGTTCACCTTAAGGTAAATGCCAGCTTTATCAAGAATATTTTTGTAAGTGAAAATTGGAGCATCGAAACGCAACGCTAATGCTATAGCATCACTCGTTCTAGCATCAATGATCTCTTCAATTTTATCGCGTTCGCAAATCAAACTAGAATAAAATACACCATCGACCAATTTGTGGATTATGACCTGTTTTACAACAATGTCAAATCGATCAGCAAAATTCTTGAAAAGGTCATGGGTTAATGGGCGAGGAGGTCTTATTTCTTTTTCTAACGCGATAGCAATGGATTGTGCTTCAAAAGCACCAATAACGATTGGTAATTTACGCTCGCCATCAACTTCATTTAAAATAAGTGCGTAAGCACCATTTTGGGTTTGGCTATAAGAAATCCCCTTTATATTTAGACGCACTAAGCTCATAATTCGATAAATGCAAAGAACTGTTTAAATTTGGACTTTACCAACTGCCTAAACAGAATTGGCAATTTTTACCTATCTAAACAGTCCTTTTACTTATACAAGTTAATAAATTTATGCGTTTTGCGCCTTAAATTCCTTTAATTTTTCGATAAGTGCTGGCACCACTTCAAAAGCATCTCCAACAACGCCATAGTCCGCCGCTTTAAAGAACGGAGCCTCAGGATCAGTGTTGATTACGACTTTTACTTTGGAAGCGTTAATACCTGCTAAATGCTGAATAGCGCCAGAAATACCAATAGCAATATAAAGGTTAGAAGCTACTGGTTTACCTGTTTGTCCAACGTGCTCGCTATGAGGACGCCATCCAAGATCACTTACTGGCTTAGAGCAAGCTGTAGCTGCTCCAAGGACATCTGCAAGTTCTTCGACCATTCCCCAGTTTTCAGGACCTTTTAATCCACGACCACCAGAAACAACGATTTCTGCATCAGCGATAGTCACTTTGTCTGTAGCTTTATCTACAGATTCAACAGTAACTCCAGAACCTGATATTGAAGGTGAAAATGCTTCAGATGAAGCGCTTCCCGAAGTTTCTACAAGACCAAAAGAATTGTTAGAAACACCAACTAATTTTACAGCTGTGTTTATAGTACTATGATTGAATGCTTTATTGGTGAATGCAGTGCGCTTTACCGTAAATGGTGCTGTACTAGAAGGCGCTTCAACAACATTTGATGCATAACCAGCATTAAGGTTTACAGCTAATAGAGGCGCTAGATACCTGCTGTCTGCTGTAGAACTTATCACTACGACTTGTGCACCTTCCTTTTCTGCCGCTTGAGCAATTGCAGAGGCGTATCCTTTAGCGTTAAAAGTGTCTAAACCACCATCATTGATTTCTAATACTTTATCTACACCGTAATTTCCTAAAGCACTAGTGTCGTTTGCATTAATGCTTACTGCTGTAACTGAAGTGCCTAACTGATCTGCAACGGCTTTAGCGTAAGACGCAACTTCAAAAGCTACTTTTTTGAATTGTCCTTTGTCGGACTCTGTATATACTAAAACTGACATGTGTTCTTTTTTAATATGTTAAATCACTTTAGCTTCATTGTGAAGCAAGCTTACTAATTCATCTATATTTCCTGCATCGACAAGCTTAACAGCACCTTTAGGCGCTGGCTTTTCAAACTTAGCTGAAGCTGTTTCTTCTGAAGCATCAACAGGCTCGACCACATTTAACGGTTTTTTACGTGCCATCATAATCCCTCTCATGTTAGGAATACGAAGATCACTTTCTTCGACTAATCCTTTTTGACCTCCAATAACTAATGGAAGCGATGTATTTACCGTTTCTTTTCCACCATCAATTTCTCTAACTGCTTTTGCAGAAGTTCCATCAACTTCGAGACTAATACAATTCGCTACAAAGTTGGCGTCTATAAGACCAGCTAACATTCCAGGTACCATACCTCCATTGTAATCAATTGACTCACGACCAGCAATGACTAAATCGTAACCACCATTGTTAACAACATTTGCTAATTGCTTTGCAACAGCAAAACCGTCAGTAGCAGGAGTATTCACTCTAATAGCACCATCAGCACCAATAGCCAATGCTTTTCTTAGGGTTGGCTCAGTTTCTGGACCACCAACATTAACAACATCTACAGAAGCACCTTGCTTTTCCTTAAACCACATAGCTCTTGTAAGACCAAACTCATCATTTGGGTTGATTACAAACTGCACACCATTGGTGTCAAATTTTGTATCACCATCTGTAAAATTGATCTTAGAAGTTGTATCAGGAACGTGACTAATACACACTAAAATTTTCATTATAATATAGTTTTTTGATAAGTAATTTTTAAGAGGCTACGAAGGTACTTATTTTATTTGTAAAAAATACTATGCATGCATAATAAATTTTTAAATCATTCAACTTTAATAAGACACTCTTTTCTACTATTTTTGTTCTTCTTAAAATTTGCAGATGAAAACAATTCAATTTAGAGAAGCTATAGCTGAAGCAATGAGCGAAGAGATGCGCCGAGATGAGAGTATCTATTTAATGGGAGAGGAAGTAGCGGAATATAATGGTGCTTATAAAGCATCTAAAGGAATGCTTGATGAATTTGGAGAAAAGCGTGTTATCGATACACCAATTGCAGAACTTGGTTTTGCTGGCATTGGTGTTGGTTCAACAATGACCGGTTGCAGACCAATCGTAGAGTTTATGACGTTTAACTTCTCACTGGTTGGAATTGATCAAATCATAAACAATGCGGCAAAGATCAGACAAATGTCTGGAGGTCAATTTAAATGTCCGATTGTTTTTAGAGGTCCAACGGCTTCTGCTGGTCAGTTGGCAGCAACGCATTCGCAAGCTTTTGAGAGTTGGTATGCCAACACACCCGGTTTGAAAGTTATCGTGCCTTCAAATCCATATGATGCAAAAGGCTTATTAAAATCTGCAATTAGAGATGACGACCCAGTTATCTTTATGGAGAGTGAGCAAATGTATGGAGATAAAGGTGAAGTGCCGGAAGGAGAGTACACTATTCCTATTGGTGTGGCTGATATTAAGCGGGAAGGAACTGATGTAACGATTGTATCCTTCGGGAAGATTATTAAGGAAGCTTATAAAGCTGCTGATGAATTAGAAAAAGAAGGTATTTCTTGTGAAATTATCGACCTTAGAACAGTTCGCCCGATGGATCATGATGCTATCTTGAATTCGGTTAAAAAGACAAATCGCTTAGTTATTCTTGAAGAAGCGTGGCCTTTTGGTAACGTGGCAACTGAGATTACATATCAAGTACAATCTCAAGCTTTTGATTACTTAGATGCACCAATTGAAAAAATAAATACCGCAGATACGCCAGCACCTTATTCGCCAGTATTGCTGGCAGAGTGGTTGCCAAACCACAATGATGTTATCAAAGCGGTCAAAAAAGTGATGTACAAATAAATAATTTGCAATTTTTTGCGTTATGTAAACTTCATTTGCATGATTGTTGATGAAGTTTTTTGCTATATGAGGAATTTTTTACTTCTTTTTTTCTTTTGCTTCGGAATTGGTTCCGTTTTTTCCCAGACTAAAGTTAGTGGTCACGTTTACGACGAAAATGGCGATCCTGTGGCATTTGCTAATGTACTGTTCAAAGATACTACCGAAGGAACGATTACCAATGAAAATGGTCGCTTTTACTTAGAATCAGAAAATACATGGACGACATTAGTGGTATCATTTCTAGGATATGAAACCTTAGAAATTGCATTAGACAAGAAGGTTAATTATGATCTTAATTTCACGCTAAAGGAAGAAGCAGAAGCACTAGATGCAGTAGTTATTGCTGCAGGAAAGCAATCCAAAAAAGCCTCGGAAAACCCAGCAATTGCGCTTCTAAAAAAAGTGTGGGAACGCAAACGGCAAAATGGACTCAAACAGTTTAAGCAGTATCAGTATGATAAATATGAGAAAGTAGAATTCGATCTCAATACTATAGATAGTGCTTTGATAAAGAGTAGGCTCTTTAGAGGTATGGAGTTTGTTTTCGAAGAAGTTGATACCTCTAGAGTAACCGGAAAAACATACTTGCCAATTTTTATCAATGAAGCTGTAAGTACTGTTTATGGTGATAATACAATCAACAAGGAGAAAATAGACTTGCGCGGAAATAAGAATTCTGGATTCAGTAATAATCAGGTGATTATTGATTTTGTTGGTGACCTGTATTCAGATTTTAATGTCTACGATAATTACTTAAAGTTTTTCGATAAAAGCTTTGTAAGTCCAGTTGGGAAGGCTGGTGTTCAAACCTATAATTATGTGCTTTCAGATAGTGCTTATATCGATAATAAGTGGTGTTATAATATTATCTATTATCCAAGACGTAAAAACGAACTGACCTTTAAAGGTGATTTTTGGGTGAGCGATTCTACCTATGCGATTAAAGATATTAATCTTCAAGCTTCAAAAAGTGCTAACATCAACTGGGTAAAAGAAATCTATATAGAGCAAGAGTTCGATGTGTTGAATGATTCTTTATTCCTGATAAAACGCGATTACATGCTCTCTGACTTCGCTTTGAATAAGAAAGAAAAGTCTAGAGGAGTTTATGGTAAAAGAACAACGCTTTACAATAATTATGTCTTTGATCAGCCCAAGGATGAAGAGTTCTATGATGAAGAGGTTTACAATTATGATCAGGATGTTTATAATAGAGACGATGAGTTTTGGGAGAAGAATCGATTAGAAGAGCTTAATAAAGATGAACGTGGTGTTTATAAGATGTTGGACACTTTAAAGACCGTAAAGAAGTTCAAAACACTCTATAATATTGGTAGCATTTTAGCTTCAGGATATATTGAATTCCCAAGTATCAATTTTGACTACGGACCAATCTTTTCAACATTTGGGTTTAACGAGGTGGAAGGATTGAGATTACGCACAGGAGGACGTACCTATTTTGGACCAAATGATTTATGGAGATTAGAAGGGTTTGTGGCTTATGGGTTTAAGGATGATAAATTTAAGTACGGTATTTCTGGTAAAGTATTACTAGACAAAAAGAACCGACTTATCATTTCTGGTGGAAATCGAAGGGACGTCGAACAAATTGGTGCCAGTTTAACAACATCTACGGATGTACTTGGTCGAAGTCTCGCCTCGTCTTCAGTCGTTGGTACAGGTGCTAACGATAAGTTAACTAGTATTAACTTAACGACGTTGTCAGTAGAATTAGAACCTGTCCGGAATTTTGTAGTTAGGTGGAGCAATAACTATCGAACATTAGAGTCCGCTTCTCCAACCTTTAGTTTAGCTTACAATGACCCAGAATCGCCTACAGGAGTATCTTCAGAGATTAAGCAATTTGAATCGTCAATATCCTTATCCTACTTTCCGAAGCGAAAAATGACAGGATTTGGTGTAGAGCGAAAAGAAGCGAACGATAATTTTGCTCGACTATTTGCACAAATTAGTAGAGGAGACCGAAATTGGTTTAATAGTGATTTCGATTATACCAAAGTTCAGTTCTCTTATTTACAACCTTGGCAAGTCGGAGGATTTGGTAGGCTGTATACTACTATTGAAGCCGGGAAAACCTTTGGCGATGTACCTCTTGGACTGCTTAGTGTGGTGCCAGGAAACCAAACGTTTTTCTCTATCTATAATACCTTTCCGCAGTTAGACTTCTACGAATTTGTGACAGATACGTATACGTCAATGCACATAGAGCATAACTTTAATGGACGCATTTTCTCTAGAATTCCATTCCTAAAGAAATACAATCTTAGAGCCATACTTGGATTAAGAGGTGTTTGGGGTGAATTGTCTCAAGATAACATCAACCTGAGTACTACAGGAAATCCACAAGAGTTTCCGTTGATAGCACCAGACGATAGAATTTATTATGAATATAGCTTCGGTATCGGAAACATCTTCAAAGTCTTTAGAATAGACTTCAACTTTAGAGGAAACTATTTAGACAATCCTGGTGCCAGACGCTTTGGTGTTACAGGAAGCTTTGGGTTTTACTTCTAATTATAATACCGAAACCCTTCCTTATTCGCTTCATTAGAAATTTCGGAAAGCACAATCTGTTTTTCTAAAGCTACAGGGTTTGCAATTGAAGCATTATGAAGTTTTTCATAAGTGTCGAAATCTATTTCTTGTCGACCTTCTAAATTCTTAAACAGGTTGAGGTGCTTAATTCGAGATTTCCATTCAGGAGATACTGTGCCTTCAAATACTTTAGATTTTGAACCACTTCCATAACTAAGGAACCCAATGGTTTTACCAGTAATAGCCTTGTCATTCTCTAGTGAGACTTGTAAAACGCTAAGAAGAGACATAAAAATTGAAGCCGTGTACATGTTTCCTATTTCTCCAGAAGCCACTTCACCATCCGCTATTTTATCATTCACAAATTGACGATACAATGAAGACTTTGATGCTGCTCGTTTCCAGTCTTTATGTTCCATGGAGTCTTTAGCGCCTATCTCAGTTTCTAGAGTGCTCATAAGACCTTTTTGTGCTAGCCATTGTAGCCAAATGTCTAAAATCATACGACGGCCTTGATAGGCATACGGCAAATGAAAAACAAAGTAATCCCAATCCGTCAAGAAATCGACCTCTTTTTGTGTTTGAAAATGTTCTAGTGCTTCATGAATTCTATTTTGATAACATTCATTGGAATAATACCCATCAAAAACAGGTTCTTCAAAGAAAAGTTCCATACGTTCCTTAGAGCTTTTTGTAATCTCTTGAACGCTTAAACTTTGCAATTCGTTATTGGATACACTTCGCCTCGGTTTGAAGAAATCCCCAACATGTTCCATACTAACACCTATGGTGTCACTAAAGGTTAAAATCTTTGGATTGCTAGTGATTAAAACAGCAACGGCACCTGCACCTTGCGTGTACTCACCAGAAGAAGCTAATTCGTATTTCGCTATATCTGAAGCAATGACTATAGCTTTCCGAGAAGGTTTCGCTCTAACCCAGTCCAGACAATTTTCCATAGCATCCACGGCACCAACACAGGCAAAAGTTAAATCTACAACATCGCAATGCTTAAAACAGCGTTCACCATACTTGTCGCTAAGTTTTTGTTCAACAGTACCAAGGGCATATGTCGCTGTGGGTTTGGAACCATCTACGGCGCTTTCGGTACCTAAATAAACACGACCAATCGTAGTAGGGTCGATATTATTATTCTCAATTAAATTTAGAAGTGCATTTGCTGCCATCGATGCAGCATCTTCATTGACATCGACCAAAGCCATAGATTTTAACCCAAGTCCTTTTTCTAATTTAGCAGGAATAATATCTCTGGCTATCGCCAGTTTTTCGATAGGTAATACTAACTGCGGAACGTAATAATCTATAGCATCTATACCAAAAGTTGTCTCCATAATCTCGTGTTCTGGTATTGTAAAACTAGAGACAATTTTTTGGTTTATCACCCTAAAATGCTAAAAAAATCGTCGAAAACGATTTCGTCAATTCACTGTTGTAAAAGACGTTTTATGATCAATCTTCCAAGAAAGAATCTGCAGGTTCATCATACAAATCAGAGGGTTCTTGGTCTGTATTGATGACAAGATAGTCTTTCACAAGTTTGTAACCTATGGAATAGCCTGTCCACCTCGGAATATTGGCACTGGTTCCAAAAAACCACTCTGGGTGATTGTAGTTATCATCATCCCAGGTTTGCTCAGCCGAATTAATCCAAGCTTCTAAATCTGCTTCGGCAAGTGCTACTGACCATATTGGTGGATCTATATCAAACACTTCCATAGAGAAGCAATCGGCAAGTCCTTCGGATACACAGGCTTCAAATAATGTAGTACCATATCCTTCAGTGGAACGTTGTCGTTTAGCATGATGCATTTCATGCGCTAACAAGGGACCAAATTCATTAGCGATGGAATTTGCCAAATTAGGAAAGTCTAAATCTACTGACATTAATATATCGAAACCATTAGGACTGGAACCACCAATACCGATTTCAGGAATGATACTGGCTGGTGTACTGCTTACTATAATGTTGATGTCCTCTAAAGACATCCTTGCGTTTACCAAAATCAGAGTTTCTCTAACTACGGTTTCAATAGCGTCTTTTGTATCTGTATTCCCTTCAAAAGAGAAGGACAAAAAACTATCAAAGCCAACACTTTCTCCAGCGTTTCGGTTACTATCATCAGAGGAACAACCCACAAGAAGTAATGGCACAAACAGAAAAAATTTGAGTAGTGTCTTCATCTTAAATTGATTTATCAAATATTGCTTTTCTGTAAAATACTAATTTATAGGATAAATGCTAAGATTTTTAACGCTTTTAACAAAGAAAAAACTGTACTTAATCTGCTGTAAATGTTGAGTTTGAATTAATGGGGTTTCTAACTGCTCGCAGACTGTTTTTCAATCCGAGATGATTTTTTTAGAGCAACGGCCTGGTGTATTGCCATGAGTAATACAATGAAGGCAATAATAGCGATAATGGCATTCCCAGTTTTAGAGATTTCAAAAGGCTGAAACATTAAAAGCACAATACTGCCAATAACCCAAATAATATCTTGGATGATTATTGATAATACACCTGAAGGCTTGAGTCGTTTTATTTCATACACTATAGTTCCCGAAAAGAAGATTAATGCTAGTCCAATAATCCAAAAAGGAGTATTGTTTTCAACCTTAAAAAGCTGAGCAATGTATGTGCTTGTGATTACTAAAATAACTCC
The DNA here is from genome assembly GCF_040493455.1 of Winogradskyella sp. 3972H.M.0a.05. Lineage (NCBI taxonomy): Bacteria > Pseudomonadati > Bacteroidota > Flavobacteriia > Flavobacteriales > Flavobacteriaceae > Winogradskyella > Winogradskyella sp. 3972H.M.0a.05. The sequence continues at coordinate 298,047 of NZ_JANFDA010000004.1, read as the reverse complement.
TGATAATCCCGAAAAGATAGCATTTATGGTCAATGCTTTTTGTAACTGATTCATAATATAACTTTTGACAAAGTTTATGATTACGAGTCAGATTACTCTTGACAAATGTTAAGAAATAGAATTGGATAGGTTTTTTCTTAATCTACTTAGAGACTCAGGCGTAATACCAATCATCGAAGCTATATATTGAAGCGGAACATTATTGAAAAGATCGGGCTCATTGTGTAGCAGATTTTCAAATCGTTGCTGCGCAGTGGTATGCAATTGTGCAAACATACTTTGTTCGAGCAAAGCAAAAGAATGTGCTAACAACAGATTATCGAACTCTAACCATTTTGGTTGAGTTTCACATAGCTGAAAGTGCTGCGTTCTATTAATGACTTGTAGCTTACAATCAGTCACGGCTTGGATATTCCAAAAGTTGCTGGTTTGAAACACAAAGCTTGAAAGCGAGGTGATAAATTTCCCTGAACTGCCAATCCAGAACGTTATTTCTTTTCCATCTGCAATATCATACATTCTGAGATAGCCAGATTCTATAAAGGCCATCTCTCTACAAATAGAACCAGCTTGAAGCAAGTAATCACCTTTCTTAAGATGAACGGTTTCGAAGTTTGACAAAATATCATCCAATGATAATTTGTCTATGCTTATTTGACTAGATATACACTCTTGTAACGATGACGACATTAAGTTAATTCTTCTTACTGTCTTTAAATTTATCAAAATCTGAAGCTTCATCCACCTTCGGGAAGCTATTATTTGCATTGTCAACATCTGCAAACTCACCATTTGGATCTACAACAACTTTGGCAACTTCTTTATCCTTTATAAAAGTCTTCGTTGTTTGGTACTCGTTAGTTCTCCATACTTCAGCAGGCAGACGGTCTATTTCTGTAGTGCCATCGGTGTATTGCCATTCTATAACAACTGGCATTACTAAACCACCATTATTTTTAACAGTGATTTCATAAATGTTCTTTCCTTCAACTTGCTTTCTTACACCAGCTTCATCTATTCTAGATAAGAACTGACCATAACTGGCATCTGGAGTTGTTACCATATTAATCATCTCTGGGCCAGATGAAAAGTCTTTAGCTTTTTCGCCTTCATTTTCTGCAGCAACATTAAGATTGCCCTGTTTCTGCTTGTCCTCAATACTTACTTCAGGTTGCACTTGGAACCATTTAACGTCAGCCAATTCTATGTCAACATTATCCGTAGTATAAAACCATCCTCTGATGAACCAATCTAGATCCACAGCTGTGGCATCTTCTAAAGTTCTAAATAAATCTGCAGGATTTGGATGCTTATACTTCCAGCGGTTAGCATATTCTTTAAAAGCCTGATCAAACAATTCTTTACCAACAATAGAATTGCGCAACATTTGGAATCCGACCGTTGGTTTTTGATAATAGTTAGCTCCAAATTGGCTCAATAAATCATTATCCGAAGTCGTCATGATTGGTCTTAGGATATTCTTATCACCTTTCATGAAATTGACAATACTCTTTGGCGTGGTATGGTTAAAATCTGGATAACGCTCCTCAACAGTGCGTTGGTGCAGGAAAGTGTTTAAACCTTCATCCATCCACATCCATTGACGTTCATCAGAACTCACAATCATTGGGAACCAATTATGACCTACCTCATGGATAATTGTGCCAATCATCCCTGCTTTTGCAGCTTGGCTCATTTCTCCATTTCTTGGACGTCCACCATTAAAACTTATCATTGGAAATTCTATACCAATGTTTGATGTATTTACAGAGATACAAACTGGATATGGGTAATCGAAAGTCGCTTCAGAATATACCTCTAATGCATGCATTATAGCTTTTGTAGATTCTTCACTCCAAACAGGTAATCCTTCATTAGGGTAGAAAGACATTGCCATAACTTTATTAGTAGGTAACTGCACAGCTTGTGCATCCCAAATGAATTTGCGAGACGAAGCCCAAGCGAAATCACGTACGTTTTTGGCAACCATTCTCCAGGTTTTAGTTTTTGAAGCTTTATCTTTTTCATTCTCTTTAGCTTCTTCTGGCGTCACAATCATTACTGGTTTATCAAATGAGTTAGAAGCTTCTTCAAGTCGTTGGCGTTGCTTTCTTGTTAAAACATCATTAGGATTTTTCAATTCCCCAGTAGCAGCTACCAAATGATCTGCTGGGACAGTAAGCTCTACATCATAATCGCCAAATTCCAAGGCAAATTCACCTAGTTTTTGGAATTGCTTATTCTGCCATCCTTCTGTGTCGTTATACACAGCCATTCTAGGAAACCAATGTGCAATCAGATACACAGTATTATCATCTTCAGGGAAATATTCATATCCTTCACGAGACAATAAATACATACTGCGATCTGTAACAGGATAGGACCATCCTATCGAGAATGACATAGACTCACCAGACTTTAGTGGTTTGTCTAGCAATACTTTCATCATGGTGTTATTAACCAATGACTTTATATTGTTGCCATTTTCGTCCTTAATATATTTAATTGAATACCCAGCAGGGAAATCGATAGCTCTGGTCAAAAACTGCATGTGTCGAGTATTCATGTTATCTCTTACTCCACCAAAGGCATAACCAAAATCTTCATTGCCTTTTTTGTTTACATTTTGTTCCAATTGAACCCATAGATACGATAGGTCATCAGGAGAATTATTGTAGTAGGTTATGGTTTCATCACCACTAATGGTGTTGTTTTTTTCGTCGAGAGTAGCTTTAATCTTATAATCGGCACGTTGTTGCCAATAGGCTTTTCCTGGAGCACCACTAGCTGTTCTATATGAATTTGGTGTTGGTAAAAGGTCATCGATAGGTTCAAATTTTCCTTTCCAGGGTTGACTTTGAGAAAAAGAAGTTACAGTAAAACAAAGGCATACAATAGCTAAAATAAAACGCATGATTATTCTGATTAAATTAGTTGACGCAAGATACAGTATTTAGTTCTTAAAAAAATTGTAAAATATAGACGCTGAGAATTGTGCAGCCTTGGTAAAGGTGTATCTTTGCAGCCCTAATTTAACGATGAGATAATTATGAGTCCAAAAGGAAAAATGACGTTTGATGTACTAATAGAAATCCCAAAGGGGAGTAGAAACAAATATGAATACGATTTCGATTTACATAAAATCCGTTTTGATCGTATGTTGTTTTCATCCATGGTGTATCCAGGGAATTATGGTTTTATCCCAGAAACTTTAGCTTTGGATGGAGATCCATTGGATGTATTGGTATTGAGTACAGAACCAACTTTCCCAATGTGCGTAATGGAAGTAAAGCCAATCGGAGTATTCCACATGGCAGATGAAAAAGGGCCAGACGAAAAATTAGTATGCGTACCGGTTTCTGACCCAATTTGGAATACATATCAAGATATTACAGACCTTAATGAGCATAGGAAGAAAGAGATTACGCATTTCTTCCAAGTATATAAAGATCTAGAAAAGAAGAAGGTCGATGTTGGTGGATGGGGTGACGCAAAAGAGGCGTACGATATTTTAAATAAATGTGTTGAGCGATACGAAAATAGCGAACACAAAGCCAACGGCGATTTTACGATCTAAAAGACATTCTATATTAAATCTTTGAAAACCTTTCACTCACAGAGCGAAAGGTTTTTTTAGTTCTCGTTGATTTTACTACTTTTGCGCAGCTAAATAACTAATTGAAATATTTATGGAATCAAATATGATTTTCGTGCCAATAGCATTGGCGATTTTAGGACTTTTATTTATGTTCATCAAAATGTCTTGGGTTAAGAAACAAGATGCAGGTAGTGACAAGATGAAAGGCATTTCTAAAGCTATCAAAGAAGGTGCTTTGGCATTCCTTGGAGCTGAATACCGTTTACTGTTAATATTCGTAGTAATCGCATCAGCTGCTTTATTTGGAATATCTACAATAGTAGAGTCTACAAGCTGGATGATTGTTCCTGCATTTATTATAGGTGCTGTGTTCTCTGCTTTAGCAGGAAACATTGGAATGCGTATCGCTACTGATGCTAATGCGCGTACAGCAGAAGCTGCAAAGACAAGTTTACCTCAAGCACTAAAAGTATCTTTTGGTGGTGGAACAGTAATGGGACTTGGTGTTGCTGGTTTAGCTGTATTAGGATTGAGCTTATTATTCTGGTTCTTTTTAGGGCAGTTTATGGGAGCTGAAGGCGGTTTCTATGGGAACATGACTGTAGTTCTAGAAACGTTAGCTGGATTCTCTCTGGGTGCTGAATCGATTGCTTTATTTGCGCGTGTAGGTGGTGGAATCTATACAAAAGCTGCCGATGTAGGTGCTGACCTAGTAGGTAAGGTTGAAGCTGGTATCCCTGAAGATGATCCTCGTAACCCAGCTACCATTGCTGATAACGTAGGTGATAATGTTGGTGATGTTGCAGGAATGGGAGCAGACCTTTTTGGGTCGTATGTAGCTACTGTATTAGCAGCTATGGTACTTGGAAATTATGTGATTAAAGATATGTCTGCAACGACTCAGTTTACAGACGCATTCAATAATATGGGGCCTATTCTTCTACCACTAGTCATTGCTGGTGTTGGTGTGTTGGCTTCCATAATCGGAACATTCTTAGTAAAAGTGTCTAACAATGAAGCTAAAGAATCTCAAGTTCAAAAAGCATTAGATACTGGAAACTGGGCTTCAATTATATTAACACTAATTGCTAGTTACTTCTTAATTAAGTGGATGTTGCCAGAAACTATGCAAATGAACTTCTTTGGAGAAGGTCTAAGAGATGTATCGTCTATGAATGTATTTTGGGCGGCATGTATTGGTCTTGCCGTAGGTGCTTTGATCTCTGTGGTAACGGCTTACTATACATCTTTAGGAAAGAAACCTGTTTTAGATATTGTAAAAAATAGTTCTACTGGAGCTGCAACTAATATTATTGCAGGTCTTGCAGTAGGTATGAAATCTACATTCTTATCTGTTATCTTATTTGCTGCGGCCATCTTTGGATCGTATGCTTTAGCAGGATTCTATGGTGTAGCATTAGCAGCTTCTGCAATGATGGCAACTACTGCGATGCAGTTAGCGATCGATGCATTTGGTCCTATTGCAGATAATGCAGGTGGTGTAGCTGAAATGAGTGAACTAGAGCCTCATGTTAGAGAGCGTACAGATATATTAGATTCAGTAGGTAATACTACTGCAGCTGTTGGTAAAGGATTTGCTATTGCTTCTGCAGCATTAACTGCCTTAGCATTATTTGCTGCTTATGTTACGTTTACAGGAATTGACGGAATTAACATCTTTAAAGCAGATGTATTAGCAATGTTATTTGTAGGAGGAATGATTCCTGTAATCTTCTCAGCATTAGCAATGCAATCTGTAGGTAAAGCTGCGATGGAAATGGTACAAGAAGTACGTCGTCAGTTTAGAGAGATTCCTGGAATTATGGAAGGAACAGGTACTCCAGAGTATGCTAAGTGTGTTGATATTTCAACTAAAGCTGCTCTTAAAGAAATGCTTTTACCTGGATTGATTACGATTATTACACCAATTATCATAGGTCTTTTATTTGGAGCTGAACCATTAGGAGGTTATATGGCTGGTGTTTGTGTTAGCGGTGTGATGTGGGCAATCTTCCAAAACAACGCTGGAGGTGCTTGGGATAACGCTAAGAAATCTTTTGAAGCTGGAGTAGAGATTGATGGTAAAATGGAATACAAAGGTTCTGATGCGCACAAAGCAGCAGTTACTGGAGATACAGTTGGAGATCCATTCAAGGATACTTCTGGACCATCTATGAACATCTTAATTAAGTTAACGTGTTTAGTAGGTTTAGTTATTGCTCCAATCTTAGGAGGACACGATTCTGAAACAGCTCTAGCAGACGAAAATACTTTTGAAGTAGAGATGTCTATTTCTGAAGATATGGCTCAAGCAACTGTAGTATATACTACTGTAGAAAATGGCGAGACAGTTACCAACGAAAGAGTTTTTGAAGGTACTGAAGCTGAAGTAGAAGAAGCTATTAAGGAATTCGAAAAATCTACTATCGGAGAGAATGGTGAAATTGAAAAAATCATTGAGAAAGTAGAAGTGATAAAAGAATAACTTCAATATCCATATAAAACATGAAAACCACGCTTCGGCGTGGTTTTTTTATGCTGGATTGATTAATGTAATATTGCGCAACAATGTTTTGTTTGTTTGCTTTGTAAATATAGTATTTACTGTGTAAGATAAAAACTACTAATTCCCTTTTTAGACTAAGTAGAGTTTATTTTCGTTGTAAGAACTCGCGCTACTTTTTTTAACGATAAAACGCAGGTTATTTTTTAACTACCGCACTATCATCAGCGCTAGCTAATTTTAGGTTTTCACTAAACACTAAACGTTGTGAATCATTAATAGCTAACTTCAGTTCTTTATCTGCATAACCTTGCTTTACAGCTTTAATAATATAGCTTTCAAATGCTCTTACTTTGAATTTATAGCTAGCAGTTTTATCTGTTTTCTGTCTTGCTATTTCATTACCTTCTTCGTCAAGTAGTATCAGGGTTGTATTAGATAACGGAGCATCATTCTCATTCAGAACAACACCTTCAAGATCTCTGTAAATAGGCTTGGCGTCAAACTCATAAAGATCATAACTTCCTAATCCATCTGCTTTATTAGAAGAGAATACACCTTTATTATTGTCCATAAACATAAATGCTAATTCATCACTATCAGAGTTCACAGTTTGTCCTAGGTTTCTTGGTGATTTGTAAATGCCAAATACTGGTTTACTCACAAAGATGTCAAAGCCGCCTAAACCGTCGTGTCCATTAGAAGCAAAAAATAAATATTTACCATCTAACGAATAGTGAGGATACTTTTCGTCACCTTCAGAATTGATTAGCGGGCCTAAATTTTTTGGAGTTCCGATAGTCCCTTTTTTATTTATGTCGGCAACATATAAGTCATAACCACCATAACCATCTTTTCTATTCGAAGAGAAGTACAGTTTCTTTCCATCTCTACTTACAAATGGATTCTCTACAGAATAACTGTTGTTTTTCGTCAGCTGAACATGATTTATCCAGTTGCCATGAGAATTTGCCTCTAATTCGGCTTTGTAGAGTTGATATATATGTGGTGTCTTTCTACTGCTTCGAGTATAATATATTGTCGATTCATCTGGCGAGAATGACACCGATCCTTCATTATTTTTAGTATTCAATATTCTTGAAAATAATAGAGGATAGGAAACAGATCCTTTTTTGTCAAAATCTAAACAAAACAAATCTGTATAAGGTTCATTGGTAAGCTTATTTATACCATTACCGATTGCACCTATTTTTTTTGAAGACACAATGATGAGTTTATTCTTAAATACTGCTGAACCAAAATCGGAATACTTGGTATTCACTTTAGCATGATTCAATGTAAAGTCTAATCCACTTTCATTGTATTTATCAAAATCGTTTGAATTGTTGAGGGGTAGTGTGTGGTCTGGTGACAAACTTGAGAGTGTAACCATAACCGATAAAGCACCACCAACGAGGACTTGGAGGTAAGTTTTCATGATCCGAGGGGTTTGGATTAATTATCTAATTATTTTTCCTTAAAGTTACAGAAGAGTTAATATAACATCACTTTTTCGTAAACTTTTCTAGACGAAGATAAGAAAAATCCGACGAAAAATAGAATTTGTAAACTTTTATCGATGAACTGGAGCTCCATTCAATGCAAGAAGCTCGTTTAAATAGTCTCTGGTATTCGACAATCTTGGTACCTTGTGCTGTCCACCAAGCTTGTCATTAATCTTTAGCCAATCATAGAATAGATCTTGCCGCGCAACATTAACTTTAGGTTTATTCAAAGTCATATTGTTGTAGCGTTTTGCTTCATAATCGGAGTTTAAGGATTGAAGCGTTTTATCGAAAAGGTCATTGAACTGTTCTTGGTTTTCAGGAGGTGTTTTAAACTCAATTAGCCACTCATGAGCGCCTTTAGATTTACCTTCCATAAAAATTGGGGCAGCAGTAAAATCGATAATTTCAGCCTTAGTGGATTTGCATACTGTCTTTAACGCATCTTCAGCATTTTCGATAATAAGCTCTTCACCAAACACATTGATATGATGCTTTGTACGACCTGTAACTTTAATTCTATAAGGTTTGGTTGAGGTAAAACGTATGGTATCTCCAATCTTATAACGAAGCAAACCAGCATTAGTCGTAATGATAACCGCATAGTTTTTACCAACTTCAACATCACTAAGAGGGATTACTTTTTCATTCTTAGTGCCATAGGTATCCATCGGAATAAATTCATAGAAGATTCCATAATCCAACATCAATAATAATTCACTTGAGTTATTTTGATCTTGTATAGCGAAAAAGCCTTCAGAAGCATTATAGATTTCATAATATTTAAAATCTTGCTTCGGAAGTATAGCTTTGTATTGATCCATGTATGGTGTAAAGCTTACACCGCCGTGAAAATAAACTTCAAGATTTGGCCATATTTCAAAAAGACTATTCTTGTTCGTATGCTCAAGAACATTGTTCAGAAGCACCAGCATCCATGATGGTACACCAGCCAGACTCGTCACATTTTCATTTATAGTTTCGTCTACAATAGCTTGCATCTTATATTCCCAATCACTCATCAAAGAGACTTTACTACTTGGTGTACTAGAGAATTCTGCCCAAAATGGCATATTGTCTATGAGAATTGCCGAAAGGTCTCCAAACACAGTACCATTCTCCATATATAGTTCCTTGCTTCCGCCTAAGCGTAAACTTTTGCCTGTAAACAATTGCGAATCCTCATTGTTGTTTAGGTACATACAAAGGAGATCCTTACTAGCTGCATAATGACAATCTTCCAAAGATTCGACGCTAACAGGAATGAACTTGCTCTTTGCATTTGTAGTTCCGCTTGATTTAGCAAACCATTTTATAGGCGTTGGCCAAAAGATATTATGTTCTCCTTTTCTTGAGCGCTCAATAAGATGCTGAATATCTTCATAGGATGACACCGGAATTCGATTTTTGAAGGCCTCATAACTAGAGATTGATTCAAAATCGTATAGCTTCCCCAACTCTGTTTCTTTGGCAGTGTCAAGCAAATTGAAGAGTAATTCTTCCTGTACTTCGTTAGGATATTTCAAAAACAATTCGATTTGATGAAACCGTTTTTTCAAAAACCAAGAAGCAATAGAATTTACTAAAGGAATTGGCATGGATTAGCTATCTTTATAACGCCTAAAATAATAAAAATCTTTATGAAGTATCAAGGTGTTCTCACTAAAATGCAAACCGAATTCTTAGAACCAATTCAGTATTATCTTGTTTTTGAAAATGACTTTATCAATGTTAATCAATTACTCAATAAAACCATTACTATGGAGTTTGTTGGTTATCAATGCTTGAGTTGTGGACTGAATAAGGAAATTTACAGACAAGGATTTTGTAAGAGTTGTTTTTTTGATGCGCCACAAGCAGGTGAGTGGATTATGCGACCAGAGTTGAGTACCGCACACCTTGGTAAAGAAGATCGGGATTTGGCTTATGAAAAAGAGGTGCAATTGCAGCCGCATATTGTGTATTTAGCTAACTCGAGTAATGTTAAGGTTGGTGTAACCAGAAAGACCCAAGTACCTACACGTTGGATAGATCAAGGCGCTCACGAAGCCATAGAAATTGTTGAAGTACCAAATCGTTACTTGGCCGGAATTACTGAAGTTGCTCTTAAAGACCAAGTCAGTGATAAGACTAACTGGCGAAAAATGCTTAAGAATGAGATTGAAGATGCAGACCTTGCGGAATGGCAACAAAAATTAAAAGATTTTATTCCCGAAGAAGTTAAAAACTACTTTATAGATAACAGTACAGAGACCCATCTCGAATTCCCGGTCTCTAAGTATCCTGAAAAACCTAAGTCCTTGAATATTAAAAAGGAGCAAAGCTACACAGGGAAATTAGTTGGTGTAAAAGGGCAATACTTCATTTTTGAAGATGATACTGTATTTAACATCAGAGCTAATGAAGGTCTGGTGGTGAGTATTACTGTGATTTAAGTCCTTTATAAAAGTTGAATGAAAATATATCTAAGGATATTTTTAAATACTTCCTTACATTTTCTAATTATTTGTTTCTTCTTAAAAATTACAATAAACCAAACATTTAATCGTAGTAATGTAATCGATTAGATAAACTCAAACCATTGAATGAATGGATTGCCAATCGGCATTATTGAGTTAATAAGAAGAACATGCAACATATGAATTTTATGAGGTCAAGCGTATTAATGTTGTTGGCAACAATAATTTTATCCTGCGATTCTAATAATATTAATTCAATAAAAGTTTATTATAGAAATCCTGGAATTTCAACTCCTTATCCATCTTTCTGTGTTGATTATTTGTTTGAAGAAGGGGAGAATATCAGAAAAAAGACTTTGCACAACAAAAAGTTCTTAAAGAATTTTGATTATCAAATAAAAAGACTAATTATTTCTAATCAAGATCTGACTGTAGATAGTAGAGTGTTCATGCTTATAAATTATAAAGATGGAAACATTGATACTCTTTGTATTGGTGAATTCAGGGGCATTTTCTTAAATGGAACAGTAATGGAAGATGACGAAGAATTCCATAAAATGATAATAGATGAGATAGATTTCTATGACAAAGAAAAGTATAATAAAATGTATGGAAATTAAACAGGTAGGGCTTAATAATTTGCATCAAAGAATATCCAAACAGTGACCTTTAATTAAAGATTACTGTTTTTTTAGTCTATACATAATACAACTTCACAGCTTGCACTAAAGCAATAATTACAAATAAGACACCTGTTAGTTTGTTAACGATGAGATTAATGTTCTGAACTTTGTTTTTAATGACAGTACTAAAACGACTGTAGAAGAAAAGCGTTAGAAGCTTTCCGACATAGACACCAAAGAAAAACAGGAATAAGACTGAAAGCGAAGACTGTAGAGACAACATAAGGTCATTGTTATTAATAATCCCATAAGCAATCACCCAATAAATTAAAACTGGTGGATTGAGTAATCCCAATACAAAACCTGTAGCATACTTTGATTTGGTGATTTTTAATGTTTTATTTGATTTTGGTTTAGTCAACTTTTTATTAAAGAACAAGAATAAACCAATTCCGAAAAGTACTATAGCAATAACAATCTGTATCCAAAGATTTTCATTAAAAAAATCGCGAACTACCATATTGCAATGCAACGCATAATAAGATAGAATGACTTCAGCAATACCAGCGGCAATGGCAATTTTGAAAGCTTGCTTGGCGTTTTGCTTTATAGTTGTATTGATAACAGCAACATTAGATGCACCAAGAGGTAAGGCACCTATGATAGCTGCAAAAATTCCAACAAGTAAGTAGATGACAATCATAAGCATTTTGTAGTGGAGAACTACAATTGCTTACAAAAGAGGTGTTAAAGAATATTAAATATTTTCTTGGTCTCTAAGCTTTTGGATGTAAGCCGCTTTTTGTATTTCGCGTCTACGCTTTACAGATTTTTTGGTGAACTGCTTTCTCTCTCTAATATTGTTCATCGTCTGCACGTTTCTGTGCTTACGTTTGTAACGTTTTAGAGCTCTTTCAATGCTTTCGCCTTCTTTTACATTAATAATGATCATAGATGTAATTGTTTAACTGACCCTTACTATCAGTTGGTTTTAAATTATTAAATATTGTAAGGGATTAGTTAAATACAAGGTACAGAAGTTATGGCTTTAAAAACCGAAAAGTCTGAACAACAGTTCAACTAAAATATGGGACAAAGAAACAACTAAAAAGTGAGACTAGCTTATAACACTTCAATTATTTAATTATTCACCGAATCTTTTTTTGTCTTTTTCTTCTTTCCGCCAAGTAAACCACCAAGAACATCTTTTACAACATTACCAGTGTCAGTTTTGGTTGAATCTGTCTCTTTTTCAGTGCCAAGTGCACCTCCAAGCAAGTCGTTGAGTTTGTCTTTACCTTGGTTTAAAAGTTTTTGCTTCTGAATTTCTACAAGTTGTTCACCAAGGGCAGAAACAGCCGAAGTAAGGTCTGTCGATACAGTAGGTTGAGCAAAACTACCACCTATTGTTGCTGTTACAGGAACAGTAAGTTCTTTTAGGGAATCATCATTAATCTGTGATAATAACCCATTAACATCATTACCCAAGTACTTAGCAGGTACTTGAAATACTGCACTATAATTCATGCTTTTGTCGAAACCATGAGAGCCCGAAATCTCAATATCAATATCATCATACTTTAGCTTGAAAGGTTTTACACTAACCTGACCATCCTTAAATTCTAGTTTGGTTTTCAAGTCCTTTAAGTCTAGTTTCTTAAAATCTATAAAGTTTAAAGCACCTCCAAGTTTTTCCAGCACGTCACCTTGTAATGGATTTATGGTTGAGGTTAATACTTCTGCCAAAGCATTTCCGGAAACAGTAGTGAGATTTGGCGAAAAGGTTTCGTCTAATTTTCCCTTCAGATTAATCGTAGTGTTCAACTTTCCTTGTAAGGATTTAGCAATCGGAGCCAGATTTTGTAATAACTCTAAGCCTTTAAAAGATTTTGCAATATCAAATTTATCGACACCAAGATTCATATTGAAGGTTGGTGTTGCCTCTTTTGTGGAAACATTACCAGCAATAGCCAGCTTCCCATCAAAAATATCTGAAGTCATATTTTTTAAATCCGCTTTTTGGTCTTTGATGATGAGTTGCCCCTTAACATTGTTCAGCTTCAAGTTATCATACACTACCGTCTTGGCATTAGCATTAATACTACAATCTAAAAAGTCAGGGATTTTAAGGGATTCACTATCCGAAGTTGTTTTATTGTCTTCTGAAACCGATTCATCTTCAACCATAAAATCACTTACCACGAACTGATCCGAATTCACATTAAAATTACCTTTTAGGTTTTTATCACTCAATAAGAAACCAAGCAAATTATCAATACTACCCGTAGCTTTTAAATCAGACGTTCCCGTAGTAGCGTCAAAACTTTCTAGTGAGACTTTAGTAGGTTTAAAAGCGATATCAGCTTTTGATATAGAAATAGGATTCACAATGTCTTCAGATGAAAACACAAAATCAGTGATGCTTACATTACCAGTATTTTTAATGCGCTTGTAAGCATTGGTTTCAATGGCATTCATGTCAAAAGACGTATTGAGTTTTCCTTTGAGGATACCACTCAATTCATTTTCTAATTCAACAGGATATGCTTTGGAAATATTAGCCAGATTTAGTGTGCCATCCACATTGGCATTGACAAGCATGTTACTGGTGAGTTGTCTTAAAGTCGCAGAAGATTTGAAGACATCATCGTCGATCTTAAAGTTGAGTTTATCGATGTTGACGTAGGTGTCATCAGCCTTACCATTATCGTTTTTTATTGAAGCATTGATCAAAATGTTTTCCACTTGTTTTGGCAAATCAGGATATTTAAACGACGCATTATTAGAGACAACATTGATATCTAGATTTGGAATGGTTGCATCTGAAGCTATACCTTTTATGAGACCTTTTACTTTGAAGTCTCCTGAGGTTTGTACATCGTCGAGATCTTTAGAATAAGCTTCTGGGATTACTGCGAGAAAATCTTTAAAAGAAGACTCAGGATTTTCAAAAGTAATATCGATTTCTTGAGCATCTTCTAGCAGTTTTACATAGCCATTAAACTCTAAAGGCAACTGATTAATAAACCCTTTGTTTTCCTTGAAGGTATATTTGTTTTGTTCTAAATCTAAATCAATTAAAGCATCCAGTTGTATAGCTGTGTTTTTGAGGTAAGCTGTATTATCAACTATAAGAGTCATCTTGGCTTCGGTATCAGTATCTAATTCTGAAGTTGTTCCAGAAAATATCCCTTTACCCGAATGGTTAAGGTCTGTAACTTGAATCGTATTTCCACTAGTCTCATCACTTAGCGAAAATGCACTATTGCTTATGGAATAATCTTCAATATCGAAAGCAAAACCACCACTGTTTGAAGCTTCTGAAGATTCTTTGTCTGAAGCATCAGATTTAAGAATATCATAGTTTGTGATGCCATCTTTGTTGGTTTTCAAATTTACTACAGCGCCATCGAGCGCAATTTCATTGACTACTAAAGGTCCATCGGATTCGGACTTTAAAAGCTCACCAATTGGCATTTCCAGATTAATTGATGTTGCAGTAACAAGTGTATCTCCTTGAAAAGGTTCGTAATTCGTAATTTTTAAATTGTCTACAGTGACGCTAGCTTTTGGAAAGCTTTTTAAAAGACTAAGATTAATGTCTTCAAACTCAACTTTGGCATTGATGTTTTCATCTGCATAAGCTTGTACGATCTCATCAATTTTGGATTCTAGCACTAAAGGCGTAGCAGCCAATAAAGCAATAATGATAAGTAATAGGATACCTATAACTTTAAAAACCTTTTTCATGAATAGTAGATTTGAGAATATATACGCAAAAATCGTACGAAAAGTTGTACTACAGGTAAAGTTTAGGATAAATTTATAAGAGTTTTATCTCCTCATTGATTCCTAATTTGAATCGCTTTCGGAACAAATGTACACCCAGATACAAGAATGGTGTATCTACAACAGCGATTAATACCTTGAATAAAAACCCTGCAATAAGCAAGCCTGTGAATAGGTTCCATTCAATTTTTCCAAAAGAACATAGCAAGAAAAGTACTGTAAACGTATCTACAAATTGAGATAAAAATGTTGAAAAATTATTGCGCAACCATAAGTGCTTTCCTTTGGTTAGTCGTTTCCAGAAATGGTAAATCTGTATGTCAATAAACTGTGCTAATAAGTACGCCATCATACTAGCAAACACAGCAATAGCAGTAGCTCCAAAAACAGTAGAAAATAAATCATTATTCACAGGCGACCAAGCTGTCGCAGGAGCAGCATTAGCAACGTAGACGATAATCATTGAGAAAAACGAAGCAAAAATCCCAGCAACCACAATATCGTTAGCACGCTTTTTACCATAAATCTCACTAATAAGGTCAGTAATCAAAAACGTAATTGGGTAAGGTAGAATACCAACCGAAATTTCGAACAATTTAGTATCAAACACTTTAGCGTCGAAAGGATACCAGTAGAAAAATTTCTGAAATATAAGATTAGAAACTACCAATGAGGTAATAAACAAAGCACCCAGAAACAAATAGATACGTTGCGCTAATAGCTTGTCTTTTTCGGTCATCTAAAATTGTGAATAATTCGCTCTTGTAAATATAAAGGATTAAAATTTGTTTTCATTATTTTGCCTTTGCTTATGGAGACACCTAACCATGTTTATATTGCCCTCGGTACAAACAAAGGAAACAAGTTTAAGAACTTGCAAGATGCCTTAGATGCTATTCATAACCATGTTGGGACTATAAAGAGTATCTCTAAAGTCTATAAGTCTGAAGCATTTGGGTTTGAAGGCGATGATTTTCTAAACATTTGTATAGGTGTTGAAACGCATATTAAGCCTAAAAAACTCATGAAAGATTTACTTTCCATTGAGGTAGATTTAGGTAGGGAACGAACTAAGGACGAAGGATATCAATCTAGAGTAATAGACCTGGACATCATCTTTTACAATGATGATATTATCGATACAAAATCATTAATTGTTCCACATCCAGAAGCGCACAAGCGCGTATTCGTATTACAGCCGCTCAACGATATTGCAGCAAGAGTAGAACATTCCGTGTTTGGTAAATCTGTAAGTGAATTGCTTTCAGAATGTGAAGTAGATACCGATTTAGAAGCACAGAATATTTGGTTGAAGAATCCAAGCAAACAGTACGATTTTTCCAAATACAATTACATTGCTATTGAAGGAAATATTGGAGCAGGAAAAACCAGTCTGGCAACCAAAATATCAAACGATTTTAATGCCAAGTTGATTCTAGAACGATTTGCCGATAATCCTTTTTTGCCCAAGTTCTATAAAGAACCAGAGCGTTATGCCTTCACTTTAGAGATGTCGTTTTTGGCAGATCGATATCAACAGATTAGTGATGACTTAGCTCAGTTCGATTTATTCAAGGAGTTTATCGTTAGTGATTATGATGTCTTTAAATCATTGATATTTTCAAAAATCACTTTACCAGAAGATGAGTTCAGATTGTATAGAAAGCTATTCTATCAAGTCTATAAAGACATTGCTAAGCCAGAGTTGTACGTGTATTTATATCAAAACACAGAACGCCTTCAAGAGAATATAAAGAAACGAGGTCGCAGTTACGAGAAACATATCGAAGATTCTTACCTCGACAAGATTAATGCAGGTTATCTGGAATTCTTAAAGGAACAGACCGAGCTCAACGTAAAAATCATAGATATTTCGGATAAAGACTTCGTAAAACGAAGAGAAGATTATCTATGGCTTCTGGGAGAAATTTGTCAATAGTATTTCTTTATTTTAGTTGGAACTCATATAAGTTACCACCTTCGACACCAAGGTATTCATCAGCAATATAGAGTGTGCTATCGTTTTTAAAGACGACACTTTCTTTTTGTGAACTATAGTCAAAATCGAACTTTTTATAAGTCCCTTCAAAGAATTTGGTGTTTTTAAAATCTGTAAAAATATAAGAGTTGTTTTCGGTAAGCAGTACCATTTTGTTACCGTTGTTATTAATATCTGCCGAAGTAACCCAGCAGCCACTATCTTCGCAAGTATTGAAAGTGCTCAAGTACTCCGCTTTGTATTCTCCAGCAGTAGTTGGTAATCGATACAAGTTCGTCTTTCCTCGCTCTTTAGGAGCTCTGCTTTTTGTGAACAGATATAAACTGTCTCTATAAAAGAAGAAAGATTCACAATCGAAATGACGTTTACTTTTCTTAGGCGGAAATTTTTTCTGCTCAGGATAACTGAATGAAATTTTTTCAGGTTTAATGGATTCTAGATTTGCATCAATTGAATCCTTTGAGACTTTCAGAATTGATAACCCCTTACTGTCGTTATCATTATTGCCAAAATTACCAATGTAAACGTTGCCAATGGTATCCATCGTTAAGTCTTCCCAATCTCTGTTTTTGGCTTTTATTTTTATTGTTTTCAAGATGCTTCCATGTTCGTCTAAGCCGTACAAAATAGGCTTATTGCCACTATCATTAATCATCCAGAATAGTTGTCGTTCTTCATCATAAGCCAAGCCAGAAACTTCGTTTAATTCCATAGGAATATCCATGATGACTTTCAGATTTCCAGTATCACACCCAGTAATTAAAACGAACAGAAGTAAAACGTATCTTGTCACTAGTAGTAGAAATTTATTATGGTAAATTTACGCAGTAGAAATGAAGAGACTCCTAATAATTAGATAAAATTTGAAACACTATAATGTCATCATAGTTGGAGGTGGTGCTGCAGGCTTTTTTGCTGCTATAAATATTGCACAGCAAAGACCAGATTTGTCCATTGCTATTCTTGAACGTGGCAATGCTGTATTGACTAAAGTTAAGGTTTCTGGAGGAGGTCGATGTAACGTAACACATGCAGAATTTATACCTTCAGAATTAGTACAACATTACCCTAGAGGAGAGAAAGAACTATTGGGTCCTTTTCATACATTCATGACTGGCGATACTATCGAATGGTTTGAAAGTAGAGGGGTGTCTCTAAAAATCGAAGATGATGGCCGTATGTTTCCGGTTACAGATTCATCCCAAACCATTATTGATTGTTTTCTTAATGAGGTCGAAAAGCATAATGTTGAAGTTTTGAAAGGACATACTGTAAAAACGATTCAAAAAGATGAAGATATATGGCAATTGTCAACCAATCAAGGTGATTTTTCTTGTGAAAAACTCTTAGTGGCTACAGGAAGTAATACCAAAATTTGGAAACTCATGGAGCAAATAGGACATTCTATCGTTTCTCCTGTGCCATCATTATTCACTTTCGATATCAATGATGAACGTATTAAGGATATTCCAGGCGTCGTAGCCAAAGGTGTTGAGGTAAACGTTATTGGAACGAGCTTAACATCCGAAGGTCCTTTGCTAATAACGCATGTTGGTATGAGTGCGCCAGTAATTCTAAAGCTTTCAGCATTTGGTGCTATTGAGTTAGCTGAACGAAATTATAACTTCGACATTGAAGTTAATTTCATTAAATCATCACATGAAGACTGTTTAGAGGAATTGAAATCTTTAAAACAGATAAATCCAAAGAAAACAGTATTTGGAACTTCTCAATTTGATTTGCCAAAACGTTTGTGGCAAAAGCTTGTAATGGCTTCAAGCATAGAAGCAGACAAAAAATGGGCAGATATTAATAAAGCCGAAACTGAAGCACTCGCTAATCAGCTTACAAAAGCAGTATTCAAAGTGCATGGAAAAAGTACCTTCAAAGAAGAGTTTGTTACAGCCGGAGGAATAAACTTGAAAGAAGTAAACTTTAAAACCTTTGAAAGCAAACTTCATAAGAATCTGTATTTTGCAGGCGAAGTGTTGAATGTCGATGCAGTCACTGGAGGATTCAACTTTCAGAATGCATGGACAGGAGCATTTATCGCAGCTCAAGCAATTTCAAAATAAATCATGAACACATATATAGCATTACTAAAAGGGATTAATGTCGGAGGGCACAGAAAAGTGCCAATGGCTGAACTTAGAGAGCTTTTGGCTAAAGTTGGTTTCAAAGATGTAAGAACCTATATCCAAAGTGGGAATGTAGTTTTGAAATCTTCAGAAAAGAGTAACGAAGCCATTGAGGATAGTATTCAAAAAGCGATAGCGAAACATTTTGGCTTTGAAGTTTTTGTAATGATAAAAACCAGAAACGATCTTAAGCGCATTTTTGATAATTGCCCATTTTCAGAAGAAAAAAAGAAAAGCAGCTACTTTACAATCTTACATTCTTCGCCAAGTGAAGACATGATAGCTGAAGCGTCACAAAAGATTTATGAGAATGAAGAATACACAATCATAGACGACTGTATTTACTACTACTGTGAGAAAGGTTATGCCAAGGCTAAGTTCAATATGAATTATTTTGAACGAAAGCTAAACACGACAGGCACAACCAGAAATTATAATACCATGGTGAAGCTCATAGAAATGTCCTCGGAAGAGAATTGAAACGATAGGATTTTGACTATTTTTGCTAATATTTAAACACTACATGACAGAAACAAATTTTGTCCTTGAACGATATTCTAAAATAGACAGTGGCAGCCATTCATGGTCTTCACCAAGCAACATAGCCTTAGTCAAATATTGGGGAAAAAAAGACAATCAGATTCCTGCCAATCCATCAGTGAGTTTTACGTTAGATGCTTGTAAAACAACAACGACACTTCGGTATGAGAAATTAGAGAATCCTGGAGAGTCTTTTTCTATAGATGTGTTTTTTGAAGGTAAAAAGAATGAAGCTTTTAAGCCAAAGATTGAAACCTTTTTTGAGCGCATTTATCGATATATGCCTTTTTTGAAGGATTATCATTTCATAATTGAAACGTCTAATACCTTTCCGCATAGCTCTGGGATTGCATCCTCTGCTTCAGGGATGAGTGCTTTGGCTTTATGCCTTATGAGTGTTGAAGTAAATCTGACATCAGACCAAACTTTGGACACTGAGCGGAGTCGAAGTGTAATCGAAGGATCTCAAGAACATTATTTTTACCAAAAGGCATCATTCTTGGCGCGACTAGGTTCTGGTAGCGCATGCAGAAGTATTGAAGGTGATTTAATTGTTTGGGGAAGTCATAAAGCGATTGAAGGGAGTTCAGATTTATTTGGAATAAAATACCCTTATGAAGTCCATGAGAATTTTAAGAATTACCACGATACAATTTTACTAGTCGATAAAGGCGAAAAGCAGGTAAGCAGTAGTGTTGGGCATAATTTAATGCATAATCATCCGTTTGCTGAAACTCGTTTTAAACAAGCACACGACAACCTTTCGCAACTCATAGACGTATTTAAAGAAGGAGATTTAAAAACATTTATTGAAATTGTAGAGAGCGAAGCCTTAACGCTTCATGCCATGATGATGACAAGTTTGCCATATTTTATTTTGATGAAGCCAAACACTTTGGAGATTATCAATAGAATTTGGAAGTATAGACAAGACACTGGGTCTCATGTATGTTTTACCCTAGATGCAGGAGCAAATGTGCATGTGCTTTATCCTGAAAATGAGGTAGAAAAAGTCTACGAATTCATTAATAACGAGTTAGTTGCGTTTTGCCAAAATGGTCATTATCTTTGCGATAGAATTGGTTTTGGCGCAAAAAAGTTGACAATGTAGAATTGATAATGGAAAATGAAGAAGGATAACATTGTTAAAAACAAGAGTTTTCGGTTTTCTGTTAGAATTGTAAAATTATATCAATTCCTAACTGAAGAAAAAAGAGAATTTATAATGTCTAAGCAATTGTTGCGTTCAGGTACGTCGATAGGCGCTAATATAAGAGAATCAGAACAAGCTGAAAGTAAAGCAGACTTTATTCATAAGTTATCAATTGCTTTAAAAGAGGCTAATGAAACAGAATATTGGTTAGATTTGCTAAACGAAACGAATTATTTGAAAAAGAATAAATATCTTAGTATTCAATCTGATATTAAAGAGTTATTAAAACTTTTGATAAGTATAGTAAAGGCAGCTAAACAAAACTAATTATCAATTGTCCATTTTCAATTGAAAACTTGAAACAATGAAAGGACCACTTTTTTATTCAAAAATTCTACTCTTCGGTGAGTATGGTATCATTAAAGACTCTAAAGGATTATCGATTCCTTATAGTTTTTATAATGGTGCTTTAAAGATGAATGACGATAATTCAGATGAAGGTAGAGCTTCTAATAACGGTTTAAAGTTATTTGTAGAGCATCTCAAAACGATTGAGTCAGAAGTTGTAGCATTCGATTTTGAAACACTTGAACGTGATGTGGAAGCAGGAATGTATTTCGATTCTTCTATACCGCAAGGCTATGGTGTTGGGAGTAGTGGTGCTTTAGTTGCAGCGATTTACGATAAATACGCAAAAGATAAAATCACTGTTTTAG
The DNA here is from genome assembly GCF_040493455.1 of Winogradskyella sp. 3972H.M.0a.05. NCBI lineage: Bacteria > Pseudomonadati > Bacteroidota > Flavobacteriia > Flavobacteriales > Flavobacteriaceae > Winogradskyella > Winogradskyella sp. 3972H.M.0a.05. The sequence continues at coordinate 277,024 of NZ_JANFDA010000004.1, read as the reverse complement.
AGAATCTTACCCGAGAAAAATTGTTGAAGCTTAAAACTATTTTTTCTGAAATGGAATCATTCTTCCACGGTAAGTCTTCGGGCTTAGATCCTTTAAATAGTTACTTAAGCATACCAATTCTTATCAATTCTAAGGATAATATTGAAGCTACAGGAATTCCATCACAGCAAACCAATGGAAAAGGCGCTGTGTTTTTATTAGATAGTGGTATCATAGGAGAAACTGCACCAATGGTTCGCATTTTTATGGAAAACATGAAGCAAGAAGGTTTCCGTAGTATGCTCAAAGATCAATTTATTAAACATACAGATGCTTGTGTAGACGATTTCCTAAAAGGCGATATTAAATCCCTGTTCAGAAATACAAAACAGTTATCTAAAGTAGTACTCAATCACTTTAAACCAATGATTCCAAAACAGTTTCATGAACTTTGGAAGAAAGGTATTGAAACCAATGAGTATTATTTAAAACTCTGTGGCTCTGGAGGAGGAGGTTATATCTTAGGATTTACTCAAGATTTTGATAAGGCTCAAAAATCACTTTCAGATTATAAATTAGAGGTGGTTTACAACTTCTAAATAAGAGCACATTCTGAACTCAATTCAGAATCTCACCCTTTTATTATGCTAACCAGAAGACAAAAACATATCCTGCTTAAGTTTTTCAGTATGTTTTCTGTCGTACGAGGATATAATATTCTCATCATTATTCTTGCTCAGTATTTAACTTCAATATTCATACTGGCACATAATAAACCGTTGGGAAAAGTTCTTTTTGATATCAACTTACTCATGCTAGTTCTGGCCTCAGCAGCATCGATTGCAGGAGGATATATCATCAATAATTTTTACGATTCAGAGAAAGACCTAATCAATAGACCACAAAAATCAATGCTAGACCGTTTGGTGAGTCAGAATACTAAGCTATCATTTTATTTTGTGCTCAATTTCTTGGCAGTAATCTGTGCAAGCTATGTATCGTTTAATGCCGTTTTGTTTTTTTCGGTATATATCTTTGGAATATGGTTCTATTCGCATAAGCTGAAGAAACTTCCAATTGTTGGTAACTTGACTTCAGCGGTACTAACGATTTTACCATTCTTTGCCATTTTTATGTACTACAAAAATTTCGAAACAGTAATTTTTGTACATGCTGTATTCCTGTTTTTATTGATATCAATTAGAGAATTGACAAAAGATTTAGAAAACATATCAGGGGACATGGCATTGGGTTATCGAACCATTCCAGTTGTCTATGGAGAGCGAATGTCTAAAGTAATGCTAACGGTTTTAGTAGGACTTACTACTATTCCTGTTTATCTACTGGTGAATGATTTCAAAATAGGACATATGCATTATTACTTTTATTTGAGTGTAATGTTACTACTGATTTTTCTACTATTGCTATGGAAATCAAAAGAGAAGACACATTATGTATGGTTACATAATATTTTGAAGTTTATTATCGTCGCAGGAGTTTTCTCTATAGTATTATTGGATGTAGATGTGGTTTTAAACAGAATTTAAGATGAATAACTTACTCACAGTTGCACTAGCACAAATTTCACCAGTTTGGTTAGATAAAGATGCTACACTAAAAAAAGTCGAAGACTCTATTGTAAAAGCTTCCGAAGCTAAAGCAGAATTGATTGTTTTTGGAGAAGGCTTAATGCCAGGATATCCTTTTTGGCTGGCTTTAACAGGTGGAGCCGAATGGAATAAAGACGTAAACAAAGAAATACATGCGCATTATGTATCTAACTCTGTAACTATTGAGAAAGGCGATTTAGATAGTGTGTGTGCATTAGCTAAAAAACACAAAATAGCAGTATACTTAGGAATCATAGAGCGTCCCTTAGATAGAGGTGGACATAGTATTTATGCTTCATTGGTTTACATAAATGAGCAAGGAGAGATAAAATCTGTTCACAGAAAACTGCAACCAACTTATGATGAGCGTCTTACTTGGGCTCCAGGCGATGGGCATGGATTACAAGTGCATCCATTAAAACAATTTTCAGTTGGAGGACTTAACTGTTGGGAGAATTGGATGCCTTTGCCAAGAACTGCTTTGTATGGTCAAGGTGAAAATTTGCATATCGCAGTTTGGCCAGGAAGCGATCATAATACAAAAGATATTACACGTTTTATAGCTAGAGAGTCTCGCTCTTATGTACTTTCCGTATCAAGCTTAATGCAAAAAACTGATTTTCCTGAGACAACACCTCATATAGACCGTATCTTAGAAAAAGCACCAGATATACTTGCCAATGGAGGAAGTTGTATCGCAGGACCAGATGGCGAATGGGTGATTGAACCAGTATTGCATGAAGAAGGTTTAATAACAGCAACATTAGATTTTAATCGTGTGCTAGAAGAACGTCAAAATTTTGACCCTGTAGGCCATTACTCCAGACCAGATGTAACTAAACTTACCGTAAATACAGAACGACAAACAACTGTAGAATTAGAGTAGTTTTTGACGAGGATTGTCATACCTTTGCAGCCAAAAGTAAAAGAGGCTGATTATGAGTCGTCAACAAGGTAATAGAGGTAAAGGGAAATTTAGCAGTTCTAAAGGGCGTTTTTCAAAAGGGAGTACATCTCAAAAGAAAAGTACAGCAAAGCAAGATTCTAATCCAGACGCTATACGTCTAAACAAATACATTGCAAATTCTGGTATCTGTTCTAGAAGGGAAGCTGATGAGAATATAGCGATTGGCTTAGTCACTGTTAATGGTAAAGTCGTTACAGAAATGGGCTATCGCGTTAAGCTCAACGACGAAGTTCGTTTCGATGGACAGCGTATCTCTCCAGAAAAAAAGACCTATGTATTGTTGAATAAACCAAAAGGGTTTGCAACGACTACTAGTGAAAGCAAGGGCAGAACCGTTATGGATTTAGTTGCTAATGCAACCAATGCTAACATAAAGCCAATTGGGCGTTTGGGTAGAAACTCTTTAGGACTATTATTATTCACTAATGATGATGAGGTTGTGAAAAAATTCACCAATTCTAAGAATGGTGTAGCTCGATTATTTCATATTGAATTGGATAAAAATTTGAAATACGAAGACCTTAAAGCTATTAAGGATGGCTTCAAAATTCAAGGAAAAGAAATTTCGGTTGAAGAAATTAGCTATGTAGAAGGTGCTAGTAAGAAAGAAATTGGTCTGAAAATAAAGAACACAGGGAACTCTATTATCAGAACTATTTTTGAGCATTTTAATTACGGGATATCTAAAATTGATTGTGTAGCAATTGCTCACCTCACAAAAAAGGACTTACCAAGAGGGCATTGGAAGCATCTTACTTTACAGGAAATTAATACATTAAAAATGCTCTAATTAGAGTATCATTAAAGCAGCAATTGTCAATAAAACCACCGCAGCAGAAATTATAATATTTCGGTTTGCTGAACTTCGATAGTTGGCCATAATGGATTGATTAATAGATAGTTCAAAAATACTAAATTTTAATCGTTTAATGTTACTATAAGATTACGGATTCTTTTTTATTGAACGTTTTTTAACTCAAGACTTAATATAAAACCTACAAACACACTGTAAATCTTTACACATTCATAACATCGAGTTTTTTGCATTTGTAAAAGATTAGGTCGTATATTAGAGTAGTATTAAGACAACCTACTATTAATATGAAAGATAACAAGAGGAGAGTTATTGTTGACTATAAAAAGCTTACTCCTGAGATCTTGACATTGCTTGTAGAACGTTATCCAGATGGTTACGATGATGATCACATCATTTCATTTAGAAATGCTAAGAATGATCTTATCGAAGCGGTAGAGGTATCTACCGATGACACTAAATATTTGGTAAAAGTGAGTACCAAATTACAAGCAACAATGAGGAATTACGATGAAGAGGAGAATGAGCAATTGCCAAGTGATGTGCCAATTGTACAACAAGATCCTGGAATTAGCCCTGCAGCTGGTTAGTTGCTAGTCCGCTTTTTTTAAAACGTACTTCGTAAATAAAATATGCATATACGATACAATACTCTATGGCTATAACCCAAAGGTTTTCAGTATTATCTTTATTAGTGTAAGCAAGGTAGCTCAATACAACCGCAAGACTCCATAGTATCGGAAACTTATAATTCGTGAAAACAGCTAAAACCAATGGCATGGCAATGTACCAAGGGTGCACAGTAGTACTGAAAAAAAGATAAATACTTATGGTGAAAAGCATTGCAGAGATTAACTGTCTAGTGCTTTTGTTTTTTCTAAAGAATGTTACAATCAATATATACAGAATAACAATAACAGGAAGTATTTTTCCAATCACGGCAATCTCATTATAGCCTCTGAATAAATACCCAATTTCTCTAGCCAGATAGTATATGCTTGCATTGAATTCAAAATTATTAAACCAAAGTCCAACCGTTTTGCTATAGTTTGAAATGAATTGAGTATCGAAGAAAGGCAGAAACAGAATTAAGATTGAACCCCCTACAATCGAATAAAAACTTAATAGCCTTACTATTCCTGATTTTAAAGAAGAATCGTTTTTTACAAACCACTGATAAAATAGTGGTAAGAACATTAACGGAATCAACTTCACGGAGATGGAACATGCTAAGATTACCGCTGCCCATTTCCACTTACCAGAATGCAATAGGTATAAACTCCATATCAAAAAGAAGATCATGACACCTTCAAAATGCAGATTGCCTGTAAGCTCAATGATAATAAAAGGATTAAGGATATACCAGAATATATTGTGCTCTGAGAGGTTCAGTTTTTTTAGTAGTTTTTTTCCAAAATATAGTGTCCCAAAGTCGGCAGCGATTATTATTAATCGCATTACCGTTGCAGAATATAGTATGCTTTTACTAGCAAACAATGCAGCTATTGCAAAGCACAACTGATTTAAAGGAGGATAATTGGTGAAATGACTCCCATTAAGTTCGCCCATACCATTGTAAAGTTCTTGAGCTTGTGCAACAGGAAATTGATTGCTTGTAATAAATGATTCAGGAGTGTATAGATATGGGTTGAACCCTTCCAAAATCATACGCCCATCCCAAATAAATCTATAGAAATCCTGAGATAAGTTTGGTATAGCTAAAATAAAAATAGCCCTAAACCCAAATGCTAGCCAAGTGAGTAGTTTTAGATTATGTTTTGTATACTGTATGAGTAGATAAAAAAGTAAAAAAACCGTAGTATAAATACTCAGTAATTTTAGAGTATTTGTGCGCTCCAAATCATAAGCCATAACCCAATACAGAACAAAACTAATAATTGCCAGTAGAGCAGGAGCTTTAATGAGTTTTAGAAAGGTTGGATTTAGTGTCATTGCAAACAAATATACTTTAAAGTCGTAATTAATTCTAAGTCTTACCAACAACTCAAAAATAACTGGAAAATAAGATGTTATTTTTCTTATAAAATCTTGATGCAAGATGACTTATAGCTTATCTTTGCCTTTCCTTTAATGTTAACCTACTTTGATACAAGACATTTTCGTAGCGGTATTGTGGAGTCTCTCACCATTTGGTGAGGCAAAAGTTGGTATTCCTTACGGAATGCTAAGTGGAGCGAATATATATATAGTGTTTGTGCTGTGTCTTGCGGCTAATATTCTAGTCTTTCCTATTATGATGTTCTTTTTAGATTATGTGAATACGCATTTTCTAAAATGGCGATTCTATAAGAAAAGTGCGCTTTGGGTTGCCAAAAGAGCAAAAAATGGTTCTGGAGATAAGATCAAAAAATATGGATTCTGGGGATTAATTGTTTTTGTAATGATTCCTTTACCAGGAACCGGAGTCTATGCAGGAAGCATTGCATCGTATCTCTTCAATATAGAAAAGAAAAAAGCTTTTATAGCAAATACCATAGGAATCACACTATCTTCAATAATTATCTGGACAGCTACATTACTGTCTATGAATGCAAGTGTTTAAATTAAACCTTAGAGCTTAGGGATTTAAAGAAGACATATCCAAAACCTAAGAAGAGCATTAAGTGAAATGGGAACAATCCGAAATCTCCCCCTTGATCACCAACAATAAAAGCACTATAAAGTCCAAAGGCAAAATAGAACATCAACGCACCTTCAACAATTACATTCAAGGATAGTTTCTTTCTCAAATATTTATTGCCTTTCCAAGAATCTTTTAAAGACTTAATATTGAATTTTGGTGTACGCACAAACTCACTTCGTTTCCCAATATGGCCTTCAAGAACTGCAATTGAGTTGTGCAATGAAAAGCCCATAGCTATTGAGAAGAAAGTAAAAAACATGCCTATGTAGCCAAAGAAGTTTTTGAAGCCATCACCATATATCCGCTTATACATAAACCAATAGCATACAAAGAAAATAACAGTACTCACCACGAAGAAACTCATAATGTAGAAGTAGTATCTCAAATGCGCATATTCATTCTTGATGTATAGCATCGGGATACTCAAAACTGCCACAATAAAGACGCTCAAGAACATGGAGCTATTTAGTAGATGCAGTAAGCCATGAATTTTAGTCTTAGGAGAAATATTCTTAGACTTTAGAATACGCCAAAGCATTTTTCTGAAGTTCTCAGCACCACCTTTATTCCACCTAAATTGTTGTGATCGAGCAGCGCTAATTACTACAGGCAGTTCCGCAGGAGTCTCCACATCTTCAAGATATTTGAACTTCCAGTTTTTGAGCTGTGCTCTATAACTAAGATCTAAATCTTCTGTTAGAGTATCACCTTCCCAGTTCCCAGCATCAATAATGCACTCTTTTCGCCATATACCAGCAGTACCGTTGAAATTAATAAAATGTCCTTTACTATTACGACCTACTTGCTCTAGAGTAAAGTGAGCATCTAGGGCAAATGCCTGAATCTTCGTAAGTAAAGAATAGTTTCTATTAATGTGCCCCCAACGAGTTTGAACGACACCTATTTCCTCGTCTTTAAAGAAAGGAATCGTACGCAGTAACCAATCTTTTTTCGGAAGGAAATCAGCATCGAAGATGGCGATAAATTCACCTTTAGCAATTTCTAAGCCTTCTTTTAATGCACCAGCTTTAAAACCTTCACGATTAGTTCTTGTGATATGCTGTATGTCTAATCCTGTTTTTTGAAGCTTTTCTATATGAGCAGCAGTAGTTGTTACAGTCTCATCTGTTGAATCATCTAAAACCTGAATCTCCAGTTTGTCCTTTGGGTACTCTATTTCAGCAATATTATCCAAAAGACGCTCCATTACATAGAGTTCGTTAAAAACAGGTAGCTGAATTGTTACAAAAGGAACTTCATCTGAATTTGTAAGGTCGAATTTTGGGCTATCTTTTTTTCGCTTTTGCGCAGATAGATAATTGAATAATAGGTTGAGTTGTGCCAATGCATACATGAAGATGAGCACAATAGCTATTGTATATAGGATTATTATTGTTGTCTGCCAGATCATTTATTTAAAACTATATTTAAAAATCCAACCTAGAATTTTCACGCCTGCAAAGATACTACCTTTTACGGTTCCTGAAACTTTTGAGACACCAATTCTGTTTTTATAACGTACAGGAATCTCTTCATAGTTTAGCTTTTGTTTTAGCGCTTTCAACTGCATTTCTACAGTCCATCCGTAGGTCTTGTCTACCATGTTAAGTGCCAGAAGTTTATCGTACTTAATCGCCCTAAAAGGACCAAGATCAGTAAATCGAGACCTGAAAAACAACTTCATTAAGAACGTTGCTAACCAATTACCAAATACTTGTTGGGGTGTCATGGAACCATCTTCTCTCAACTCTTTTACTCTAGCACCAACCACAAAATCAATATCATTGTTGATTATAGGAGCAACTATTTTGGTTAATTCTTCAGGGTAATCGCTATAATCCCCATCAAGGAATACGATTATGTCTGGCTTTCTATTTGGGTCGCTCTGTGAAGTCGTAGCGATATAATCCATGCCTTTCAAGCAAGCATATCCGTAGCCTCTACTATTTTCAGTAAGTACAGTGGCACCTGCATTTTGGGCATTTTCTACTGTGCTATCTGAAGAATTATTATTGACAACAATAACTTCATCAACAATATCCGGAATCTCATCAATAACTTTTGCTATGGAGTCTGCTTCATTATAAGCAGGAATAATGACTTTAATCAAGGTCATCTTAGATCTGAAAGTTTATTATCTCTTTTGAATGACCTGAAGTCTGTCCATTCGTTAACCTTTTTTCCTGCTTCGTATTTTTCAGCTTTCACTATTTTTTTGTTTTTATAACGAAGGCAATAGCCATTTTTCTGATTATTCTTTAATTGGCATTTATGGTTTACCTGTTCCATATCATCATAGAACAACCACCATTTACTTTTTATGCCATCGACATAATGACCTTCACTCTTCTTTTTACCATTTTCGGTGTAAAAATACCAATACTTTATTTTCTTACCATTTCTAAAATGCCCTTCTTCTTTTAAGACACCATTTTCATGATAAAATTTCCAATAGCCATGCTTAGTGTTGTTGTTTGTCCAACCTTCAGCTTTAATAGTACCATTGTCATAATAAACTTTTTGGTACATTTTTTCTGCATTGGCCGAAATGGATAATAAGAATGCGAATAGTAATAGGGTTAGTTGCTTCATTATTTTTGATTTACCAAATTCATTAGGTCAACATCGTTGCCTAATAATACGTCGGTTGGGTTAATACGACCTTTCATGGAATCATTTTCTAATTTGAGAACACCTCTAGGGCAAACAGCAGAACAGATTCCGCAACCTACGCAACTAGAGCGTACTATGTTCTCACCTTTTTGAGCATAAGCTCTTACGTCGATTCCCATTTCGCAATAGGTAGAGCAATTTCCGCAGGAAATACATTGACCTCCATTGGTTGTTATTCTGAATTTAGAGAACAGACGTTGCTGAAATCCTAATATCGCAGCCATCGGGCATCCAAAACGACACCAGGCTCTACTGCCAAGTATTGGATAAAAACCTGTACCGATAACACCAGAAAAAATAGAACCAATGTAGAATCCGTAAGCAGATCTAAGAGTCCCGCTTTTTATGTAGAATAACTCGTTTGTAGTTTCTGTAAAATGCATTATTAAAAGCAATGCAATCACAACAAAATAACCGATTGCTCCATAGCGCGCATCTTTACCAAGTTCTTTACGCTTGAAAATCATTACACCAGCAAAAACCAATGTTAAGAATGCGATGACTAAAATGATGAATAACTCTCTTGTTAACCAAAAGTTATTATGATCATATCCCAAGTAGGAGTAGACCATGGCTACTGTCATCACAACGGAGAATACAAGCACGGTATGAATTAACCATCGTTCTAGTTTCCAGGCCGATTGTTTTTTTGAAGATAATTGTCTGAATGGATCGCCAATAGTTTCAGCTAATCCACCACAACCACAAACCCAAGAACAATACCAGCGCTTACCAAACTTATAGGTTAAAATGGGTGTGATTATAAAAATTGAAGCAATTCCAAAAAGTATTAAAGCCAATCCAATATTACCATTAGACAAGAAGCCTTTTATGGACCACTCGTCGAAAATGTAATAATTCAAAGGCCAAACATTCTTTAAATCGTAATAAGGTAAGCCAGAATTTAAGCGGTACATAAATTCTGGGATCAAAAAGGCAAACCCTAATTGAAAGAACATCACAGAACCAGTTCTTATTTGTTGATAGCGATTATGGCGATATTTCAGAATGAATTTATATCCAAATGCTAGTATAGCTACTGTATATAAAGTTCCATATACAAACCACTGGCTTGCAGGACGACCACTCAATAATTGTGATAAGGGATCAAATAGGCTTACTAAGCCAGTATTTGCCGCGCCATCTTTTCCTAAACCTAATAGATGAGGATAAAAGTATAATACTATGTAGAATGCTGTCAATATAACACCAGTCACCCAGCCTAGAAGCCCTCGTGAAGATATTGATTTGAACCAAACACCATCGTTTTTGATGCCTTCTAATTTTGTGAGGTAAGCATCATTTGCAAAAATTATGGTTCCGCCAATAATCAATCCAAGTGCTAGAGTTAAGAATACGCCTTGGTTTGGGAAGTTTGTGTTGAATAACGCTAAGGCAAGAATAAATAAGCCAGTAACGCCTAATCCAACAGCAACTTTTTGTTTTATGGATAAGTCTTGAGCATCTGGTTTTGCTAAAGACATACTATGATTTAGTTTATTGCTCATTTTAAACAGTTTGTAATTGATTAGCAAATGCAGATTTTATCTCCTTCTCATAATGTTTGTAAAGTTCTGGGTCGAAATTAGCTTCTGCTAAATGTTCGACTACGTAATCTACATCACGTTTTTCGGTAAGCCAACGGTCAAAAGTTTCATGACGCATTCGTATTCCAAAAGTATTAATGCCCAAAAACTCGTTGGTATCTCTATGGTAGGATATAGTAACACATTTGGTGTCATCACTATGTATCCAGTGGAAATGTTTTTCGTAATCTGGTTTTCCTTTGGTACCATGTACCCAACCATAAGTCTGATATTCGATATCCAAAAACTTGGCACTATTGAACCAATGTCCTGGTTTGTATTCTAAACGATTGCCACAAATGGTTTGCGCAACGGTTTCTCCCATCATCCTTCCAGTATACCATACTGCTTCTATTGGTCTACGATTGCCAATAGCTTCGTGTTGCTCGGCACAATCTCCAATAGCGTATACATCTGGTATGTTGGTTTCTAAAAAGCGATTCACCTTTATGCCTCTTCCAGTTTCAATATTGGAGTCTTTCAAGAAGTCAATGTTTGGTGAAACACCAGCGGTTAGTCCAACTAGGTCACAAGGGATTTCTTCACCAGTTTCTGCAACAACAACAGCTTTGGCTTTACCATTTTCATCAGAAATAATTTCTTTTAAGTTTGAAGACAAACGAAGATCTATATGATGATTTTTGATATGTCTATTTATCATGCCGCTTTCACCATCTGGTAATACGCCATTCCAAAAACTATCTTCTCTCACTAAAAATGTTACGGGAATATTTCTTGTGTTGAGCATTTCTGCCAATTCAATTCCTATTAAGCCACCGCCTACAATGACAGCGCGTTTACAAACTTCATTATTTGGAGCATAAACCTCGAGATTATCAAGGTCTTGTTTGTGATATAAGCCTTGAACACCATCTAAATCTTGCCCAGGCCAACCAAACTTGTTTGGTTTACTACCAACAGCAATTATTAATTTGTCATATTGCAGTGTATCACCACCTTCAAAGTGAAGTGTCTTACTTTTAGTTTCAATAGTATTTACAAAACCTTTTTTAAGGTTGATTCTGTTTTTCTCCCAAAACCAGTTTTCGTAAGGTTGTGTATGTTCAAATTTCATATGTCCCATGTAGATGTACATGAGTGCAGTCCTTGAAAAAAAGTAATCGGTTTCGGCTGAGACAATGGTAATTTTCTTATCTGATAGCTTACGGATATGCCTTGCAGCTGTAACTCCAGAAATACCATTGCCAATAATAACAATATGTTCCATGTGCTTGGTTGTTGTTGGCTGTTCTGTCGAAACTAAAGATAATAACTTATGCCTAGTCTTTCAATTTAGAATTGGTTTAAATTAGAGATTTAGTGTAAGGATTTCACCTAAAAAAAGACGCCAAAAATCTTTTTTCAACACTGTAAGCTAGCTAACATTTTATTCGACAGAACGGTCATTAATTTGCAATTGAAAATATAAATGACCATGAAAAAAATAGTAATTATTATAGTAGCACTAATCGCTTTTAAAGGTGCTTCGCAAGATATAAATACATACTTCTCAAAGGCAGATGATTTTTTCAAAGCCACTGTAGCTAATGGAAGAATCGCTTACAGTAAGATTCATAAAGATCCAAGCCAACTGAATGAGTTATTAAGTCTGGCTTCAAAAATCTCAGTAGCCCCAAGCGATGCTAAAACGTATCAAGCGTTTTGGATTAATGCATATAACTTATCAGTGATTAAAGGGATTATTGATAATTATCCGATAAAGTCGCCATTAGATAAAGCAGGTTTTTTCGATAAAACCACTTATGATTTAGCTGGGAAATCCATCACACTAAATGATATTGAAAACAAACTTCTGAGAGCAAAATTCAATGATGCCCGTTTTCACTTTGTATTAGTATGTGGCGCCATAGGATGCCCTCCAATAATCAATGGTGCTTACTTACCGAGTACGTTAGAAAACCAGCTAGAAATTCAAACTAAAAAAGCCTTAAACGGAAACTTCCTTAAGGTAAATTCTAAGAAAAAAAGAGTTGAAGGTTCTGAAATATTAAAGTGGTACAAAGAAGACTTTGTGCAGAATGGAACCGAGATCGATTTCATAAATAAATACAGAACCGAAAAAATCCCAAATAACTATAAACTAACCTACTTTTCTTATAACTGGAACTTAAATAAACAATAGTCTACAAAGGACATTTAGTTAATACTAATCAATAAAAAATGATGAAAAAGATAATTTTATTAATAGCAATTTTTACTGTTTCCTTTTCAGGATTTTCGCAAGATGATACAGATGATAATAACGGAAAAAGTAACATCCAAACATATACGCCATCAAAACTATTGAGTAAAGGACAATGGGATATAAAGTGGTTTAATAATTTATATACTCAGACAGAAAGTACCTTTAGTGATGGTAGAGAACCAAGGCAAACGTTTTTTACGTCTACGGTAGATATATTTACTGGAGTGTCTGAAAACAGCACATTCAACGTTGGACTTTTATTAGAGTTCCGTTCTAATGTCATTAATGACCGTAATGCTTTAGATGTTTTTCAATTTGATGGTGAAGCTGGCACAGCACGTTCAGGATTTACGTCGTTTGCACCAGCAGTAAAGTTTAATCCTATCAAAGGAGTTGGGAATTTCACGATTCAGTCTGCATTTCATATCCCATTAGTAGATAATGAAACCGAAGATGGTGTGTTTTTGGATCAGAAAGGATTCATTTTTCAGAATAGATTCTTTTACGATTATACTTTTCCAGGCGATAAGTGGCAAATCTTTACAGAGCTGAATGCAGAATATAACTTTGGAGATAAGGACGAAAGTTTTGCCAATAATAGTTTGAACTTAACACCAGGCGTATTTCTTAGCTATTTCCCGAGTAGTAAGTTTACAGTCTTAGTGTTAGCTCAACATTCGCAACGATTGGACTTAGGTAACGACTTTGAACAAGATTTTACAGCACTTGGTGGAGGCGCTAAGTATCAACTTAGCAAAGTACTCAATATAGAGACTTTATATACCAATTTTGTTAGAGGGAATAATACAGGCTTAGGCGAAACATTTAACATTGGCTTAAGAGCATTATTCTAGGGATTAGCTTTAAATTAGGAGTCAAAAGAAATTAATTATGAAATTTTATAGACTCCTAATTTTAGGGCTGAGCCTAGCCGTAGTATCCTGTTCTGGTCAAAATAAAAAAATAAATGGGATAAGCTTTGTGGCTTCTGGCGTTGCAATTGATTCAACCCATGTAAATCCTGTAGTAAATGTCAATGCGAATTATGCTGCGATTATGCCATTCGGATTTATAAGAAATTTGGAGCATCCAGAGATAAGGTATAGCACAAGAGGACAATGGTTTGGAGAAACAAAAGAAGGCGCTAAACAGTATATCAATGAGCTTAGAAAAGAAGGTATAAAAACAATGCTGAAACCACAAATATGGGTCTATCATGGAGAGTTTACAGGATATATTGAAATGACTAATGAAGAAGACTGGAAAACCTTAGAGACAACATATTCTAATTTCATTTTGGATTTTGCTGAAGTTGCTGAAGAGGCAAAAGTTGAAATTTTATGTATTGGAACAGAACTTGAAAAATTTATAGAGCATAGACCAGACTATTGGAATAATTTGATTTCGGAAATTAAAACTATTTATAAAGGAAAATTGACTTATGCAGCCAATTGGGATGAGTTTAAACGAACACCTTTTTGGGATCAATTAGATTACATCGGAGTTGATGCTTATTTCCCAGTTAGTGAAGAAAAAACACCATCTGTTGAACGATGCTTAGAAGGATGGCAAGCTCATAAGTCAGTTATTAAAGGTTTGTACGACAAACATCAAAAACCAATACTATTTACAGAGTTTGGATACCGAAGTGTAGATTATTCTGGTAAGGAGCCTTGGAAAGTTGATCGCAGCGAAAATGATGTAAACATGGTCGCTCAAGTAAACACAACGACAGCACTTTTTGAAACATTTTGGCAAGAAGAATGGTTTGCAGGAGGTTTCGTTTGGAAGTGGTTTCATAATTATGAGAACGTAGGAGGACAAAACAACAACAGATTTACACCACAAAATAAGCCTGCAGAACAGGTCATACAGAAATATTATTCACAATAATGAACCGACTAGCCTTTTTTATAACACTACTTTGTTTTTCAGTTAACCTACAATCGCAACAAAAAATAGTTGCAGACCTCAAAGTTCAAGGTAATAAGAAGCTAAAAAGCAGTTTCGTAAAAAAGGTATCTAAAATTAAACCAGGTATTCCTTTAGATTCTCTACTTATAGAAGAAGATATAAAGCTACTGAAACGATTACCTTCTATTTCGCATGCATATTACCAAATCTTTCCAGCAGAAGAACCCAACCAATATAATGTCTTCTACAATATAGAGGAGAACTTTACAATCATTCCTTCAGCGAATGTATACACGACTAATGATGATGAATTCGCATATCGATTAGGGCTTTATGAGTTTAATCTCTTTGGACAAAATATGACCTTTGGAGGATTTTATCAAAAGGACATATATAGTTCTTATGCCATCAACTTTAGAGCACCATTCTTATTTTCAAGACAATTAGGTTTGGCGTTAAACCATCAGAACTTAACCACTCAAGAGCCTGTGTTCTTTGATAATACTACTGCAGATTATAAGTACAATAACACGTCTTATGAGATTCTTGGATTATACCAACTCAATTTCAATAATCGTTTTGAATTAGGAATCAATTACTTTACAGAACGATACGATTACAAAGCAGGCGCCACAAATCCTGATGTGCCTCAAAATTTTGAAGTAAAAAAGTTGCTGTATAAGCTTATTTATGAGTACAACAATATCAACTACGATTACCAATATTTATCTGGTTTCAGGAGTGTTTTGAATTTTCAATATGTTACTACCAGAAATGATATCTTACCTAAATTCTTGATAGGTTGGAACGACTTTTCATACTTTCATCGCGTAGGTGGTAAAGGGAATTGGGCTAGCCGATTGAGGCTTGGACTTTCATCTAATGATGATTCGCCTTTTGCACCATTTTCTGTAGATAATAACCTTAATGTAAGAGGCGTTGGCAACACAATCGATAGAGGTACAGGAGTTATAGTCCTCAATACTGAGTATCGTCATACACTTTATGAAAAAGGTTGGTTTTCATTACAGGGTAATGCTTTTGTCGATGCTGGTAGCTGGCGTAACCCTGGAGGAGATTTCGGGGATTTTAGCGACTCTCAAAATGTTAGAATTTATCCAGGTTTAGGTTTGCGTTTTATTCATAAGAAAATCTTTAACGCCATTTTTAGAATAGACTATGGTTATGGTGTTACGGAAGAAGCTACAAATGGTTTTGTATTTGGTATCGGACAATACTTCTAGATGCAAAAAGGCTTGCACCCACAACAGTACAAGCCTTGAGCAATTAGTCAAACTAGTCTAACTATTCACCTACCTTTTTTAAGTATTCAATATCGTTTTCAATAGTTAGGAGCATCAAACTAGTTGCTGTGCAAAATACTGGACTGGTAATACAGTGATGCCCATTCCAGCTTCCATCTTCATTTTGAATTTTAAGAATTCTTCCACTCATATTGTCGTACCATTTTTTCCAATCTTCGTCTTGATTTACTGCTAAAGATTCTCCAGTCTGTAAGAAGCTCAAAAACTCTTCACCACCATTGTTTCCAAACCCTTTCATAACATCGTCGCGCTGAGCTGCAACTTTTGCAGAGTTGTAAACATTGTATGAAGCATTATATTTAATGGCTTCTTCTTCAGAAAATCCTGCCTTTTTTAAGTTATCTACGGTTACTTCTTCTAATTGATCAACCTTGCCTTCAGCTTTAGCTGTAATAATTGCTTCTTTCGCTTTTCTCGCATCTTTAGCGCTAGCTCTAGCAGTATTGCTAACAGCATATAGCATAATACCCGCACCATCCTCTGTTCTTACAGAGCCAGTTTTGTCATCCATATTAGCCTTTTGGTAGTTTTTAGCTTTTTCCAAGAGATCATTATCTACTTCGATGCCTACAGATTGAGCAGATTCTAGAGCACTATTAGCTAGTCCACTTTGTAAGACACCTGCCCATCCTGCGCCTTTTTGGCGTCCTTGATTGTCTGTCCCTTGCTGAATCTTAGCAACACAAATATCTAAGCAACGTTCAATACGTTTTTTATCCAAGCCTCTAAGGTCTCTACTTATTAAGTTTGAAAACAATTGCGCTGTAAGCACGGCATCAATGTTCTGGCCTAACTTACTTTGAATTTGAGTGCCTCTAATAGTTGTTATGTATGAAGCATCTTCAGGAGTGTTTTCAACAGTTTCCAATAAATAGTTTATGGCTTTTTTTAAGGTCTCGCCATAATCTCTATCCTTTAGTGAGATATTGCTTCGCAGTAATGACATTACCACCATAGATGTTGTAGCAGGATCTGCTTTTACAGCATGAGGATCTCTAACATGCTGAGCATTATGGCTACCAGCACCAAAGCCACCATTGGGTAATTGAGCTTTGGAGATCCATTCCAGTCCATCATTAACAGCTATAGACAGGTTATCGCCATTTTTATAAATATTGAAATCTTTAGAGGATTGTTCCCCCATTAAGGTCTGAAATACACAACCGTCCGTGACGGCTAGTATTCGATCATTGGCATGAGCCTCACTAATTTCTCCATTAATAATGAATGCCGCCAAAACCAACAAAGACGCACCCAATATTAATATTTTCGTTTTCATCATGATTGAGAATGTTTAAAAGATTCACTTAAAGCTATTCTTAATATGAAGGTTTTAAAACAGCCATTGAGTATAAGTACCATTTTGATGAGTGAAATGTACTTTTGGGTGAGTTTGTTATTTTAGGAAGTATTTGTTGTTAAGTAATGCTTATGTTTTCTTTAAAAACAATTCATTAATTGCTATTACAAGTCTAAATCTTACTAATATTGTTCTTTTAGAATTAAAAAAGGCATGAGAACTATAGCTATAGGTGATATACATGGTGGTCTTAAAGCATTAAAGCAACTATTAGATAAGATTGGTTTAACCAGTAAGGATAGATTGATTTTTTTAGGAGATTATGTCGATGGTTGGAGTGAGTCAGCTCAAGTCATTGAGTTTTTAATCGAATTATCTGAAAAAAACTATTGTGTGTTCATTAAAGGAAATCATGATGCATGGTGTGAAGATTGGTTAAGAGCAGGACTGAGTCCAGGAGTATGGTTAGCACATGGAGGACAGGAAACTATTGAAAGTTATCAAGGTTTTACTAATGAGGAAAAAAAGGTACATCTCAAATTTTTCGAAAGCATGCCTATGTGTCACGTAGATGATGAAAATAAGTTATTTATTCATGCCGGGTTTACTTCTGAAGATGGAGTCTTTAATGAATTTCCGAGGGAAAATTTATTTAGAGACAGGACGCTCTGGGATATGGCATTCACAATGGATAAGAGAGTTGAAGAACATGCACATTTATATCCAAATCGATTAAAACTTTATAAAGAAATTTATATTGGACATACACCAACAGTGCGTTACGATAGTGACTTACCTATCAAAGCTATTAATGTATGGAATGTAGATACTGGAGCTGCTTTTTCAGGAAAACTATCAGCAATAGATATTGATACCAAGGAAATATTTCAAAGCGATGAGGTGATGACACTCTATCCAGACGAAATAGGTAGAAATCAGGTGTCTTATAAAAACCGGATAATTAATTTCAAGAGGAGATTATAACCTGATTAACGCACATGCTTCTTATAATACGCATACAGTTCATCAGCAGTAGCTCCAAACCACTTTTTAACATAGATCGTCCAGAAATGATATTGTAGACGCCAAATACCGTTGCGTTTATAGCAACGTGCTGAGGTTTTTATTTTATCCTGAATCACAACAAATGTGTTTCGAGCATAAAGTTCATTGATCAACATATTGTCTTCATAGATAATATAACTTTCATCAAAACCACCAATCTCGTTGAATAAGTCTTTGGTTATAAACTGACTCTGATCGCCACCCCTACAAGCACGCCATCGAAACTGCGTAAGCCAACTGGCTAATCTAAGCCACCAATGATTGCTCCGGAATTGCATTCGGAAACATCCTGCAGGATTACCTTGTTCAATTTCAGTAATTATGGATTGGTCGAAATTTTTTGGAGGAAAGGAATCTGCATGTAAAAAATAAAGAATAGTTCCTGTGGCAGCTTTGGCTCCAGTGTTCATTTGTTTAGCTCTGCCTTTGGGTGAATGAATTAACTTTATTGTCGCCTCGAGCGCAGTCGAGAGGTCTTGGCTAGGTCTCGACTGCGCTCGACCTGACATAGCTTTCACAACCTCACAAGTGTCATCACTGCTTCCACCATCAACGACTATGATTTCTGCAATATTTTTTTTAGAGGAGTTAGCTATTAGATGTTGAAGTAACTTTTCAATGGTTTCTTCTTCATTAAGAACAGGAATGACAATGGAAATTTTACTCATTCAGCTCCCAGTTATAGTCATTAAAACGTTTCTTGGCTTTGTCTGAAATAGTGATCTCAGTATACTGATTTAAAAAGTCAATTAAACTACCGTTTTGTTTGAAATCTTTAGCAAACCAAGAGAAAATTTTAGATAAACGTAAGTCATTTTCTGAAATCGAATTTTTAGAAGTGTCGTTCAAGAATGCTTTGGTAAGCAAGGTTAAATCGTCTTCTAAAGATGTAGCATAAAAGGCTTTATTATAAAGTTTTGGGCACGACACAGCAGCGCATACCAAAGCAAAATGTATACGAGGCTCTCCCATTTTTCTAATGATCTGGTGTTCAATCTCATCAAGGTTATACCACTTTTCGCCCAGCTTCCAATAGCGTTGCTTCCAAGGTTTGTCTATATCTTTTATACTTTTTATTGGGTAATGTCTTAAGATCAAATCTATGGTCATGGCATTGTAAGCATTAATCCAATAGGCAAGTTTATCTTCTTTAGTCCAAGTGTCATCTGGCATGTTTTCACTAAGGGAGGCCAAATATGATTTTAATACGTTGATTTCAGATTTAATGCCTTTATAATCTACATTACCTTCATTACTTACATACTTTTCCAATAGAGTGTTATAAGCCGAGTGATCAAACAATTCAAAAGTAGTTTCGTGTTCTACGATAGGCTCTTCTTCTTCTTCTTCAGAAGTATTATTTTCTATAGAATTCTCAGATGTGGTCTGCTCTGTTTCTTCAGTCTTAGAATCTGTGTCGGTAACTTCGGGAGCTTTGGTCTGCGTAGAAGCTTGAGTTGTGTTTTCAACTACTTTTTTTGAACCTGAACAGGAAACAATGATTAAGGTTAAGAGTATTATTAGGACTGATCTCATTTCTTTAAGGGATATAATTCCTGACTTATAAAATCCTTCGGGAATGTTTCATCACCTGGAAAACCCAATTCAATATCTCGCCCGCTATGTGGAATATAATTGGTCTTAAAAAGGTAATCCCAAAGACTTAAAGTAAGTCCAAAATTAACACCATACCTTACATGTTTTGGCAAATCTTTGGCATGATGCCAGATGTGCATTTTTGGATTATTGAGCACATATTTTAAGAATCCATAATCCCAACCCAAATTGGCATGATTGAGGTGTCCAATGGCTAACGCAAAAAAGTGAACAATAGCGACATCTTGAGCGTCAAATCCTCCAATTATAGCAATAGGAATGTAGAGTAGAGATTTATAAACAACAGGTTCCATCCAGTGATAGCGAAGGTGCGCAGCAAATCCCATTTCTTTTACAGAATGATGCACTTTATGAAAATTCCATAGGAATGGCACGCGATGCAATAAACGATGTGTATTCCACTGCACAAAATCAGAAATAATAAAGAAAATAAATAAGCCCAGAACTTTGGGTAAGGCATCTACATCGAACAATTGAAAACTAGAGACAGAAAGTCCAACAGCTTTCAGGATATCATTAAAAAATTCAGCAGCAGTATTAGATAAAGCAATGAGAACAATTAAATTCAGTAAAAAGAAATTGAAGAACATGTAGAAAGTATCTAGCCAAAAATCCTTTCTAAAAATGGCCTGCTCTTTTCGCCAAGGGAAAGCAATTTCTAGTATCCAAACCAAGAAAGACACGATCAAAAGCCCATAGAAATAATTGTCCCAATGATTGAGGTCTACAAGCTCATATTTTAGGTAGTTCCAATACCCAGAATAGGAGTTTTTTATAATGTCGAGATACTTTTCCATCACAGGTAAAGATACTTATTTAGAAAGAATAAGTAACTCCAAACTGTGCTTTCCACCTAGAGTTTTCGGCATCAACAACCCAAGGCGTTCGATCAGTAACATTAAATTGATAAGTAGGCTCGTTGTTTTCTATACCTCTGAAATTAAGCAAACTGAAGCTAGAGTTTACCACATTTGGAACAAATACTAAGCGTCCCCAATCTCTATTTATTAAGTTAAGAACATTAAAGACATCTAACGAGAAGTTTAGACGTTGCGTCCCATTGATATCTAATCCATATTCCAATCTAGCATCTAGTCTGTGATTCCAAGGTGTTTTTGCGCCGTTTCGCTCTACATATTGCCCACGTCTTTCACTCAAATAATCATTGTTGTTAATATAATTATTCAAGTTAACCCATTGCTGTTGTGCAGTAACTACCACAGCGCCATTTTCATCAGTAATATCTACTAAATTTATTTCGCTTTCGTCTCTAGGAACATAAACCAAATCGTTTCTAGAAGAACCGTCTCTATTGACATCACCTTGTGCAACGAAAGAAAAAGGACTCCCTGAAGTACCATTGTACAACAATGAAGCAGATAAGTTGCTTTTTGAAGATAGTCTAAAATTATAACTATGCGAAGACACTATTTTGTGCCTCAAATCAAAATTAGAAAAGGACAATCCAGGATCATTTGAAGTTATAGCTTGATTCCATTCAAAATTGGCTGCAGGTGAACTTCGCACAGTACTTGAAATGTCTTTACTTTTTCCATAAGTATACCCTAAAAATCCATTATAATTTTCAGACCTCTTTGTCAAACTAGCTGTTAAGTTATAACGATACCCTTTGTCCGTGTTTGTTATTAAGAAAACATTCGTGAAATTAGGATTGATCTTTACAGCATCACCAGTTTCCAGAAAGTAAGGGCGATTATCAGCTCCAGAGAAGTTGCCAAGATTATCTTGCCTGTTTATGGATTGAAAGAAAATACCATTAACAACATCTGTATATGATGCTTCAAGAGTCAGATTGAACTTATTAGGAAGCTTGAAGTCTACTGCGAGGTTAGTTTTCCAATCTCTAGGAAGTTCAAAATCATTGTCAATTAAGTTTATTTCCGTCAAACCAGGCTGCTGCGCAGCCAAATCCTCTACATTTTCAACAATTGGAGTAGGGCTGTCAGGTCTGATATCAACATTAAAGTAATCCGTTCCAGAAATATATTCAGCATAAGCAAACCACAAATAAGGCATTCGCCCTGTAAATAAACCAGTTCCGCCACGAAGCTGAATCTTCTTATCTTCATTGAGATAGTAACTAAAACCTAATCGAGGGTTTATATGAGGCGCAGCACTAATTTTATTGTCAAATCGGCTAAATTCCGGCGTATTTCTCACTTCCTCACTAACTGGTAATTCAGTCAAAAATGCTTGATTATCTAAGCGAATACCTGCAGAAACAGTTAGGTAGTCATTAAAACGAATACGGTCTTGAATATAAAACCCTGTTGTGAGCACATCTACCGTTGCTGAAGGTGTACTACTTACAAAATCAAACGTGTTATTGCTCGTTCTATAAACACCTCGAATACGAGATGGATTGTCATTAATAAAGTCCTCAACTGATCGATACTGCCAACGACCATTCCATGCAGAGAGAAAGCCATAATCAATATCGTTGTATTGTAATAAGCCTCCAATCGTAAAAGTATGTTTGTCTCTATTAAAGGTGAATTTATTGGTGAGTTGAAAAGTATTCAGCTTAGTATTATAAACTGAAGCTTCACGATATGTTCCTGCAAAAATTCTGTTTGAAGCATCTTGAATTTCCAGATGTGGGAAAACACGTCCGTCAAAGTCTCTATCTTCAACTACTCTGTTATACCCAAACGAAAGTGTATTGGAACTTGTATTGCTGAAATTAGCATTCCACTCGGCTGTTAAACTGTTTGCAACACTATTGTGTCTGTAACCTTGATTCCCAAAATTGAAAATAGATTCGTTCCATTCCAAATTATCCGAGAAACTGTTCACGTAGTTGTTACGCAATGTAAGCTTATGCTTATCGGATAAGTTATAATCTAACCTTGCAAAAAGTTTTGTACTGGCAGTTTTTAATTCCGAAGAAGTAAATGTTCCAGGGTCATATCCATAGCGATCTTGAAGCGTGTTAGAAATGAGTTCTATAGTTTCTAAACTAATATTTGAAGATGAGCTACCAGGAGCATTCAATACAGGAAGGTTGCTTAACGCCTGTTCAAAATTGACAAAGTAGAATAGCTTATCCTTTTTAATAGCGCCACCAACACTTGCTCCAAACTGTACGTCATAGAAGTCTTCCACATCTTGCCTAATACCATCGGCATATTTACCAATTACAGCTTGGTTATTTCCAAATGCGTATACATCTGCTTTGGTTTTGTTGGTTCCATTTTTGGTAACCAAATTGATGTTTGCACCAATAAAATTACCAATACTAACATCAAAAGGAGTAGTTTTTACAGACAACTCTTTAATAGCACCAAAGCCTATTGGTTGAGTTCTAGATAAGCTGCCTGGAGTTCCATTAGCAGATGATCCTGCTGCACCACTAGCGGGTTCCTGAAATCCTATGACATCATTATTAGCAATGCCATCGATGTTCAAATTATTAAAACGGTTACTAGCACCAGCAAAAGAATTGAGGTTAGCTTCAGGTAGATTTCTGGTTAAATCTTGAATGCTTCTATTAATTGTTGGTGTCTGTGCAATAAGACGTTTTGAGATTAGTTGCTCATTATCCTTTTTCAATCCGTTACGGTCGACTTCAATGACAATTTCATCCAGAGATTCATTGTCTTCTTTAAGGATGAAATCTTTAATCGTTGTAGCGCCCAGACTTATTGTAACTTCTTCTTTTACTTCTGTTTTATAGCCCAGAAAGCTTACTTCGATTTTATAATTATTACCTGGTGGAAGGTTATTTACTAAGTAATAACCAGAAGCTTGTGAAACACTACCGTACTTGAAGTTGGTATCCGTATCAACAACCAAAATTGTTGCGGTTTCAATAGCTAAATTATTTATATCTGTAACTTTTCCTTCTAAACGCCCTGTAGTTTCTTGAGAAAAACTGGAAACGGTAAAACATAAAAAAAGAGCAAAGAAAAAATGGTTAAATCTCATTAAAAGGTTTTTGATTTTGAATCTAGAAAATATAGTCAAAGCTCACAGGGTGACCTTACACTAATTCCTATAAAATTTTCACAAAAAAACCTCTCCAAGATAATACAGGAGAGGTTAATGAAAAGTATTTTAATTGTTTAGCAGCAACCGCCACCATCATAATGATACGTGGATTCGCTGATAAAAATATCGTCTCTACCTAGTGATGCTAAAGCATTGGCAGTTTTATCACAAATGGCAAGAGGTTGGTTCTTTAAAAGAATATGACCATTACCATCGTCTACAAAATCATCATCACCAAAATAAATTGCAGCTTTACCGGTAAATACACATGGGCCATCTGCTGGCATAGGATCTTTGATTGCAGCGACTTCTATAGATTCAATATATATTAATTCGTCTGTGTCGTAATGTTTAGGGTCAAGAATACGATAAGGTTTGCGAGCTCTAATTTCTATAGTGCCAAAACCTGCATCAGTAAGCATCTTCACATAGTCTTTTATCGGAAGGCTACCACTTAGGCACAATGCTCTAAGACGTTCATCATTACGAAGTCCTTCGTTCATTTCTTGCTCGCAAGTTGGATCACTCATTACCAAACGACCATGAGGTTTTAAGACGCGGTACATTTCAGCGATAGCTTTCTTAAGGTCTTCTTCTTTAAAAATGTTGAACAAGCAGTTTTGAGCAGCTACATCTATACTATTATCTTCAACAGGAAGATTCATAGCATCGCCCTTTCTTAAATCTACAAACTCACTCTTGAACCAATCGTTTTGTGCTTCGGCTTCTTTGAAATTTTTACGAGATGCTTCAAGCATTTCATCAACAACATCTACACCGATAACACCACCTTTTTGACGATTGAAATATGAAAATTGAAGCAATTCCATTCCGCCTCCAACACCAACATAAAGCATTTTGGGATTATTCGTAAGATCTCTAGCATGTACAGTGCTACCGCATCCGTAATTCATCTCTTGCATGATCCTTGGAATTTTCAATCCAGGTAGTTCCCAAATAGGATTTGTAGTGCAGCATAATCCAACATCTGGAGTCAATGCAGCTTCTTTATATACATCGTGAGTGGTTTCTAAATAACTCATATTATAAGGTCTTAATTAATTCTCTAAATAGTGTTATCATATTAGGCTCTGCTTCAGCAGCGGCAGCCATTATATCTGGAATGCTAACTGGTTCCAGATTATCTGGGTCGCATTCATCTGTCAAAACTGACACAGCAGCGACATTTAATTTTAAATGATTGGCAACAATAATTTCAGGAACAGTACTCATTCCCACAGCATCTGAGCCAATAATCCTCAACATTCTGTATTCTGCCTTGGTTTCTAATTGTGGCCCTACAACACTAGCATAAACACCAGAATGTAGTGTGATGCCTTTGTCTTTTGCAATACTCTTGAATCTCGAATTTACTTCAACATTGTAAGGTTCGCTCATATCTACAAAACGCTCGCCAAGTTCTTCAACGCCTTTAAATGCTAATGGAGAACTACCTTGTAAATTGATATGGTCTTCAATAAGCATTAACTCACCTTTTTTATAATCAAGGTTAATTGCTCCAGCTGCATTCGATACCAAAAGTGTTTTGATACCAAGTTTTTCCATAATTCGAACTGGGTAAGTTACGTCTTGTAAGGTGTAGCCTTCGTATACATGGAAGCGTCCTTGCATGACGACTACTTTTTTACCTTCAAGAGTACCGTAAATGAGTCTCCCTTTATGAAACTCTACAGTTGCTGTAGGGAAATTTGGTATGTGATTATAGCTTACTTCTTTGATGATGTCTAAGTGATCTATCAATTGTCCTAAGCCAGTTCCTAATATAATTCCGATTTCAGGGTTTTCGAACCCTTTTTCCTGTAAGTATTCTACAGTCTCGTTTATATATTTAATCATTCTGTAAGATGAAGTTTTTTAGTGTTTTGTTGTTTTTAATATCGTCGTAAGTATCAACATCATTTAATTCGTCTAACAAAAATACGCTTTCGTTTTTTAAATCATCAATGGTGTCATTAAAAACCGTTTCTGTTCCCCATTGTTTATTTTGAAAGACTTTTGCGTGTAAAGTCTTCATGCCAAGCAAATAGTAGCCACCATCTTCTGCAGGTCCAATGACTACATCATTATTGTCTAAAGCGTTAAAAGCGGATTGAATATGCTTTTCTTCTAAGTCGAAAAGATCACTGCCTACAATGATTACTTTATCATAATTATCGTTGAAAGCATTTTGGAAGGCGTTAAGCATACGCTCACCTAAATCGTTTCCATCTTGTTTGTATTTTAAATACAAATCATCCTGCCACATATCATTGCTTCGAATACTAACTGAATAATAAACAGCTTTATCGGAATCAATGTTTCTAATTACCTTCTCCGTGTGCTCGAGTAAAAAGCGGTAGATGTTTAAAGCCGATTCGTCTCCAATAGTTTTAGCAAGCCTTGTCTTTACTTTACCAAGCTCTGGGTTTCTCGTGAATATTATTATTAGATTATTTTTAGGCATTAGGCATTAGGCATTAGGCATTAGGTGCTAATCAATGACTTTTATTCCTTTCTTCAACCATTGGCTCCAATATTCATTGCAGACATGGACATTTTCTGTTTCTTTTTCCTTGGAATCATAAACCTTAAAATCTTTATTTTTCCATTCTACAATTCCTCCATAAAGGTTATAAATATTAGTATAACCGATACTGTCTAGCTTTTCTGCAATATCTTCTGACCGAACACCCAATGTGCAATACACAATTATTTGCTGATCTTTATTTGGTAGTGAGTTTTTTACTGCTTCTAAATCAAAATTATCGTATCCGACAAAAACAGCGTTCTTAATATGGCTGATGTCAAACTCTCTTTTTTCACGAGCATCCAAGATAATAGTATTGGTGTTTGACTTTGCCAATTCTTCAACAGAAATATAAGGGATACGTTCAGAATTGAACTTCTTTAAGATATCATTAATGGATTCTTGGGAGAAACTCATAAATGAAAGCGCTGTGAATATGTAGAATAAAAGTGTTTTCAAAGAGAATTAAGCTACAGTTCCCTGGCAACTACTTCCTGCTCCAGCAGTACAGCCATAACAGTGTTGAGAGATAACGATATTTCTACCTTCTAGTAGTTCTTCATTGTATTCTGAAATGTGTTTTGCTTTACTATTTACAGGGAGATTCAACATTTGATTGAAATCGCAATCGTATAGATAACCATCCCAGCTCACAGAAAGCGTGTTAGTACACATTACATTGGCCACTGCCGAAGGATTAAAGGCATCAACCAATTGATACATATAATCTTCGTAGTTTTCTGAAGCAATAAGATAATCTAGGAACCTTGAAATTGGTAGATTAGTAATAGCGAATAAATTATGAAACTGAATTCCAAAATCTTCCATCAAAGCCTTTTTGAAATCTTTTTCCATGGACATTTGATCTCCTGGTAGAAACGCTCCTGATGGATTGTAAACCAAGTCGAGTCTTAAATCACTATCTGGCATACCGTAACCCACTGCATTGAGATCCTTTAAGGCCTGTATTGATGCATCAAAAACACCATCGCCACGTTGCTTATCAGTTTTGCCTCTTGTCCAGTGAGGCATTGAAGACACAACATGGACGTTATGTTTCTTAAAGAATTCAGGTAAATCGTAATATTTTTTATTGGCTCTAATAATGGTGAGGTTAGAACGCACAATGAAATCTTTGATTCCAGCCTTGGCAGCTTCTTCAACAAACCATCTAAAATCTGGATTCATTTCTGGAGCACCTCCAGTAAGGTCTAGTGTATGCGCACCTGTTTTTTTGATGACTTCCAAACACTCTTGCATAGTCTCACGTGTCATTATTTCTTTTCGATCTGGACCTGCATCCACATGGCAATGTTCGCAAACCTGATTGCACATGTATCCAACATTAATCTGAAGGATTTCCAGTTTTTGAGCTTTCAACGGAAATTGATTGGTCTCGGCTATCTTATCCTTAAAAGTTGGTAACTCACCATTTTGAAAAATACCATTAGATAGTATTTCTAATTGTCGTTTACTATTGGCGAGTTCGCTTTCGCGTTTGCGTAAAGATTGTGTTTTTAGTTTAGTCATCAGATATAAAATTATCCGTCTAGTTTATTTACTTTATTCATCATTTGAACGCCATGAACTAATGTAGCACCACTTTTTATAGCTGCACCAACATGTATGGCTTCCATCATCTCTTCTTTAGTAACACCACGCTGTAATCCATCTTTTGTATAGGCATCTATACAATAAGGGCATTGTTCGGTATGGGCTACCGCTAATGCAATCAAAGACTTTTCACGTGCAGACAAAGCACCCTCTTCGAAGACTTTGCCATAGTAATCAAAGAACTTGTTGCCCAACTCTTCACTCCATTCCGTAATGTTTCCAAATTTTCTAAGATCTGCTGGGTCGTAATATGATTTTGACATAATTAATTGTTTTGACTTTTGAACGAAAAATCAATATACAATATAATGTCGATTTTAAATGGCAATGTTTACAGAAAAAGTAAAAACTTTACTAAGCGATTTTAAAACCAAACTCTAAGGACAATGTTTGGTGTGAATTTGAGTCCAAAATTAGTTTCTTCTTGAATTTGCAAATCGTTAATAGTAACAGGATCTGGAGCGTTATCAACCTCGTCAATCTGATAAGTTTTGTTAAGCTCGTTTTTTCGATTCAAGATGTTTATAAACGAAAGACCTAGTTGTCCTCTAAGATTGTTGTTTTTAGACATGTCAAAATGATACATTATTGAAGCATCTAAACGATGATAACTTTTTAATCTCGAGTTATTCCTGCTTTCATACTCGATAAAGAAATCGTTGTCATCATCTTCGGCAATACTAAGAGCTCTCGTGAATGGGTTTCCAGAACTGTACTGCCATCCTAGAGAGAGTTCTAGACTATTCCATTTGTATTGATGTATCCACCTAAAACTATGTGTCTTGTCCGATAGGCTTGGGAACTTACCGTCTTGAATTTCTGGAAATTGTTGACGTGTTCTACTTAAGGTGTAACTTACCCAGGTATTGTAGTCGTTAATTTTTTTCTTCACCAAAATGTCTATACCGATAGTTTCACCATCACCCTTAGAGAAGACATCATTATTTGCTGCATTAGCATTATTAAAACCTCTCAGATAAGAAGACAGATTGTCGAGCTTCTTATAATAGCCTTCAACATCGATTCGCCAATTGTTCTTATTCAGAAGAAACCCTAAAGTGAATTGTTTACTGCGAATTACAAAGTTATCCTCATTATCAGCTACCGTCCAGATAGTGTTTTCTAGAGGTAAAGGCGCATCAAACTCAATAAATTGGCTAATTGCTTGGTGTTTTACTTCGGCAGATGCATTTAACTTAAAATGCTTATTGAAGCTGTATGTGGAATTAATTCTTGGTTCGATATAGACCCTTTCTAAGGATGATAAGTAGGTACTTCTTACACCAGAGTTTAGAATAAAATTCTCCCATTTTTTTTCATAGTTTACAAACAAGTTATGAGAATTTAGGGAGTTAGAAGATGCATCTTGAAAGTCTTCTTCAATATCATCTAATTGAGACAATGTATAATCAATCTTAGTGTTATAAAATTGGTAGCCTCCAGAAATATTATCATTATCGGAAAGTTTGTATTGGGTTTCTAATGCAATACCAAAATCTTTAACTTGATTAAAACGTCTATTGCTTTCGGTTAACACAGAATTTTCATTCTCATTAAAAACATAATTAGAATTATAGTCAGAAATATAAGTTTGAAATTGATGCTGCCATTTGTTATTCCACTGGCGTTTCCAATGCAATGAAGCGCCTTGATTTTTGAGATCTAATTGATCTGAAGATACGTTTTCATCTTCTACATCTTCGATAGCATAATCCAAATCGTTTTTGACATACAAGGCACTGACAGAGATATCATCTTTATCACTTGGTTTCCAGAGTACTTTCAAATTGCTGTCTAAATAAGTGACTTCATTATTAAGTTCTCTAAACTGCTCGTCTCCTTGAACAAGATTAGTGTTTGTGGAAATTCGTGTACTTTGAAACACACGATCAAAATAGTTGTCTGCTGTAAAGGTTGATATCCAATCGTTGTAAGAGCGTCTTGCAGATACAATTACTGCTAACTTTTCTTGTTCTATTGGGAGTTCTAAAAGCGCATCAGCATGAGTCATAGTAAATCCAAATCCACCTTTAATATTTTCAGGAATATCGTTTTTGGATTGAATATCTACAATCCCGGAAACACGATCGCCAAATCGACTTTGAGTAGCACTTCTATAGACATCTATGCTATTGGTTACATATGGATTGAATGCGGAAAACATTCCGAAATAGTGACCTGTATGATACATCTTAATACCATCCCAGAGTACTAGATTCTGATCAGCGCTTCCACCTCTAATCTGTAAATCTGTTGCAGACTCGTTACTGCTGATAATTCCTGGAAGAAGTTGAACCGTTTGCATTACATCTGGTTCCACCATTCCAGGAAGCGTATTGAGTTTGTCGGTTTTAACATTAATAGCTCCGCTAGATTCCCTGTCAATACCTTGGGCAATATAGGCGCTGATAAATACATTGTCTAGAGCGATTAAGCTCAGTTCATCATCTGGGAAAGCATTTTCTTTAGTTTTGTATATGATATAGCTATTGGCTCTTACAGCTTCAAAAGTAAAAGGAGTTTCAGCATTAAGCTTGTCTATAATTTCATCTAAAGTAAAGTCACCAACTATAGTAACATAACTATCTTTCACAACTTCATTGCTATAAGAAAAGGTAACGTTAAAGTTGGTTTCAATGACCTTTAGAACCAATGTCAAAGGCTTGTTTTCCATGGTGTACTGAAAACTTTTCTGAGCAAAGGTTAAGGCGAAAGACAGACTTGTGAATAAAATCAATAAGTAACGCTTCATAGATTAATTTGAAGACAATTTTATGGTTTTAGAATCTATAACATCATAAGAAATGTTGAAAGGAACAAAAACGGTTTTTAAAGCAATGTCCAAACTATCATTCTTGAAACTCCCAGTAAACAATTGTTCTGGTCTTATAGAATCGTCATAAGTGAATTTGACATCAAACTGACGTTCTAGTGCTTTTATTACTGCTTCTAAACTTGAATCCCTAAATGAACTTAAGCCACTGATCCAAGTTGGTTGCGCTTCTTGGGAAATCCATTCTTCAGTTTGGTTGTTACTCAGTCTGAAGTTTTTGTTTTGAGTTAAAATCACCTGTTTTAGAGTAGTCGTTACCTGAACTTTACCTTCATAACAATTGACTTCAAAATTTTGATCATGTGTCTGAACATTAAATTCTGTTCCTAGCACAGAGACAGAACCTTGGTCGGTTTTTACTGTAAATTTATCGCCTTTAGTGACTTTAAAATAAGCTTCCCCATCTAGAGAAACATTACGATTCCCAAAAGGATTCCAACGTTTGTAACTTAGAGTAGAGCCAGAATTTAGTTGTACTGTAGTTCCATCTGCTAAAGCATAGGTATCTTGCTCCCCAAAAGAAGTAGTGTGCTCAATGTTATTGAAGAATAACGCGTATGCAGTGATGAAAAGCACGATAGATGCTGCAATACCACTTGTCCAATATAATGGTCTTAGTTTAATTACTTTTGGCGTACTCTTATTAGAAGATCGTGCACTATCTATTTGAGATTTTACTTTGTTCTTATCAAACTTTGGAATCGAAAACTGCTGCGAGCGTTCTGCAATAGCATTGAATGCTTTAAAGTCTTCAGACGCTTCGAAGGCTTCTTGTTCTTCAGGCGATAGTTCGCCAGAGAGCCAACGTGCTAAAAAAGTATCATCGTTATGTATTTTTTTATTCATACGCCTGTTATTTGACCTTATAACTGTCTAAACTCGGTTTACCCTACCTCGTGCTAAATATTTCCAATTTTTTCCCTGAGTTGAACCAGTGCTTTATGCATTCGTTTTTCTACAGCTTTTTGAGAAATGTTGAGCGTTTCAGCAATGGTTTTGTAAGTTAAGCCATCGATTCTATTCATTAAAAACACTTCGCGCTGGGCTTCAGTGAGTTCAGAAATCGCAGCTTCTAGCTTATGCATAAACTGCTTTTCTTCCATTAAAAACTCTGGATTCTCGTTAGTTTTAGAAGTACTTGTTGCTTGCCTTTGATAATTGAGTCTTACTTTTTGATGCTGAACATGATTTAGAAACAAGTTATTGGCTACCGTAAAAAGATAAGCCTTGCTTTTTTCGAAAATAACCTTAGCACAATTATTCCATAATCGTATAAAAGCTTCTTGAACAATATCTTCTGCTTTAGCTGTATCGCCACATTTATAATACGCAAAATTGTATAAGTATTGCGAATGTTCTTCGTAAACAGCATTATAAACATGCTCTTCGCAAACAGATGATTCTTTCAAAGGTGATTCTTTTGAAACAAAGATAATTTTTTTTCAAAGGGGTAGGGTAAAAAAGCAGATGACGGTTTTAAGGTCAAAAATGAATCTAACCATGATCTCAAAAAAAATGTATACACTAACGGTTTGGGTTTTTATTATCCT
The DNA here is from genome assembly GCF_040493455.1 of Winogradskyella sp. 3972H.M.0a.05. Taxonomy (NCBI): domain Bacteria; kingdom Pseudomonadati; phylum Bacteroidota; class Flavobacteriia; order Flavobacteriales; family Flavobacteriaceae; genus Winogradskyella; species Winogradskyella sp. 3972H.M.0a.05. The sequence continues at coordinate 244,789 of NZ_JANFDA010000004.1, read as the reverse complement.
TCCGCTTTCTGTTTTTATCTATAAAGGCGTAAAACTTTATGGGTCTTATGATAAATTTCTTCCACAAAAGATCTATGAAGTCACGTATCAGTTTTATATCAATCCCAAAGACAATAAACCACTATCCTTAAAAACCTTTATACCGAAAAGCAATCAGCGTCAGAAGATTTCTGAAGTTCATGTACAGTCCGATTATTTTGATTTTGAAGAGGAGCATGCTGAAAACTCAAGAGCTATCTGGCGTTCAGTGACCTCTGATAAATTTAGCACTATAGCTTATAAGTTTCTGTATAAAGGAAAAGCCATAAAGTATGAATTGGATGAGTCTCTTTTGTTATCGGGTTATAGTTCTAATAGCGATTATATAGCATCGGAACACTTAATTGAAAGCGACCATCTAGAGATTGAAACTTTGGCAAAACGTTTGATTCAGGATAAACCAAACTTAAAATCGACGTTAAAAGCTCTATTTGATTACTGCTATGCAATACCAAAAATATCTGTAAGTAAATCTACAGGAGCGTTAGCAACTTTAAAGTCAAATAAAGCGTCGTGTAATGGAAAGTCGAGACTTTTTGTTGCATTAGCTAGGAGTTTAGGAATTTCTGCGCGAACTAAAGGAGGGCTTATTTTGGAAAATGCTAATAAGAAAACTTCACACCTTTGGGCAGAGATTTTAGTGGGTGATCAATGGATTCCTTTTGATACACTCAATGGGCACTTTGCATTTTTACCAGCTAATTTCTTGGAAATTTATAATGGAGATGAGGTATTATTGACTAGAAGTGCTAATTCCGACTTCAATTACAATTATGCCATAGAAGAGAAAACAACCAACACTTATATCAATGCCTTTTATAGTGCCGAATTTTCTAAAAAAGTATCTCCAATTTGGATGCTGATAGAGGAAAAAATTATCTCTTATGATATTTTAAAGATGCTTTTACTGTTTCCTATTTGTGGGCTTATAATTGCTGTGTTCAGAAATGTTTTAGGAATTAAAACTTTTGGAACATTTTTATCTATTCTTATTGCGTTTTCATTAGCCTCAACAGATTTTTATATAGGAATCTTGTTGTTTGTAGCTACTATAGGCGTCATTGGGTTGCTATCTTATGTGTTAGATCTTTGGGGGATTTTATACACACCCAAACTTACCATCATTTTAACCTTTACCATATTATGGATTTTATTTAGCACACTAATTGGCGCCTATTTTAAGATAGAAGCGTTAACCCAATTCACTTTGTTTCCAATTATTGTTTTAGCCTTGGTATCACAGCAATTTACACGCTCTGTGGTGGAGGAGGGTTATCTGGATTCATTCAAGATATTATTCCAAACGTTATTAGCTACTACACTTTGTTATGTGATTATAGTATCCAAAGCAGTGGAGTCTTTTTTTATTGTCTTTCCAGAAATGGTTTTTGTTGTATTGGCTATAACCTTATTGCTTGGTAAGTGGATCGGATTGCGATTGTCTGAATACAAAAGATTTCAATTCTTAATTAGTTGAGTATGTGGTTTAAAAAGAAACGAATTCAGGAAGTTTTAGGGATTAATGAACGCAATGCGTCTTTTATTTATCCTAATAATCCGAGAAAGCATTATAAGCTTGCTGATGACAAAGTGATGTCAAAAACTATTCTACATGAATACAATATACCCTGTGCAAAAACCTATGCAGTTATAGAGCGGATAGGTGATATTGTGTCCGTATGGAAAACTCTAGATGCTTATGATACTTTGGCCATAAAACCCTCAAAGGGTTTTGGAGGTGGCGGAATAAAGATTTTAAGGAAAGATGGAGAAGGACGTTGGGTTTCGGGAGGTAAAGTAATTGAAGATGAACAGGTTTATCATCACATGGCAAATATCATTATGGGTATTTATTCACTTGGCGGAAAAGATAGAGTACTTATAGAGGAATGTATTGAGCCACATCCATTTTTCCATGAGATTTACCCATCTGGAGTACCAGATTTTAGAGTGATTCTACTCAATCAAAAGCCTTTGATGTCTATGCTTAGAGTGCCTACTAAGAAGTCTAATGGAAAGGCAAATCTACATCAAGGAGGAATCGGAATTGGAATTGACATGAAGAATGGTGTCTTAACTCAAGGTTATGATGGCAGTCACTATATGGACTTACATCCAGACAGTCAATCTCTAATTGCAGGAAAGGCAATTCCATTTTGGGAAGAAATTTTAAAAATCTCAATTGAAACATCCAAACACTTCCCATTGAATTATTTGGGTGTAGATATTGTTTTAGATGCAAAAAAAGGACCTATGATTATGGAAGTGAATGTACGTCCAGGTCTTGGAATTCAACTAGTAAATAAAACAGGATTAAAAAAAACACTACAGCAGGTAGGGTAAAATAAGAGTAAACAACTTAAAGAGTAAAATCATAAAACACCAAATCATGACATTTAAAAAATCCCCAATACCATATTTAGCCTTATTAGTAATTGTGCTAGGCTTATCGATTAGTTCTCATAACATAATGGATGAAAAAATTAATAGTCCAATTGTAGTAACAGTAGATGTACAACAATCATCATCTGAAGTTGTGGTTTCGATTGATGAAAAAAATAGTTCAGTAATCGCTTATACCAAAAATGACTAATCTATGAATACAAAACAGCTCCTTTTTACTTTGATTGGCCTATCTGCATTTAAGATCAATGCTCAGAACTGGAAAGGTTCATTAGAAACACAATCTGGATATGAGTTTAATATTCTGAAGAATCCAAAAACTTTAGAAATAGAAGATGAACTAATGAACAGAGACGATCTGTGGCAAAATAGTTTTTATCAAGATGTTAATGGATATGTAAGCTACACTTACAAGGCTTCTAAAAACAAATTACGTTGGAATGCGTCAACAAGAAATCGATTATATTTTGAGCAACAGGATTTTAATCGATATAAGTTCACGACAGCACTAAACTATCAATTTAAGTCGAGCGAGGTTGGGCATACGAGATGGGAAACAGATTTAGAGTTTCAGATTAAGGAGCAAAATATTATTAATAATGATGAAGCATTTTTGAGAACTCCGTTTAGTTATAAACGCTATACCCTCACAACGGGGTTGCACTTTAGACCCATAAAACAAAATAGAACTTATCTAGAAGTTGGTTTTATTCATAAAGATTACGATCCAACAGAAACCAGAGATTTTCAGTACAATGCATTAACTGCAATGCTAGAAACAAAAAATGTGTTTTGGAGTAATCATAAGTTGCATAAGTATGGAGTAATACTAAACTATCAAAATCGTATCTATGATGAGCGTTCACTGACTGGAGCTAATATCACTAATCGCAAGTGGCAGTATATTTCCGGAACAGCATTTTATGAATTTCCAATAACAAAACAATGGTCTGTAGAGCCAGAGTTTAGTATTATGAAGCGAAATGATAATACTACTCAAGGTAATGCAAGTTATTTCCAATGGTCACCCACACTCAGTACTTCATATAAAACAGGAGATTGGAAATTAAAGGCTAGAGTAGGTTATCGTAATAGAGTCTACAACGATTTGCAGGCCAATACCAATGAAGGACTATTAACAGAAAATATTCAATATGATTATTTCACGGCTTATGTTGACTTGGAAAGGCGTCTAAATAAGAATCTTTTTCTAACACTTACTGCTTCGAGCATTAATCGAGATTCTAACCAAACAGCAGTAACATCGACTGCATTCAGAAGTTATGAAAACCACTATATAGGTCTAGGATTAAAGTGGGGATTTTAAGACTATATACCAAAAAACCCAGACAAATTTGTCTGGGTTTTAAAGTGGTACCTCCAGGAATCGAACCAGGGACACACGGATTTTCAGTCCGTTGCTCTACCAACTGAGCTAAGGTACCAGTTGCATAAATGCGGATGCAAATATATGCGCATTTTTATTATTGGCAAAAATAAAAATATAAAAAATCGCTTTCGTAAATTTACAGCTTTCAAAAGACATATGAATCTCATCATTGATGTTGGAAATACCTATGTGAAATTTGCTGTTTTTAAAGATGGTCAATTAGTAGATAAGATCACTTCAAAAACAAGGCGATTTATTTCAGGATTAAGAACTACACTCAAAAAATTTGATGAGTTTGAAAGGGCCATCATTTCATCCGTCGGGAAATTACCCAAAGCAAAAGTCGATACATTACAACGGGAGCTGAATGTTTTAATTCTTGATAATAACACTAAAGTCCCTTTCAAAAATAATTACGCAACACCAAAGACATTAGGTGTAGACCGTATCGCTTTGGTAAGTGCCTCTGTACAACAGTTCCCTAATACCAATGCGCTTATTATAGATGCAGGCACATGCATTACATATGATTTTATTAATAGTAAAAATGAATATCAAGGAGGTGCAATTTCGCCTGGAATTAGGCTGCGATATAGAGCATTAAATAATTTAACTGCAAATCTTCCGTTATTGGAAACAGAGCAACCCAAAAATCTCATAGGAGACTCAACGGCTAACTCAATACACTCTGGTGTGGTCTATGGGATTGTTAATGAAATTGATGGGATTGTTAAAGAATATTCCCAAAAACACAAGGATTTAACAGTTATTTTAACAGGCGGAGATGCCGAATTCTTGTCTAACCAATTAAAAAGTGGCATATTTGCCAACTCGAATTTTCTTTTGGAAGGTTTGAACTTTATTTTAGAATATAACTTAGACGAATGATCAAAAAACTTATTGTAGTTTTTATATGTGTTTTTGCGCTCAATATCAATGCGCAAGAAGGTACAGCTTCTCCTTATTCTTTTTATGGTATTGGTTCCTTGAAGTTTAGAGGAACAGTTGAAAACAGAAGCATGGGAGGTTTAAGCGTTTATGCCGATAGTATTCACCTTAACTTAAGAAACCCAGCGTATTATACAGGGAAAAATATTAAGCTTTTTGATAATGAAAGTCGTCCAGTGAAATTTGCTGTCGGAGCTAGTTATAGTGATCTTAATCTTGAAGCCGCTTCAGGAAGTGAGAAAGCTAATGCAACAACATTCGATTATTTAGCACTAAATGTTCCAATGGGTAAATTTGGACTAGGCTTTGGATTGTTGCCCTATACTTCTGTAGGATATAAGTTAGAATCGCTTAACGATGCTGGTGATGCAGAGAATAGATATCGTGGCGAAGGAGGTCTCAACAAAGCCTTTGTGGGGCTTGGATACCAGATTACTGAAAACCTAAGGATAGGAGCAGATGTGAGCTATAATTTTGGTAACGTTCAGAATACAGTAATCGAGTTTGTTTATGATGACCAAGGAGAATTAACCCAGTTTCAAACTAGGGAAGACAACCGATCAGACTTAAGTGGACTGAATGTCAATTTCGGTATCGCATATACAGATATGCTTACCGAGAAGTTAGAATTAATGGCATCAGCTACATATACGCCAGAAAGTAACCTAACTTCGAATAATACCAGGTCATTTTCAACAATAGTTATCAATGATATTACAGGACAGGAGTTTGTGTTTAACACTATTGACGCAGATTTAGTTGCAAACGGATTAAATAAAACAGACCTAACGTTACCTTCAAGATTATCAGTTGGAGCGGGAATTGGTCAGCCTAGAAAGTGGTTTGCAGGAGCTGAATATACCTATCAAAACACATCGAAGTTTGCAAATCCAATCTTTAATATTGCAAACTCAACGTTTGAGAATGCGTCTTCTGTAGCCTTTGGCGGATTTTACATTCCAGATTATAATTCATTTTCAAGTTACTTTAAAAGAGTGGTTTACAGAGCAGGATTCCGTTTTGAAGGGACTGGTCTAAATATTAATAATGAGTCCATAAATGAGTTTGGCATATCTTTTGGAGTTGGATTACCAGTTGGAAGATTATTCTCAAATGCAAATGTTGGTGTTGAGTTTGGACAGCGCGGAACTACTAACCAAAATTTAATACAAGAGAATTTCTTTAACCTTAATATAAGTTTATCTTTGAATGATAGATGGTTTATGAAACGAAAATTTAACTAACGATAATAATAATTAAGAAGATGAAAACGAGAATTACTGTATTATTAGCCGCCCTTCTTATAACCTTTAATATAGGTTTTGCACAACAGGATGAAGAATGTATGACGAACCTTACTCTGTTCTCTGATGCTGCAAAAAAAGGAAAGAAAGATCCTAAAGGATATGATGAAGCTTATGAGCCATGGATGGCAGTAAGAAAGAAATGCCCTAAATTCAACAGAGCCATATATCAATATGGTGAGAAGATATTAAACCACAAAATTAAAAATGCTTCTGGTTCAGAGAAGGTAGCTTACATCAATGATCTTGTGAAGCTACTGGGAGAAGGAAATCAGTACTTTACTAAGTACTACAAAAAAGGAGACGTTTTAAGTGAGATTGCTCAGATTAAGTATAAGTACAAGAAAGACTTAGGATTAAGTGACCAAAACTTGTACGATGAGTTTGATAGCGCATTCAAAACAGACAAAGCTAACTTCAAGCACCCGCAGAGATTGTATACTTACTTTTCTTTAGTGGTAGATCTTTTTGACGCTGGAAAACAACCTGCTCAGGCAATGTTCGATAAGTACGATGATGTTAATGAGAAGGTAGAAGAAGAAGTAAAAAAGAATTCTGATGGATTAAACAAGTTAATGCAAAAGGAAGAAGCTGGAACAGCATTAACTAAGAAAGAGAATGGATACAAGAAGCAATACTCAAGCTACCTAGAAAACTATGCTAAGATTTCTGGAAGTATGGATCAAAAGCTTGGAGACAGAGCTAACTGTGAAGTTTTAATTCCACTATACGACAAGAATTTTGAAAGCAATAAGAATGATAACGTTTGGTTACAACGTGCAATGAACAGAATGTATGCTAAAGGATGTAAAGAAGATCCTTTATTTGTAAAGTTGGTGGAGCAAAAGCACAGCTTAGAGCCTAATGCTAGTACATCATTCTATCTATACTTACTTACTGGAGAGCAAAAGTATTTTGATGAAACAGTACGTTTAGAAACAGATCCTTTCAAAAAAGCAAAACTTTACAAAAAGATTGCTAGAGAGTACAAGGATAAGGGTAGCTATGGCAAAGCTAGACAATATTACACGGAAGCTTTAAAGCTTAACCCGTCTGATAAAAAACCTCACATCTCTATTGCAGCTATGTATGCTAAAAGTGCTAACAGATGTGGAGATACAAACTTTAACAAGAGAGCAGTATTCTGGTTAGCAGCTAATGAGCTTAAAAAAGCAGGCGTAAAAGCTGGTAACTATGAAGCTAAAGCACCTTCTAGAGCAGATATCTTCAATGAAGATATGGCTGGTAAAACAATCAAAATTGGATGCTGGATCGGAAGATCGGTAAAAGTACCAAGCCTATAAATGAGATTGAAAACAAAACACATATTACAAAACTTAGCCATGGTATTCACTATGGCTTTGTTTTTTCAGTGTAAAAATAACTTCAAAGAAGTTCAGCAAATAGGTGTTTTGCAAAATGAACCCGTCGGAATTGCTGATCATATCAACTTGAAGTATACAGATTCTGGTAAAATCACGGCGAACCTAATAAGCCCAAAAATGCTCGACTATTCCAACATGGATTTTGGGTATTTCGAATTTCCTGAAGGTATTCGTCTCATCCTATTTGATAAAGACCAAAATCAAACTGTAGTCACGTCTGATTATGCAGTTAACTATATTGAAAAGAACCTTATTGACCTAAGGGGAAATGTCGTTTTGGCAACATACAATAAAGACACACTATTTACAGAGCAGTTGTATTATAACGAAAAATTGGAGTGGATTTTTACAGATAAGCCTTTCCGTATGCGCTCTACTACACAAAATACATTAGGACTTCACTTAGACTCGGATATCGATTTCAAGGACATCCAAATACTTGGAATGAATGATAGTGATTTTCAAATAGAGAATTAGCTATCTTTGTACCATCAAAAAATAATCAATGAAACTTTTAAAGTTTTTTCAATTTGCATATATATTTTTCGCAGCATTGTTTTTATGGGATGCTATAGAGCATTGGAGCGAGAATAGAAGTCGATCATACATGTCATTGTTATTTACAGCATTGGCAATATTTATGTTCTTTTTCAGAAGAAAATTCAGAAGAAAATTTGAAGATAGGCGAAAGCCTTAAGCCATGGATTATAGTATACTTATCATAATCCTTTCTTTATTGCTATCTGCATTCTTTTCAGGAATGGAAATTGCCTATGTGTCTTCCAACAAGATTCACATTGAGATTGAAAAAATGCAAGATGGCTTTCTTGCGAAAATCCTTCAAAAACTAACGGCCAAACCTTCAAAATTTATTACCACTATGCTTATTGGTAATAATATAGCTCTGGTGGTTTATGGCTTTGTGATGGGTGATGTTCTGGTGAATTGGTTTCAAAGTATGTTGCCGACATCGTATCAATTTATTGATTACCTACTTACGGATTTAAGGTTGTTTTCTCAGACACTAATATCTACAATGGTAATCCTACTTACTGCTGAGTTTTTGCCAAAAGTATTCTTTCAAATTTACGCCAATACACTACTTAAATTATTTGCACTTCCAGCGTATGTATTTTATGTATTGTTCTACCTCATTTCTGATTTTGTCATTTGGATTTCGGATGCTGTATTGAAACAATTTTTTAAGACAGAAGGCGATAAGGTAGAGCTAGCGTTTTCCAAAGTAGAACTAGGGAATTATATCAGTGAGCAAATGGAATCTGTTGAAGAACAAGATGAGGTAGATAATGAAATCCAGATTTTCCAAAATGCCCTTGAGTTTTCGGATGTGAAGTCCAGAGAGGTTATGGTGCCTAGAACAGAAATCATTGCGATTGATATTTTTGAATCTATTGAAAATCTTAGCCAGATGTTTATCGAAACAGGCTGTTCAAAAATATTGGTGTACAAAAACTCAATTGATGATATCTTAGGATATGTACATGCTTTCGAATTATTTAAAAAACCGAGAAGTATCAGGTCTATTTTATTACCAGTAGAGTTTGTGCCGGAAACCATGTATGTAAAGGATGTAATGAATATCCTTACCAAGAAACGTCGTAGTATAGCTGTGGTTATAGACGAATATGGAGGGACTTCTGGTATTATGACTGTTGAAGATATTATAGAAGAACTTTTTGGTGAAATTGAAGATGAACACGATTCGGTAGAGCTTATAGACCAACAAATAGAAGAAAACGTGTACATGCTTTCGGCTAGGTTAGAAGTAGACTACATTAATGAAACATACAAACTTAAGCTTCCAGAAAGTGAGCAATATGAAACTTTGGGCGGACTTATAGTGAATGTAACCGAAGAGATTCCGCAAAAAGATGATGTTGTTACCATAGAACAATTTCAATTTAGAATCGTTGAGGTTTCGTCAACAAAAATCGATGTTGTAAGACTAGAATTACTTTCCCTCGAATAAAACGTTAATAGGAGGTCAAAAACCGTTATTCTGCTTTTTTAATTAGCTGGAAAATACTATTTTCGCACACTTATTTAAATGAACTTAATACGATACAATGGCAGTTTTAAATAAAATTAGACAGCGTTCATTAGTTTTAATATTGGTAATTGCAATGGCATTATTTGCTTTTGTATTAGCAGACTTGTTTAGAAATACTGATGCATTCAGTGGAAATTCTCAGGATGTAGTAGGAACGGTTAACGGAACAGATATAAAAAGAGATCAATTCGCGTTGCGCGTTGAGAACTTTCAAAGACGTCTTGGACCTAACAGTTCTTCCCTACAAGCTGTAAACTCTATCTGGAATCAAGAGGTAGAAACAGCAATCATGAATGGAGAGTTTGAGGAATTAGGCTTATCAGTAGAGCAAGATCAAATGAGAGAGTTGCTTAAAACCAATTTTGCCTCTTACCCTGAGTTTCAAAATGAAGCAGGAGTTTTTGATGAAAATAGATTGAACGAGTTTATAGCTAACCTTCAGGAAATCAAGCCAAATAGAGCTCCACTTGGAAACTTTCAAATAAACTACGACGAATGGGTTAATAATGAGCAAAGCATTGCTTCAAGAGGACTAAGAACATCTTACTACAACATGGTCAAAGCAGGAGTTTCTGCAACGATCAATGAAGCAGAAGCAGAGTATGAGTCAGAATCTAAAACTGTAGATCTTAGCTTTGTTTATGTGCCTTATACAACAATTAATGACAGTTTAGTTGAAGTAACTAAATCAGACTTCACTAATTTCATTAAGAACAACGAAGATGAATACAAAGTTGAAGAAAGCAGAGAAATTGCTTTCGTTGAATTCAATGAAATTGCTTCAGAACAAGATGAGCAAGATATCCAAGCAGGAATTCTTAATGCTTTAAAAACGAGAGTTGAATCTACTGAGCAAGATGGCGTTGTATATACGGACACTATCGTAGGAATGTTAGAAGCAACTGATATCGCAGATTATATAAACCTTAATTCTGACATTAAATTCGTTGATAATTATGTTAACAAATCTCAGGTACCTGCAGCAGTTAGCGATAGCATATTCAACCTTGAAGTAGACGAATACTATGGGCCATACAAAGAGGGAGAGTTTTACAAATTGACTAAGGTAATTGAGTCAAAGCAATTACCAGATTCGGTTAAAGTAAGACACATATTAATATCTCATATTGGCGTACAAAATCCAAGTCCAGATGTAACAAGAACTGTAGCTGAAGCTGAAAAATTAGCAGATAGTGTTCTTAATGTTGTAAAAAGCGACAGATCAAAGTTTGCAGATTTAGCTAAAGAATTATCATCAGATCCTGGAAGTAAAGATAAAGGTGGTGAATACGATTTCCACCCAAAAGGTACTATGGTAAAGCCATTCAATGATTTTGAGTTCGAAAACAATGTAGGAGATATGGATGTCGTACAAACTAACTTCGGTTTCCATGTTATTGAAATCTTAGATCAAAAGAATAAGAGTAGAGCTTTAAAACTAGCTACACTAGCTAAGAAAATAGAGCCTTCTACAGCTACAGAAGATAAAGTGTTTAACGATGTACAGAAGTTTGAGTTGGCACTACAAAATGGAGACTTCCAAGAGTTAGCAAAAGAAAGAGAGTTAACGGTAAGACCAGTAACGGTTAAAGAATTGGAAGAAAATATTCCAGGTCTTGGAAATCAAAGACAGATTGTACGTTGGGCTTTTGAAGATGAGTCTAAAGTAGGAGACTACAAGCGTTTCTCTATTCCTGGTAAAGGATTTGTAGTAGTACAACTAGTTAAAGAGAATAAGGAAGGTTTAATGAACCCAGAAAGTGCTTCTCCAGTTATACTTAATAAAATCAGAAACGAGAAGAAGGCTAAGCTTATTAGAGATAAAATTACTGCTAGTACAATTGAGGAAGTCTCTAAAAACCAAGGGCAACCAAAGCGTACGGCTGCAGCATTAAATATGAAGAACCCAACGCTAGCTGGAGCAGGTAAAGAACCATTAGTTGTTGGTGCTGCATTTGGACTAGAAGAAGGAGAAACTTCTAAACTTATTGATGGTGAGAAAGGCGTATACTTAGTGCAAGTTACTAAGGCTAATGACTATACTAAACTAGATAACTATTCAGCTATTGTTAAACGATTAACAACTGCCAGAGCAAACGGAGCACAATCTAAAGTGTTGAATGCTTTAAAAGATGCAGCGGATATCGAAGACAATAGAGCAACGTTTTATTAATAACTAACTAAACACTAGTTTAAAGGGCTTCACAATTTGTGGAGCCTTTTTTTATTATAGAATTAAATCAGAATAGGGTATAATAGTATTGAAGCCTTTGCTTTTGAAATACGCTTCAGGGTTAGTTCTAGAAGTTGCTAAAACGAAATCACCTCCCCAAGCTCCAAGGCTTTTAATGCTTCCATCAAAATCTGAAAAGTAAACTGATTTTACAGTGTCTTGTTCAATGATCTTGGAAATAATGTTTTCGTGTTTACTGATTAGTCTTTCAAATTCGGTGAGACTAGTACTGTGAATTACTTCTTCAGTAATACTATTTATGTCATCAATTACAGAAGGTGAAATAGGTCGCTTTTGCTTGTATTGATTTATAGCGTCTCTACTGTTTCGCTTTGTATTCAAATAAACAAAATACAAGTGCTCCTTAAATTCAGGGTTAAATTCAACTGGAGTAACTATCGGAGTATTATCGATAAGTTGATAAGTAATTGCAGAATTGTGCTGAGCACAAGCAATATCATAACCACTTCCTCCAAAAGTAAGTTTTAGTAGCTCATAGGCATCAACCTTAGTCCAAGTCGCTAGATTATTTATTAATGTTGAAGAGGTTCCAAGTCCCCATTCTCGATTGAAATCTAAATGGGTTTCAATTTTGAAACCTGAAGTTGTATCAAAGAAATCAGGATTTAATACTTTTAAAGCTTTAAAAATCTGAACAAGCCTGTTTGAAACTTTATCGTCATTCTGACTTAGAATTCTGTCATCACTTATAGAGAAAACAGTTTCATACCAAACGTTAGCTTTTTGATCAATGCTTTTCCAATGGATTTCAGGCTTATCTAGAGATTCAATAGACAAAGATTGACCTGGCTTAGTTGGTAAAGCAAGAGATAATGCACCATCCAAAACAAGATACTCACCTGTGAGTAATAACTTGCCGTTGCTAAAGAAGGTGTTTTTCTGATTAGTGCCTTCGAGAGCCTCAGTCACCATGTATTCCTGATCTTGGAGGCTGAGGTTCTCGAAGCCTCCTTTTTTAGAGATGATATCTCTATATGCAAGGGATAGTTCTGGGAGTTTATGTGAATTATTATTTATAAGAGCTTCTTTTTTGGTTCTATTCCAGCCTTGAATCTGTTTCTCCCTCAAAAAGGCTTCGTCAATTCGTTGATGTTCTTCTAAATAAACTAAAGTAACAGGAAGTCTTTTTTTTGTATGATTGGCACCATGACCAGATTGATGTTCTAATAAACGTTTTTCAATATCAATTGTACTCCCTGTATAATAAGAGCCATCTGAGCATTTTAGAATATATACGAATCCTTTTGGCATAAAATTAATGGTGTCTTCGACTCCGCTCAGACACCGAGTGTCCTCAATTTCTCAATTTATTAATCTCCTGTATTACAGCGCTATGAGATACAGTTTTGTCCTTAAAATAATCAAGTAAAGTAGATTTTTCAGAATCATTAGCTTCAACCTGATTAAGAATATTCATCAAATGCATTTTCATGTGCCCTTGCTGGATACCTGTCGTTGTTAAAGAACGCAATGCTGCAAAGTTTTGAGCCAAACCAGCCACAGCAACAACTTTCATTAAGTCTTTAGCCGATGGGTTGCCTAGAAGCTGAAGTGAGAACTTCACTAAAGGATGAAGACGTGTTAAACCTCCAACAGTTCCTAACGCCAAAGGAATATCAATCCAAAATTTGAAAATACCATCTTCAACAGAAGCATGTGTTAAACTACTGTATTGACCATCTTTTGCCGCATAAGCATGAGCGCCAGCTTCAATTGCTCTAAAATCATTTCCTGTAGCAAGTATCACAGCATCGATACCGTTCATAATACCTTTATTGTGAGTCACCGCACGATAAGGTTCAACTTCTGCGATTTTGACTGCCTGTACAAACTTTGTGGCGAAATCTTCAGCAGTAATGTTTGGGTCTTCATTGAGGTCTTCAACCTTACAGGTCACTGAGGCTCTAACAATACATTCAGGCACATAATTAGATAGGATACTCATAGTAATATTCAGATCACCATCAAGGCTACAGCCTACTTCACGCTTTAGAGTCTTTGCAAATTGCTCAAGGCAAGAATTAATAAAATTAGCGCCCATGGCATCTAAGGTTTCAAACGTACAATGCAATTGGTAGTAATTAGCCATCAAAACCGTTTTATCCTTAAGCTGAATGTCTAGTATACCACCACCTCTGGCCTCCATGTTCTTAGTGATTGGTTTAGCATCACTAATGATTATGGATTTAATTGATTCGAAACTGTCGAATAATGTTTCACTGTTTCCAGAGTATGTGAAATGGACTTGCCCTACTTTTGTAGTTGACAAAACTTCAGCCTTAAAACCACCTCGATCTAACCAGAATTTTGCCGCTTTACTTGCAGCAGCTACAACAGAACTTTCCTCAATAACCATCGGGATAGTATAATTGATGCCATTGATTAGAAAGTTTGGAGCAACACCATATGGTAAATAATAATTCGTAATGGTGTTTTCAATAAACTCATCATGTAATTGTTGAAGCTTTTCGTTGGTATTCCAATATTGCTGTAAAACTAACTTAGCATCATCATTACCATTGAAGTAACGTTCAATGATCCAGTCAATTTTTTTAGATTTAGACAGTTTAGAAAACCCTTTAATCATACTATCTGTTTGTCTGTAATTTGTATTCCTGCAAAGATACTATTCTTGGTATGAATATTGTGCGAGTACTACTAATAATAAGGATTTACTGTTAATAGTTACGGTTTTTTGCATTATTTTTAGTAAACTTGGCATCATTTTGTCAAAAAAACTACCTTAATGAAGATATACAAAAGTTTAGCGATTTTTGCCTTTTTATTTACCTTTTCACTTACTGGACAGAATAAAGAGATTACTCTTGAAGATATTTGGGGAGGAACTTTTAGAACACAAGGAATGCAATCGCTTCATTCCATGAATAATGGAAAACAATATTCTGTTTTAAATTTTGATAGGACGAACGGTACATCTTCAATTGATATCTACAATTATAAAACATTAAGTAAGGACAAAACATTATTAAATTCTGCTGACCTTTCAGAAATTCAATATTTCATAGACTACACTTTTAGCAAGGATGAAAAGCAGGTGATACTAACTACCGAATCAATTCCAGTCTTTAGACGCTCTACTTTGGGAACTTATTATGTTTACAATACAGAAGACAAGAGCCTGATAAGGATTTCTGATGAATTAATTCAGGAGCCAACGTTATCTCCAGATGGTACTAAAGTAGCCTACGGTTTTGAGAACAATCTGCACATAAAAGACCTAACTACTGGGACTACATCTCAAATCACTAAAGACGGTGTTAAGAATAAAATTATCAATGGGATTACAGATTGGGTTTATGAAGAAGAATTTGCCTTTGTAAGAGCGTTCGATTGGAATGCATCTAGCAATAAAATAGCCTTTATTCGCTTCGATGAAACAGAAGTTCCAGAATTCTCTATGGATGTATACGGGCGAGATTTGTACCAAACTCAACAAGTTTTTAAATACCCTAAGGCAGGTGAGAAAAACTCGATAATATCATTACATATCTATGACTTAGGTGATGCCTCTACAAAAGAGGTAAAAGTGAGTAAGCCATATTCAGATTATTACATTCCAAGAATCGAATGGACTAATCAACCCAATGTGTTAAGTGCGCAGTATATGAATCGTCACCAAAATGAGTTGGACCTTTGGATGATTGATGCTGCAACAATGTCTTCAAATTTGGTTTTAGCTGAAACAGATAACGCTTACATTGATGTTACAGATAACCTAACATTCCTGAAAGACGATAGCTTTATTTGGACTAGTGAAAAAGACGGATACAACCATATTTACCATTACGATAAAAACGGAAAGCTAATTAATCAAGTAACAAATGGTGATTGGGAAGTGACGAACTACTATGGTTATGATGCTAAGTCTAAGCGTATTTTCTATCAATCTGTAGAGAATGGTTCTATCAATAGAGACATCTACAGTATTGGTTTGAATGGGAAAAATAAGAAACGACTTTCTAAAACTGATGGTACTAACAGAGCAGCTTTTAGTGCTGACTTTACATATTATATCAATACACACTCTAGTGCAACATCACCACCAGAATACACGCTGAATGACTCAAAAGATGGAGACGTTATTAAAAGTATTGTTGACAATGATAAACTCGCTAAAAAACTACTAGACTATAAAACGTCCAAGAAAGAATTCAGTACGATCAATGTCAATGGAAACGACTTGAATATGTGGATGATAAAACCAGCAGATTTTGATCCAAATAAAAAGTATCCGCTCTTTATGTACCAATATTCAGGACCAGGTTCTCAACAGGTAGCAAACCGTTGGAATGGTAGCAACGATTACTGGTATCAGCACTTGGCACAAGAAGGCTATATTGTGGCTTGTATTGACGGAAGAGGAACAGGTCTTAAAGGAGCAGCCTTTAAAAAAGTGACTCAAAAAGAATTAGGGAAATATGAAGTTGAAGATCAGATTGAGGCTGCAAGACAGTTAGCCAAAAGACCTTATATTGATGAAGATCGCATCGGTATTTGGGGATGGAGCTACGGTGGTTTTATGAGTAGTAATGCACTATTCAAAGGTAGCGACGTGTTCAGTATGGCTATTGCAGTAGCACCTGTAACAAGCTGGCGTTTTTATGATACAATCTACACAGAACGTTACATGACAACTCCTCAGGAAAATCCAAGCGGTTATGATGAAAATTCTCCAATAAACCATGTCGATAAATTAGAAGGTGACTTTTTGTTAATCCATGGAACAGGAGACGATAATGTTCATGTACAAAACACCATGAGAATGGTTGAAGCATTGATACAAGCAGATAAGCAATTTGAGTGGATGATTTACCCTGATAAGAATCATGGTATCTATGGCGGAAATACAAGATTACACTTGTATAAGAAGATGACCAACTTTGTACACAAAACTCTGGGAGACAAAAGGGAAACTTCCAAAGAGGAGGAAAAGGAAAACATTAAGATCAAAGGATAAACTATAACTAACTAATAATAAATTTTATGGCAGATTCAGGAACTATAAAACAGAAAGAGCTATTTGGACATCCAGTCGGATTATATGTGCTGTTTTTTACAGAAATGTGGGAACGTTTTTCCTACTATGGTATGCGAGCAATTTTAGTACTGTATTTAGTAGCAGAAGTACATAGCGATAATGCTGGTTTAGGTTGGACAAATGGTGAAGCGTTAGCGCTTTACGGATGGTATACCATGTTGGTATATGTTATGTCTATTCCTGGAGGTTGGATAGCAGATAAGTTTTTAGGACAAAAGAAATCTGTTCTTTATGGTGGAATTCTATTAGTGCTGGGGCACAGTATATTAGCTGTAGAACAAATGTGGGCATTTTATACAGGTCTTGGGCTGATTATTGCTGGAGTAGGAATGCTAAAACCAAATATATCTACAATGGTAGGTGGTTTATATAAGCAAGGAGATATAAGAAGGGACAAAGGATTTACAATTTTTTATATAGGAATTAATATTGGAGCTTTCTTATCAAGTTTAATTGTTGGTTACGTAGGCGAAGTTCATGGATGGCACTATGGTTTTGGATTAGCAGGAATCGGAATGGCTTTAGGGTTACTTCAATATCTGTTAGGTCAGAAACATTTAAAGCATGTTGGTAATTTCCTTGGAACTTCAGAAAATGCTGAAGAGAAAGAAGCTATGAAAAAGCCACTTACTAAAATTGAGAAGGATAGAATAGTAGTACTTTTTATTTCGTTCTTATTAGTAATCGTATTTTGGGGAGCTTTCGAACAAGCAGGAGGTTTAATGAACATCTATGCTAAAGAAAACACCAATAGAATGCTTATGGGTTGGGAAGTTCCAGCGTCTTGGTTCCAATCGCTCAATGCAATGTTTATCATATTTTTAGGAACTTCGGTTGCAGCCTATTGGGCTAATCGAAAATTAAAAGGCAAAGTTTCTACCTCTTTATTCAAGATGATTATCGGTCTTATAATAATGGGTACAGGATTCTTCTTTATGTCTGCAGCTTCAGCAGAATTTGAAAGTACTGGAGCTTCAGCAATGTACTGGTTAGTATTAGCTTATTTATTCCATACAGTTGGTGAGCTATGTATTTCTCCAGTAGCACTATCCTATATTACTAAATTGGCACCACTAAAATATGCGTCTCTTATGATGGGTGTTTACTTTGCGATGACAGGATTTGGGAATAAATTAGCAGGTCTACTAGGTGAGTCAGCCTCAAAATTTGGAGAGTTTACGATCTTTACAGGTATTGCTGTATTCTGTGTGATTTTTGGAGCTCTGGTTCTATTGTTCAGAAAGAAACTAGAAGCCTTAACACATGGGGCAGAAGATAATGAGCGTACAATGCATGAAGAAGCTGAAGGCTTCGAATTAGCGGATAATTAACATATAAAAACCCTCTTTTCTGAGGGTTTTCTACTAACTAAACTTTTTCGATATGAATAAATCATCTGAGAATTTTTTTGAGAATAAGGTAATGGGGCACCCAGCAGGGTTGTTTGTACTATTCTTTACTGAAATGTGGGAGCGTTTCTCTTACTATGGCATGCGTGCCATATTGGTAATATTCCTTACAGGATTAGTAACCGGAGAAAATCCAGGTTGGGGCTGGAGTACTGAAGCTGCTTTATCTTTACTAGGAACCTATGCACTTTTTGTATATTTAACACCTTTAGTTGGAGGTTGGCTAGCCGATAAAAAAATAGGTTATCGTATGGCTGTTGTGATAGGCGCCTTATTGATGACGCTTGGTCATGCCGCGATGGCTGTTGAAACACCTACATTTCTCTACATAGGAATTGCACTGCTTATACTAGGTAATGGGTTCTTCAAACCTAATATGACCTCTATAATCTCAAAAATGTACGAAGGACACGATGAAAAGAAGGACGGTGCCTATAATATCTTTTATATGGGTGTTAATGCCGGTGCTTTCCTTGGAATCATGATGTGTGGATGGGTAGGCGAAAAAGTAGGTTGGAGTTATGGTTTCGGATTAGCAGGAATCTTCATGCTACTCGGAATGCTTCAGTTTTATTTTGCACA
Organism: Winogradskyella sp. 3972H.M.0a.05; assembly: GCF_040493455.1. Taxonomy (NCBI): domain Bacteria; kingdom Pseudomonadati; phylum Bacteroidota; class Flavobacteriia; order Flavobacteriales; family Flavobacteriaceae; genus Winogradskyella; species Winogradskyella sp. 3972H.M.0a.05. The sequence goes on along the minus strand of NZ_JANFDA010000004.1, from coordinate 225,945 downwards.
ACCATTATTTGGAACAGTTGGGGACAAACCAATAAAACCAATAGAATCCCACTCCACTGTTGAAGTGGCCAAAGAGATTTTCAGAGGACAAACAGGCGATGATCCTAGACTTAATAAGTTCAGAATGATAGATGTCGTCTTAATAGTTGTATTTGCTATATCTGCACTTATTTTCATCATTAATGATCCGCTAAGTAAAATTGGAGATATTCAAACACTCAATTTCACCGTTGCAGGAATGGGCGATTCCTTATTCTTTGCTCTACTAGCTGCCGTAGCATTCATTTTGCTACTCATTATCAGAATTCCTAGATATGTTACCATAGAACGCGATAGAATGATTGCTTTTGCGATATTCTGTTTGTTTACCATATTCTTTTGGGCGGCTTTTGAGCAAGCTGCGGGATCGTTACCACTGTACACAAGAGATTTTACAGACCGCTTATTAGAAGGTGGTGCAGCAACAACTTTTAAAGTTGTTGATCTTATTGTTACTGTAGTTCCATTAGCAATTATTACCTATGTACTATTGAGTTTGTTCCGAAAAACATTCAATCGCATAGGATTATCTAATACAATTCTCGGATTCAGCTTTGTGATTGTTTGGGCAATTGTGATTTACAAATTATATGTTGAATTTCAATCAACAGAGACTGAAGTACCAGTAACCTGGTTTGCGATTCTAAACTCACTATTCATCATTATGTTTGCGCCACTATTTACGAAGTGGTGGGATAGCCGTTACAATCCGCCAGCATCCGTAAAATATTTCTTAGGATTATTCTTATTAGGGATCGGATTTGCATTTCTGGCTTTTGGGGCAAGACATGTACCTGCTGGAGCAGAAACAGCAAGCTTAAGTATGGCATGGCTAGTATTGGCCTACTTATTCCATACACTGGGAGAGTTGTGTTTGTCACCAATGGGATTATCCTATTTGAGTAAACTTATTCCAGCCAGAATGATTGCCTTCATGTTTGGGGTGTATTATTTAGCTATTGCGATCGGTAATAAGTTAGCACATTATGTAGGAGGTGATATTGAAAAGATAACAGCCGAGCATAGCTTGTCAGGATTTTTCTTGATTTTCACATTGATTCCAATTGGAATGGGTATAGTTGCTTTATTATTACACCCATTATTGAAAAAACTAATGCATGGAGTTCGATAATCGAATAAAACGTTAAAATAAACGCAAAATGCGCCTTTTCAGGCGCATTTTTTGTAAGTTCGGAATGGAAATTGCAACAAATTGAGTTATGAAAAGAGCCGTAATATTTATGCTTATCGCAGTTCTGGGAACTACTTTAAGCACAGCGCAAAAGAAGCAAGGTGACAAAATCAACTGGGTAAGTTTCGAAGAAGCTTTAGAACTTCAAAAGAAGAATCCTAAAAAGATAATGATGGACGTATACACCGTTTGGTGTGGGCCATGTAAGATGTTGGATAAAAACACCTTCAAAAATCAGGATGTAGCAGATTATATTAACAAAAATTACTATGCAGTAAAGTTCAATGCACAAGGTGATTCTACAATCTCCTACGACGGCAGAACTTTTTCAAATCCAGGATATGATCCAGCAAAAGCTCAGCGTAGAAATGCTTCACACGAATTAACGCGTTACTTAAGAGTAAGTGCATTCCCTACAATGGTCTTTTTTGATGAAGATGGCAAAATGATTGCGCCAATAAAAGGCTACAAATCACCACAGCAATTAGAGCTGTTTTTAAAACTGTTTAAAGACGATGACTATAAAGAGATGAAATCTCAAGAGCAGTTTAATGAGTATTATGCTGCGTTTCAACCCTCTTTCAAAGGTTAAATATCTCAATCAATTATAAATGCTCCCTTTTCATAAGTACTATGAAAAGGGATTTTTTTGTGTAAACAAGTAGCGCTCCAACGCGAAACATATGATTTGTAATTGCTAGCATCAGCAATGATTTGTTTTGGTTGCAAGCTATCAATCAAACGATTCAAGTTAAGCTTAGGTGAATTTCTGAGTAGTACATAATCAGGTTTAAATGATGAGACATTGTATAAACCCAAACTATCAATTATTAGGATGTTTTGCTTTTCGAATTGATATACATAGTCAATTGAATCAGATTCGATGGTATCAATTCTATTGCCAATTTTGTAGTTAGTCACTAAGTGCTCAGATCTTACATCACCTTGAAGATTATGATGTAGTTTTAATTTTGAATCATGCTGTATCCCAATTACACTATATCGATTCTTATTGAAAACAATAAAACGATCTTGTTTTACCTTCAAAAGACTGTACAAGAAAGATACTTGAACCAATATCAAACAAACAAATCCTAAAATGAGATTTCTTGTGTTTATTGATTTCAAAAACCTATAAGTTATCAAGATTAAGAGATAACAAGAGACTACTTGAAGTTCATTAAAAGAGATTTCTTTAAATAAAAATGACTCTTGAGCAGAAATCCATTCTACATAGTTGTTCATAGTAGAGAGTATAGAGCTATATACCTTCACTAACAATTCAGGGAGTACATCAAAATAGCTTAATACAATAACGAGCATTCCTAAGCTTAGAATAATACCCAAGGCAGGAATGATAATTAGGTTAGACACGATAAACAATCCTGGAAATTGATGAAAATAATAAAGACTAAGCGGCAATACACCAACTTGTGCCGCTAAAGTCACTGTGGCAATTTGCCATGCTTTATCTAGAATAATGAACTTTGGACGTTTTATGGAGTTGTAAAGTAAAGGCTGAAAACTCACTATGGCTAGTACAGCTGCGTAACTCATCTGAAAGCCAACATCAAATAAGAACATTGGTTTAAACAGCAAAATAAAGAAAGCTGAAATCGCAAGAGTATTATAAATATTAGTAATGCGTTTCAAATTGATTGCTATGGCTACCACAGTGAACATCGTTACCGCTCTGGTAACGGATGGAGATAATCCAGCAATGATGGCAAAACACCAAAGAAGCTGAACTATAATTACCATCTTTATATAATTCCCACGTTTCAATCGATCAAGAGGACTAAATAAAAACTGAAGGATGAATAAGATGATACCAACATGTAACCCTGAAACTGCAAGAATATGAATTACGCCAGCTTTTGAGAAATTAGTGTAGAGATCTTTACTAATGTCTTGTCTTTGTCCAAGAAGTAATGCTTGTATTATAGACAGTTCATCACTATTAAATGAACTTCCCTTTAGATTATTAGTGATTCGCTCCCTAAAGCGATTGGCATAGCTGTGAATAGAAGTTTTAGAAGAATCTATTACGATAAGAGCATCAGGTTTGAGAGTTAGTTGTCTGTAGATATATTGCTTTTGAAGATATGTTTTGTAGTTGAATTGATACGGGTTTAATGAACGTCTTATAGAATCTAAAGCTGCATATGCGTAATATCTATTTCCAACTGAAACGGCTTTAGTCAGAGAATCCTTTTTAATATTAAGAAGTATAGTGCCTTTGGTATTTAAAGAGTCAATGCTGTGAACATAAGCTTCATACTTATGGTGAAATTTTGAAGGCTTTAAGCGTTTGGTAATTTCAAAAGTAATAATGCTTGGTTCATCATTTTGAATTTTGGTATAGTGAAGCTCCCAGCGTTGTTCATCTTGAAGGTTATACGTTACAATACCACAGCAAATAAAACAAGAGAATATTAATAGGTAGAACGCAAAGGAAGTTCTAAAAGACTTTAGGAATGAAGAAATTAATGTGACTAGAGATATTACAATCAGTAATATAAAGGAATACCTTGTTGGTATTGTAAAACAATGCGCAATAAGAATGCCTATGATTAGGAATAGCGTAAATGCTATAAGAGGAAATCTCAATAATTTCATAAAGTAGGTTATTAAAATGGACTAATTTGGGGTGGCTAGGATCATAAAACTCGTCTGGCCTGTACATAAGCCAGATACCAATACCGTTCTTTTATCGATGAGGTAATGACGCCTTTGCTAGTCGTAGCATGGATAAACTCAAAGTCATCACCACGTACTTTGGTTACCAAACCAACATGGTTAACACGTCTGCTATTCTTTCGTGTAGCAAAAAACACCAAATCTCCAGGGCGTATCGCTTTAATATCGATCCAATCACCACGCTTTGCCATATCCGAAGAAATTCGTGGAAGCACAATATCATGCGCATTAAAGCTTGTGTATACTAAACCAGAGCAATCCATACCACGTTTGGTAGTACCACCATATTTGTATCGTACACCTTCAAACTGTTGTGCATAGCTAATAATCTTTGAGGCTTTTGGAGAATAGCTATTGGATGTCGTTGTTGTAGTTCTGGGTGATTTTTTGGATGCAGCCCGTTTCGAGGATTTGCAACTGCTAAGCGATAATAAGATACAGAGTATAAGTAGTGTTCGTTTCAATAGTTTAGTTAGATTTGGTTAAGCAGTTATAGATGAGTTGAGCGGCCTTGTCACTGGCACCTTTTCCGCCAAGCTTTTGTTCTAGCTCATAATAATCAAGATACAATTGCTCTCGGTGGCTCTCATCGAGTATTAAATTTAGTTCTTGTTTTAGTTGTTTGGTGTTTAAGTCGCCCTGTATAAGTTCAGTAACCACTTCTTTATCCATAATGAGGTTCACTAAAGAAATAAACTTTAGCGTAATAATGCGCTTTGCGATATGATACGAAATGGCATTCGCTTTATAGCAAACCACTTGTGGAACTTTAAATAAAGCTGTTTCTAAGGTTGCAGTCCCAGAGGTCACTAAGGCCGCTGTAGAAATACTCAATAAATCATAAGTTTCGTTTGATACAAACGCCACATTATTAGTCTTTATAAACTGCTGATAGAATTCATAGTCTTGGCTTGGCGCACCAGCTATGACAAATTGATAATCCGTAAAATCCTTCACAACACTGAGCATTACAGAAAGCATTTTTATGATTTCCTGCTTACGGCTACCTGGTAATAGTGCAATAATTGGTTTTTCATTAAGTCCGTGCTCTGCTCTAAATTTATATTCATCAACCTGAGAACGATCTGCAATGGCATCAATCAACGGATGACCAACAAAATGAACATCATAATTGTAAGACTTGTAAAATTCCTCTTCAAAAGGAAGAATAACATACATCTCATCAATATCACGTTTTATTTTCTCAACACGACTCGCTCTAGAAGCCCAAACTTGTGGCGAAATATAATAATGCGTTTTATAGTTTTCCTGTTTAGCCCATTTGGCTATTCTAAGGTTAAAACCAGAATTGTCTATAAAAATGATAACATCGGGTTGATATGTTGCAATATCAGTTTTACAGAATTTAATGAGCCCAAAGATCTTTCTTAAGTTGAGAATTACTTCCGCAAAACCCATAAAGGAGCGTTCCTTGTAGTGCTTTACCAACGTACCACCAACAGCTTCCATAAGATCGCCTCCCCAAAACCTGAAATCTGCATCAACATCTTGTTTGATGAGTGCTTTCATCAAATTAGAGCCATGCAAATCTCCTGAAGCTTCTCCAGCTATTATGTAATACTTCATAGACTGATGAATTTAATAGACCAAATTATGAATTTCGTGTAAATACTACTCATTAAGACTCCAAGTATTTAATAACTGGATACAATGATGGGCTGTAAGATCGAATTGAATGGGAACCACAGATACATAGCCATTTTCTAAAGCCCATTGATCGGTATCTTCACCTTTGTCTAAATTCACAAACTTACCTGTAAGCCAGTAATAATCGCGTCCCATAGGACTTTTACGTTTATCAAATTCCTCTTTCCAGTTAGCTCTGGCTTGTCGGCAGACCTTTATACCTTTTATATCCTCTTTAGGAAGATTAGGAAAATTTACATTGAGCACAACACCTCTCGGAATCCCTTGCTTTAAGGCATTAATAATAATGGTCTTTGCAAAATGTTTAGCAGCATCAAAATTGGCATTCCAGTTATAATCCAATAGCGAAAACCCAATAGCAGGAATCCCTTCAATACCAGCTTCTATAGCAGCACTCATAGTACCAGAGTAGATTACGTTGATAGATGCGTTAGAACCATGGTTTATACCAGACACACAAAGGTCTGGCTTACGATCCAAAACTTCATTTACAGCAAGTTTTACACAATCGGCAGGTGTCCCAGAACAACTATATTCCTTCTGATTTCCATCATCAATAGTAATATGTTCCACAAAAAGCGTAGAATTAATGGTTATGGCATGACCCATGCCGCTTTGCGGACTATCTGGAGCAACCACTACAACATCACCAATAGCGTTGCACACATCAATTAATGCGCGGATTCCTGGTGCTGTAATGCCGTCATCGTTAATGACTAGGATAAGAGGCTTTTTTGACATTTTTTGTTCACTTTTTTACCGTACTAAAATACACAAAATACCGATGAAACCCTTGTTATTAATGGTTTAACAAAAAATTATGTACAGCCAATTTTATTGGCATGGTTTTTTCTTTTATTTTAGTGAAAAATATACCATGAGATTTATGAGAAGGAATTATAGATTTTTGTTGCTTGCATTGCTTTTAGCATTTGCATCATGCAGTTTTACGTCTAAAAAGTTTAGTGACCCAAATAAGGACAAATTATTAATTCAGTTGATTACTTATGTTCTCGAAGAAGGACACTTTGATCCGAAGAATATTGATGACGAGTTCTCTCAGAATGTTTTTGATGACTATCTGCAGCAATTGGATCCGTTCAAAAGATATTTTTACGAATCAGATATCAAAGAATTTTCAGCCTATAAGGATAAAATAGATGATCAGCTTAGAGAATACGATATTACATTCTTTAACCTTACGCATCAAAGACTTTTAGAACGTATAGAAGAGTCTAAGAAAATCTATAGAGAAATTTTAGAAGATCCTTTCGACTTCACCTTGAATGAATCTTTTTCTACAGATTATGAAAGCTTGCCTTATGCAAAAAATAAGAAGCAAATGAAAGAGCGCTGGAGAAAGCAGTTAAAGTTTTCTACCATTGCAAATTTTGATGATGCGGTAAATCAACAAGATTTGGCGAGTGCTTCAGATATTCCTGAAGGAGCGTTTTCTGCTACCAATGATAAGGTAGATGGTAAACAAGAAATGAAGACAGATAAAGAGTTAGAAGCAGAAGCAAGAGAAGCTACACTTCGCTCTTTAGATGAGTTGTATGTATTTATTGATGATAGACAACGTAAAGATTGGTTTTCAGTATACATTAATGCCGTTGTAGAAGAGTTTGATCCACACACATTCTATTTTGCTCCAGAAGACAAAGATAGATTCGATGTTGCCATGTCTGGTAATTTTGAAGGTATTGGCGCAAGACTCCAGAAGAAAATGGATGCTATCGTGGTTAATGAAATTATCAGTGGAGGACCAGCTTGGCGTCAAAACGAACTTGAAGTCGGTGACAATATTCTTAAAGTAAGACAGGAAGAAGAAGAAGAAGGTGTAAATGTAGTAGGAATGCGTCTAGACGATGCTATCAAATTCATCAAAGGGCCAAAAGGTACTAAAGTAACGCTAACGCTTAAGAAAACTGATGGTACTATTGAAGATATTACCATTACAAGAGATATTGTAGAGTTAGAAGAAACCTACGCTAAATCTTCAAAAGTTGAAAAAGAAGGAAAAACATTTGGAGTAATTAACCTTCCTAAGTTTTATGTGAACTTCGAAGATTATAAAAAGAGAAATGCAGCTACAGATATTAGGCTGGAAGTAGAGCGCCTTAAAGCGGAAGGTATGGAAGGTCTTGTAATTGACCTTAGAAATAATGGAGGAGGATCGCTTCAAACAGTTGTCGACATGGCAGGGTTATTTATCAAAGAAGGCCCAATTGTACAAGTAAAGACTACTGGAGAGCCAAAAGAAGTTCTAAACGATAGAGATAAAGCTATTGTGTGGGATGGACCATTAGTAATTTTAGTAAACGAATTGTCAGCATCAGCATCCGAAATTTTAGCGGCTGCTATGCAAGATTATAAAAGAGCTATTGTTATTGGAAGTAAGCAAACCTATGGAAAAGGAACAGTACAAAATGTATTAGACCTTAACCGAATGGTGAGAAACAACAGTAATGGCGATATGGGAGCATTAAAGTTCACAACGCAGAAGTTCTACCGTGTAAATGGTGGTTCTACTCAATTAGAAGGCGTTAAGAGTGATGTGATTGTTCCAGACCGTTATAGCTATATAGACATCGGAGAAAAGGATCAGGAGAACCCATTGCCTTGGGATAAGATTGATGCAGTAGACTTCAACGAGTGGAGCAACTACTTTGATTACGATGCTACGATCAAAAAGAGTAAAGAGCGTATGGCTAATAATGAGCAATTAAGATTAATTGATGCCAATGCACAATGGATAAAGAAGATTAGAGATCGTGAAGTGTATTCTTTGAATTATGAAAAGTATAAAGCTGAAATGAATCTCAATGAAGAGGAAGCAAAGCGATTTGATAAAATTGGAGATTATAAAACAAACCTTACTTTTCAGTCATTACCTTATGAAATTAAGCTAATGGAGCAAGATTCTGTGCTTAAGCAAAAGCGTAACCGTTGGCATGAGGCTCTAAGTCAGGATGTTTATATTGAAGAAGCTCTAAACGTACTACACGACTTAAAAATGACTTACGAAATCAAATCAAAGGTCGCTGTAAAGAACTAATACTGAATGCATAGAAAAAGCAGTTCATTAACTCAACTTGCGCTCCGAAAATTCAAAAAGAATTTTTGGGGCGTTTTTAGTTTTTGGGTTATTGCTATAATTGGTGTCATTGCTATATTTTCCTATGTGTTAGCGCCAGATAATTCGCAATATGCCAACCAAATGCATTTGTCAATTCACTCTATGAAGCCAGGGTTTAAAGTTAGCATGCTTACCATACCTTCGGACATAAAGACGGATCAAAGTTATTTTTCTAAACTGTTTTTTGGTGTTAAGAATAGCGGTGTAGAAATGCCTATCTCTAGCTATCAAGTAGATGAAGAAACACTGACTTATGTAGAATATACAAAAGGCGAAAAAGAAGGAGATACTAAAATAATACCGCTTAGTGTCTTTCCAAATGGTGATTATAAACCATACATCAAAGAACATAAATTTTTATTCGGAACCGATAAATATGGACGAGATTACTTGAGTCGTATTTTGGTTGGATCTCGAATATCATTTTTTATAGGCTTTGTTGCTGTGTTTATTTCATTGATTATAGGAATAACCATGGGGAGTTTAGCCGGCTTTTATGGAGGAAGAGTAGATAAGATAATCATGTGGATTATCAACGTTACTTGGTCCATACCAACATTGCTGTTAGTCATAGCCATTACATTAGCCCTTGGAAAAGGATTTTGGCAAGTATTTATAGCTGTTGGGCTTACGATGTGGGTAGAAGTGGCTAGAGTGGTTAGAGGACAGGTGATTTCAGTAAAAGAAATGCAATACGTTACAGCTGCAAAAGCACTTGGATTTAAAAACTCCAGAATTATTATCAAGCATATTTTACCCAATATTATGGCGCCAGTCATTGTGATTTCCGCAGCCAATTTTGCAGCAGCAATACTCATCGAAAGTGGATTAAGCTTTTTAGGTATTGGAGCACAACCACCAATGGCAAGTTGGGGAGCAATGATAAAAGATCACTACAACTATATAATTCTCGGGAAGCCTTATTTAGCAATAATCCCTGGGCTTTGTATCATGGTTTTGGTAATGAGTTTTATGCTTATTGGGAATGCACTTAGAGATGCATTAGACGTTAAGACAGGATAATAAAAAGACAAAATGAAGCGATTAACAATCTTACTAGTTAATTTGATTATATGTTCAAATGTTTCTTATACCCAAGAAAGTGATCAAGAATTTAGTGATAGATATTTATCTGGTCTTTTTAAGACATTCTATTCTGTTGATACTGAAATTGCTAACTGTATGGCACCCATAATAGAAGAAAGGCTGGTATCTAGTCTTGATGATCCAGCAAATTTCAAATATCCATTTAAAAAATTATCCGAATATGTTACCATTAGAAGATCAGAAGATAGTCTAGTAAAAACTTTGAGTTGGGATAGAATAAATGGAGGAAGCTGGCATGATTATGCCTCGTATATACAATACAAAACAAAATATGGGGAAGTAAAATATCAAAGATTAGACTCAGGGGATGAATTTAGTACAGGAGAGCCTACAAGTGTTACTATCTATGATATTAGTGAGTTTAAAGTCAAAAGCGAAACCTATTATATACTTATGGGGTATGGAACTTATGGAGGAGGTAAGAAGCATATTTTGGCCAGAGCATATAAAATTAAAGGCAATGAACTGGCGTTATGTGACGCGATATTTCAAGGAGAGAAATATTTGTATATAGGAGCAAATCGAGGCGCTAAAATTAACCTAGAGTTTAATCCAGAATCAAAAACATTATCCTTTGATTATTATGAATTTGATGGAGACGTAGGGTTTTATAAAGGTGATTCTAGAAGAGTAACTTTAGTTTTTGAAAATGGAGAATTTGTTGAGCAGAAAAATTAGCGATTAACTAGACACTAGAAAGTCCTAACTATAAGAATCTTAGCTTTTCCTCAAAGCATTTATTTCATCATTTGTATCCTGAATGAACTGTAACAATTCATCCTTACCAATATACTTGCTAGAAGACGTAATAAAGTAGTTTGGCATCTCTTCCCATTGCTCTAATAGTATTTCGCTGTATTCATCAACATGACGTTCAATAGCCTTAGGTTTAAGCTTGTCAGCCTTTGTGAACACAATCGAAAAAGGAATCTGATTTTCACCCATCCATTGCATAAATTCTAAATCAACTGGCTGCGGTTTGTGTCTAATGTCTACTAAAACAAAAGCTGAAACCAGTTGGGTTCTTTTGGAAAAATAATCAGTAATAAATTTTTGAAAAATCTTTTTTGAAGACTTAGATACTCTTGCATAACCATACCCGGGAAGATCAACCAAATACCAATTATTATTTATGATAAAGTGATTAATCAGTTGCGTTTTTCCAGGCCTTCCAGAAGTCTTGGCAAGACTTTTTCGACCTGTAAGCATATTGATTAATGACGATTTCCCAACATTACTACGACCAATAAAAGCATATTCAGGCAACGTATTGCTAGGACATTTTGAAACGTCCGAATTACTCATTACAAACTCGGCAGATTTAATATGCATTTAGTGTGATATTAGAAGTTTTAAAACCCGCGCTTATTCAGCCAGGAATCTAAGATTTCGTTAAATAAATCAGGATGCTCCATCATAGCCGCATGACCACATTTGTCAATCCAAAATAACTCAGAATCAGGAAGTAAATCATTAAATTCTTCTGCAACTTCAGGAGGTGTAACCGAGTCATTCTTTCCCCAAATAATGCAAGTTGGTGTTTGCATTTTAGGGAGATCCTTGGCCATATTATGACGTATAGCACTTTTAGCGATAGCCAACGTTTTTACAAGCTTGTTTCTGTCATTTACAGTTGCATAAACTTCATCCACAATCTCCTTGGTAGCAACCTCTGGGTCATAAAATACATCCTGAGCTTTTTTCTTGATAACCTCATAATCGCTACGCTTAGTATAGCCACTTCCCATAGCGCTTTCATAAAGACCAGAGCTTCCCGTAATAATCAAAGCCTTAACTTTCTCAGGATACATTTTAGTGTGATAAAGTCCAATATGACCACCAAGAGAATTACCCAATAAAATCACTTCGTCAAAACCTTTAAACTCTATGAAATCATGAAGATAATTGGCAAAGCTTTTAACATTAGTCTTCAATAAAGACATGGTGTATATAGGAAGTTCAGGAATAACAATTTTATAGCCTCGCTCAGAAAAAAAACCTGAAACACCATCAAAATTACTAAGTCCACCCATCAACCCATGAAGCACAATAATTGGAGTTCCTTCACCAATCTCTATGTAGCTGAATTCTTTTTCTTTTTTTAAAATGTGCGCCATATAGGGTCTTTTGTTAAAAACAAATATAGTTAAATCCTACATATTTTAAAGCTACAATTATAGAGCCCAGAAGTAGGTTATGAGATAGATATCAACATTAGTTTTTCCACTTTCAAATGAAATTGTAATTCTTTGATAATTAGAACATCTCTTGCCTAAGATATGCTAGCAAAACGCATCAATTAAGCACTTCATCGAAAACTTATTAACAAAAGTGGGATATAGTGGGTAAATGTGGGTTTTTTTTCAATATATTTGAATCATAGTCGTTACAAGCTTAAAACCAAATATTTGAACCCATTAATAGGCACATACGAATGCAAAGCAGATGCAAAAGGAAGAGTACTTCTTCCTTCTGCTTTAAAAAAGCAGTTGTCTCCTGTTTTGCAACAAGGGTTTGTGCTTAAGCGAGCAGTCTTTCAACCATGTTTGGAATTATACCCTATGGAAGAATGGAATGCGCTTATGTCAAAGGTTAATAAGCTCAATCGCTTCAAGAAAAAGAACAACGACTTTATAAGACGTTTTACTGCTGGTGTGAAGATTATTGAAGTTGATAACTCTGGCAGATTATTGGTGCCCAAAGATCTTATGGCCTTTTCAGGAATAACTAAAGATGTGGTTATGGCATCAGCTGTTCATATCGTTGAAATTTGGGATAAGCAACGCTATGAAAAAGCTATAGATGATGCTACAGTAGATTTTGCTGATTTGGCAGAAGAAGTAATGGGACAAGATGACGACGACAATGGAATATCATAATCCAGTTCTGCTCCAAGAAACAGTAGACGGTTTAAACATTAAAGAAGATGGTGTGTATGTGGATGTCACCTTTGGCGGTGGCGGACATAGCAGGGAGATATTAAATCGGCTAGGAGAAAATGGAAGATTAATTGCTTTCGATCAAGATAAAGACGCTCTTTCAAATACCATTGATGACAATCGATTTTTACTAATCAACGAAAACTTTAGATACGTAAAACGATTCTTGAAGTTTTATGGATATAAGCAAGTAGATGGAATTTTAGCTGATTTTGGTGTGTCTTCACATCAGTTTGATGTTCCCGAGAGAGGATTTTCCACAAGATTCGATGGGCAGCTAGACATGAGAATGAATCAAGATGGAGACCTGTCTGCTTATGATGTGGTGAATACATATTCCGAAGATCAAATAAGAACAGTGCTGAAAGTTTATGGAGAGCTAAGGCAAGCGCCAGCTATGGCAAGAGAAATAATTGCGGCCAGACTAAATAAACCCATTGAAACCAGCGTTGAATTAAAACAGGTCTTGCAACGATTTTTGTTACCAAGAAAGGAACACAAGATTCTGGCCCAAATCTATCAGGCTATTCGGATTGAGGTTAACCAAGAACTGGAGGTTTTAAAAGAATTACTGCTTCAAACTTCAGAATTACTAAAAACAGGAGGACGCTTAAGCTTTATATCGTACCACTCTTTAGAGGATCGATTAGTAAAACGATTTATACGCAATGGACTTTTCGAAGGAGAGCCAGAGCGTGATGTATTTGGGCGTTTTGAAGTGCCATTAAAAAAAGTTGGAGGATTAATAATTCCAACAGCAGAAGAGATAGAACAAAATAACAGAGCAAGAAGTGCAAAGCTGAGAATAGCAGAGAAGCTATGAAGAAGAACATATACGGCATACTTAGAGGGAAATTTTTGATCAGCGATGATTCATTTAAGAATTGGAGGATGATCATCTTCATATCTGTTTTGGCTTTGATAATGATTGCTAGCTCTCACAGTGCAGATCAGAAGGTGCACGAGATTGCAAGGTTGAATAATGAAGTGAAAGAATTAAGATCGATTATGGTTGAAGGCCGAAAGACATTGATGGCTTTGAAAATGCAATCATCAGTCGTGAAAAAAGTATCAGAAAAAGGAATAAAAACATCCTTAATACCACCAAAAAAAATAAAAGTTAAATCTCAAAGCAACTAACAAAGCATTGGCAGTAGAAGAAAAACAAATATTAAACCGATTGTATTTTGTTGCTGGCTGCATGTTTGTTTTTGTCCTTGCGGTGGTATTCAAACTAATGAGCATTCAGTTTATTCAAGGTGACAAATACAGAAGCCTTGCTGAGCAACGTACAGTAAAGAATGTTGAAATCCCAGCCAATAGAGGTAACGTTTATGCTGCAGATGGTAGTTTGTTGGCGACTTCAGTTCCAAAATACGATATCAGATTAGATGCGCTAACCCCTTCTACAGCAAACTTTGAAGATAATGTAAAGTCTTTATCAGATTCGCTATCTAGATTTTTGGGTAAATCATCAGGGCATTACGAAAGAGAAATTCGCAAAGCAAGAACAAACAAGAATAGATATTTCCTTTTAGCTCGAAACCTAAGCTATACAGACTATATAAGGTTTAGAAACTTTCCATTATTGAGTCTCGGTGCGTTTAAGGGAGGGTTAATTGTAGAGCAGAAAACTAAACGTGAGCATCCTATGGGAGGCATTGCACATAGAGCAATTGGATACGAACGATTTGACGAGGAAGGAAATGTGACCAGAGCGGGAATAGACGGAGCTTTTGGGGAAAAATATTTACGAGGAAAGAACGGTCACAGAATGAAGCAAAAGATAGGTAATGGTCAATGGAAACCTATTAGAGATAATAATGAAGTTGAGCCTCAAGATGGGTATGATATCTACACTACTATTGACGCTAATATCCAAGATATAGCGCATCATGCTTTGTTAGAACAATTAGAATACTATGAGGCAGACCATGGTTGTGTAGTTGTGATGGAAACTAATACAGGTGAAATTAGAGCAATTTCCAATTTAGGAAGAACGGAAAAAGGAACTTACTACGAGAAACGAAACTATGCCGTCTGGGAATCGCATGAGCCAGGTTCAACATTCAAGTTAATGGCTTTGGCAGTTGCTTTAGAAGATAAAGTCATAGACACAAGTGACGTGGTAGACACGCAAGGAGGAATTTTGAGTTTCTATGGCAACAAGGTAAGAGACTCTCGACGTGGAGGATATGGTAAGATAACCGTTTCAAAAGCATTTGAAGTGTCTTCAAATACAGGGATTGTAAAAACTATTGATAAGCACTATGGTAAAAACCCTAAAAAGTTTGTGGATGGGCTTTATGATATGGATTTGCATGAACAGCTTGACTTGCCAATTCTTGGAGAAGGAAAGCCGATAATACCAGACCCGAGAGTAAAGAATGGGCTTTGGAGTGGTATTGCTCTGCAATGGATGGCTTATGGATACAATGTAAAAATGACGCCACTTCAAACACTTACGTTTTACAATGCTATAGCAAATGGCGGGGAGATGTTAAGACCGCGTTTTTTAAGAGAGGTAAAAGAATATGGAAATGTTGTTGAGTCTTTCGATAAAGAAGTCATAAACAAGAAGATTTGTTCAGAAGCAACAGTCAAAAAATTACAACAGCTACTTAAGAATGTAGTGGAGAAAAAGCATGGGACAGGCTATCGTTTGCATTCTGAAAACTTTTCTATGGCTGGAAAAACGGGGACAGCTCAGACGGAATACTGGATGAAAGATTGGAGTGAGAATAAGCGTTACGTCTCTTCATTTGCAGGTTATTTCCCAGCAGAAAATCCAAAATATTCATGCATTGTAGTAATCCACAAGCCAAGTGTGAAGAAAGGATACTATGGTGCAGATGTTTCAGGTCCAGTCTTCAAAAAAATTGCACAAAAAATTTATACAGATACACCGCTGATTGATGAAGTAAAGACTTTGGCAGTAAATGATAATACCGCTGAAAAGAGTTTTGAAAATTATTTCGATACCGCAGAAACATTTAAAACAATAATGCCAAATGTAAAAGGCATGCCAACTATGGATGCTATGGCATTATTAGAGAATATGGGTCTGAAAGTAAGAGTGAGTGGTGTGGGAATTGTAAAAGAGCAATCTATAGCTAAAGGTGTAAAAGTGAAAAAAAATCAAACCGTAGAATTAACGATTTAGTGACACCATTAAAGGACATATTATATAAGGTTACTATCAATGCAGTTGTTGGCAGTACTAATATTGTCATTGATGAAATTAATTACGATTCTCGTAAAGCTTCAGAGCACGATGTCTTTGTAGCTATTTCTGGTGTGAGTGTCGATGGACACAATTATATAGACAAGGCTATAGATAATGGTTCAGTAGCTGTAGTTTGTGAAGCACTGCCAGAAAATCTCAGAGATGGAATTACTTATGTAGAGGTTGAAGACTCTAGTAGTGCATTAGCATTTATGGCAGCCAATTATTATGAATTGCCATCAGAGAATCTAAGACTTGTAGGTGTAACAGGAACAAATGGTAAAACTACAGTTGCCACATTGCTATATCAGTTATTCAAGAAAGCAGGATACAAGGTTGGGTTATTATCTACTGTAAAAATTATGGTAGACGATAAAGCCTATGATGCGACACACACAACTCCAGATCCATTAGTAATTAACTCGCATTTAAAGCAGATGAATGATGAAGGCGTTGAGTTTTGCTTTATGGAAGTGAGCTCGCACGGAATTCATCAGAACCGTATTGAAGGTTTGTATTTTGAAGGTGGAATCTTTACCAACTTATCGCACGACCATTTAGACTATCACGCTTCATTTGCAGAATACAGAGATGTAAAAAAACGATTCTTCGATCAGTTATCTGCCAAAGCTTTTGCATTGGTCAATATAGATGATAAGAATGGTTTAGTAATGTTGCAAAATACAGCAGCAAGGAAGTATACCTATGCATTAAAAACCTATGCTGATTACAAAGCGCAGATTCTAGAAAATCAATTTGGAGGTTTATTGCTGAAAATCAATGAGAATGATTTGTGGTCAAAACTCGTTGGGCACTTTAATGCCTATAATCTGGCGGCGATCTATGCTACGGCTCAGTTGCTTGGGTTGGAAAAGGTAGAATGCCTCAGATTAATGAGTGAGCTAGAAAGTGTTAGTGGGCGATTCCAATACATTGTATCAGACGAAAACATCACTGCTATAGTTGACTATGCGCACACTCCAGATGCTTTAAAAAATGTATTAGAGACCATCAATTCAATAAGAACAAAGAATGAAGAACTCATAACTGTTGTTGGTTGTGGAGGTGATAGAGATAAAACGAAGCGTCCAAAAATGGGGCACATTGCTTCAGAATTGAGTACCAAAGTCATTTTTACCAGCGATAATCCCCGAAGTGAAGAGCCACAATCAATTATAGACGATATAGAGCAAGGTGTAGAGCCAATCAATTTCAAAAAAGTAGTCTCTATTCTCGATAGAAAACAAGCGATAAAGGCAGCATGTCAAATGGCTAATGCTAATGATATCATTCTCATTGCAGGTAAAGGACATGAAACCTACCAAGAAATTAAAGGAGAACGCTTTGATTTTGATGATTATAAGATAGTACAGGAATTTTTAACACAATTGCAGAAATAATGTTGTATTACCTATTCGAATATTTAGAACAACAATTTCAGTTTCCAGGAGCATCACTCTTTGGGTTTATCACCTTTAGAGCAGCTATGGCTATCATTTTATCATTACTGATTTCTACAGTTTATGGTAAACGCATCATTAGGTTTTTGCAAAAAAAGCAAGTAGGAGAAACCATTAGAGACCTCGGGTTAGAGGGGCAAGCTCAAAAGGCTGGGACACCAACAATGGGAGGAATCATAATTATTCTTGCGACACTCATTCCAGTTCTGTTATTGTCGAAGCTTGAAAACATCTATATCATATTACTGATTATAACCACCGTTTGGATGGGAGCCATTGGTTTTATAGATGATTATATCAAAAAATTCAAAAATGATAAACAAGGTCTGAAAGGAAGATTTAAAGTGCTTGGCCAAGTTGGCTTAGGGATTATAGTTGGTGCAACATTGTATTTCCATAATGATGTTACCGTAAAAGAGAAAATACCTATGGTTGAGCAACAGCAGTTGCTTCAAGAAGACCCAAATACTTCTGTAGCTAAGTTTTTTAAGGATGAAGAGAAATCAACTAAAACTACGATTCCTTTTGTGAAGAAAAATGAATTCGATTATGCGGATTTAATCACTTGGATAAACCCAGACTTAGGTAAGTATGCCTGGATCATTTTCATTTTAGCTTCAATATTCATTATCACGGCAGTTTCCAATGGAGCAAATCTAACCGATGGTATCGATGGATTGGCAGCAGGTTCTTCGGCAATAATCGTATTAACGCTAGGGATTTTTGCTTGGGTATCTGGTAATATCATTT
The DNA here is from genome assembly GCF_040493455.1 of Winogradskyella sp. 3972H.M.0a.05. Classification (NCBI taxonomy): domain Bacteria; kingdom Pseudomonadati; phylum Bacteroidota; class Flavobacteriia; order Flavobacteriales; family Flavobacteriaceae; genus Winogradskyella; species Winogradskyella sp. 3972H.M.0a.05. The sequence continues at coordinate 207,725 of NZ_JANFDA010000004.1, read as the reverse complement.
TCTCCGATTACCTCAATATTATGTACATCCCGAGGGTTGAAGAAATCACCATATACATCGCTGCATTCGTAGGAGCTTTGGTTGGATTCTTATGGTACAATACGTATCCAGCTCAAGTGTTTATGGGTGATACGGGAAGTTTAACAATAGGAGGAATCATAGCAGTAATAGCAATAGCAGTAAGAAAAGAGTGGTTGATTCCATTACTATGTGGAATCTTCTTGGCAGAAAACCTATCGGTAATGTTACAAGTGAGCTATTTCAAGTACACGAAGAAAAAATATGGAGAAGGGCGACGCATTTTTAAGATGTCTCCTTTACACCACCATTATCAAAAATTAGGATATCACGAAAGTAAAATAGTTACCAGATTCTGGATTGTAGGAATTCTGCTGGCCATTTTAACGATCGTGACCTTGAAGATTAGATAGATGAAGAGACTCGTTGTTTTGGGAGGCGGAGAAAGCGGAGTAGGAACAGCTTTGTTAGCAAAAGCTAAAGGTTTTGAGGTTTTTGTCTCGGACAAAGGAACGATAAAGGAAAATTATAAGAACGTTCTTATACATCATGAGATTGAATGGGAAGACGGACAACATTCAGAAGTTAAAATACTGAATGCAGATCTGGTTATGAAAAGCCCTGGTATTCCTGAAAAGGTTTCAATAGTACACCAATTAATAGCTCTAGGGACTCCTGTGATTTCAGAAATAGAGTTTGCATCAAAATATACAGATGCCACTATTATCGGAATCACAGGTAGTAACGGAAAGACTACTACAGCAACCTTGACGAATCACGTCTTAAAGCAAGAATTAAATGTAGGATTGGCTGGAAATATTGGCGACAGCTTTGCGAAACAAGTTTTAGAGGAAGATTACCCGAATTATGTATTGGAGATAAGCAGTTTTCAGTTAGACGGGATACAAACCTTCAAGCCAAAAATTGCTGTTTTAACCAATATTACACCAGACCATTTGGATCGTTACGATTACAATTTCGAAGCATATATCGCTTCAAAATTCAGAATTGCAATGAATCAAACTTCTGATGACTTTTTCATTTACGATGCCGACGATGAAGTGATAACCAGTTGGTTGGAAAAGCATCCTGTTCAATCCAAATTATTGCCATTTTCTTTAGAAAAAAAGTTAGAAAATGGCGCCTGTATAGATAAAGAGAATATAAAAATAACAATAGATAACAACCAAATCATTATGCCAACAAAAAGTATAGCACTAGAGGGTAAACACAATATTAAAAATGCGATGGCTGCATCAACAGTGGCGCATTTATTAAAGATTAGAAAACAAACCATAAGGGAAAGCCTAGAGAATTTCCAGGGTGTAGAACATCGTTTGGAGCACGTGCTCAAAATCAACAAGGTAGACTACATCAATGACTCTAAGGCTACTAATGTTAACGCTACATATTATGCTTTAGAAAGTATGGATGCACCAACAGTGTGGATTGTAGGAGGAGAAGATAAAGGCAATAGCTATGAAGAGTTGTTCCCTTTTGTAAATGAAAAGGTCAAAGCTATTGTGTGCTTAGGTGTGGATAATGAAAAGTTGATGAAAACATTCTCAGGTATGGTGGATGTTATTATCGAAACGCAATTTATGAGTGAAGCTGTAAAGATTGCTTATAAAGTTGCAGAAGCAGGAGATAATGTATTGTTGTCGCCAGCATGTGCTAGCTTCGATTTATTTGAGAATTATGAAGATAGAGGACGTCAATTTAAAAACGCAGTGAGAAACTTATAAAGGTTTTTAGGTTTAAATAATGAAAGGATTACTAACAAACATAAAAGGAGATAGACTCATCTGGGCTATAGTAGCACTTTTGGCAATTTTCTCTTTTTTACCTGTGTATAGCGCAGCTAGTAATCTTGCTTATACTGGAGGAGCGGGCAATACATTTAGCTATTTCGTGAAGCACTTTATGCATTTGTTTTTAGGCTTTGCAATAATGTATGGTGTCCACAAAGTGCCTTACAGATATTTTAGAGGCTTATCGATGGTGATGTTACCAATTGTATTGGTATTGTTGGCAATTACCATTGTGCAAGGTAAAACTATTGGAGGTGCCAATGCAAGTCGATGGATTCAAATACCAGTCGTTGGAATGTCGTTTCAAACATCTACGTTGGCTTCAGTCGTGTTAATGGTGTATGTGGCGAGATATCTATCAAAAATTAAAGACAAGGCTATCACCTTTAAGGAGTCTGTTCTTGCTTTATGGTTACCCGTATTTTTAGTCTTAATGCTTATTCTTCCAGCAAACTTTTCAACAACAGCCATTATTTTTTCCATGGTGGTTATGTTGACTTTTATTGGTGGTTATCCAATAAAATATTTAGTGACGATCATAGGTGCAGGTGTTGTGGCATTTGCAATGTTCATTCTGGTAGCTAAAGCATTTCCAGAGGCTATGCCAAATCGTGTTGATACATGGATGGGCAGAATTGAGAGTTTTACCAACGGAGAAGACACTGAAGCAGATTACCAAATCGAAAAAGCAAAAATTGCTATTGCTTCTGGAGGCATTCAAGGACTTGGTCCTGGTAAGAGCATACAAAAAAACTTTTTACCACAATCATCTTCCGATTTCATATTTGCGATAATAATAGAAGAGTATGGGTTAATAGGTGGTGTGTTCTTGTTGATTCTATACTCATGGTTGTTGTTTAGAATCGTTATTGTTTCACAAAAAGCAACGTCAGTTTTTGGAAAACTTCTCGTGCTGGGAGTCGGCTTGCCAATTGTGTTTCAAGCATTAATAAATATGGCTGTGGCTGTAGAATTGTTCCCAGTTACAGGTCAAACATTACCATTAATAAGTAGTGGAGGAACATCAATTTGGATGACATGCTTAGCAATAGGGATAATACTTAGTGTAAGTGCAAAACGACAAGAAGAAAAAGAACAAACAATTAACGAGGACAATCCTCTTGAAATACTTAGCGAAACAATTTAATGAGCAATTATAAGATCATATTATCTGGAGGGGGAACAGGGGGACATATCTATCCTGCCATTGCAATTGCTAACGAATTGAAACAACGCTTTCCTAATGCTGAATTTTTGTTTGTAGGTGCTAAGGATAGAATGGAAATGGAGAAAGTGCCTCAATCTGGATATAATATTGAAGGACTTTGGATTTCCGGAATCCAGCGAAAGTTAACGCTGAAAAACCTGATGTTCCCTTTCAAGTTGTTGAGCAGTTTGATGAAGGCCAGAAAGATTATCAAAACATTTAAGCCCGATGTTGCCATAGGTACTGGAGGTTTTGCTAGTGGTCCATTGCTGCAAGTAGCTTCAGGGAAAAAGATACCTAGTCTTATTCAAGAGCAAAACTCTTTTCCTGGTATCACTAACAAGTTGTTATCGAAAAAGGTGAATAAAATTTGTGTGGCTTATGATGACTTGGAGCGTTTCTTTCCGAAGGAAAAAATTATAAAAACCGGAAACCCAATACGCGAAGACTTGCTTCATATTGAAGGCAAGACAGTTGATGCAAAAACAAACTTCAAACTAAACCATGGGAAGTACACCCTATTAGTTTTAGGAGGAAGCCTAGGTTCTAGAAGAATTAATCAATTGATCGAAGACAAACTAGAGTTTTTTCAAACACAAAATGTGCAAGTCATTTGGCAGTGTGGTAAGCTATATTATTCAGAATACAAGCAATATAATAAGCTGGATAATGTCCAGGTGCACCCTTTTATTAATACGATGGATTTGGCTTATGCTGCGTCCGATATTATTATTTCGAGAGCAGGAGCAAGTTCGGTATCAGAGTTGTGTGTTGTTGGTAAGCCAGTGATTTTTATTCCATCTCCGAATGTGGCAGAAGATCATCAGGCTAAAAACGCAATGGCAATTGTAGAGAAAGATGCGGCTATGATGGTTAAAGAAAGTGATTTGGATGTTGATTTTGAAAACGCATTTACACAGCTAGTTAGCTCCCAAGATAAGCAACGAACATTAGGAGAAAATATTAAAAAACTAGCCATGCCCAATGCTACAAAAGACATTGTAGATGAGGTTGAAAAACTGTTAAACATATAGTGGAGTTAAAAAAAGCACATAACATTTATTTCATAGGTATCGGAGGTATCGGTATGAGTGCTCTAGCACGCTATTTTGTTGCAAACGGAAAGCAGGTGGCTGGCTATGATAGAACACAAACCGACATTACAGATGCACTGGAAGATTTGGGTGTTTCTATTCATTTTGAAGATAATGTTGATTTGATTCCAGTCGAGTATCTAAACCCTGAAACGACATTAGTAGTTTACACACCAGCGATTCCAAATGAACATACTGAGCTTACATATTTTAGAAACAACAACTATGACGTGTTAAAACGTTCTGCTGTTTTAGGGGAGATCACAAAAAACACCTTCTGTTTAGCCGTTGCAGGAACACATGGTAAGACGACGACGACCAGTATTCTAGGACATTTACTAAAATGCTGTGAGGTGCCAGTTACAGCATTTTTGGGAGGCGTAAGCGAAAACTATAATTCCAACCTTATTCTACATGGCACAGAGGTTACAGTTGTTGAAGCAGACGAATTTGACCGTTCGTTCCTTACCCTCTTTCCGGACTTCATTTGTATTACTTCCATGGATGCAGATCATTTAGACATCTATGGTGAAGTTGAAGCGTTGGAAGATTCGTTTAGAGCGTTCACAAAACAGTTAAAACCCAATGGGAAACTCTTTGCAAGACAAGGACTTTCTATAGAGGGTATGACCTATGGTATAGAAGACCATTCAGACTATTCAGTACAAAATATTAAGATAAAAAGTGGAACCTACGTTTTTGATGTGAAGACACCAAAGCACACACTTAAAGATGTAGAATTTAGCCTACCTGGACGACATAATCTGTCGAATGCATTAATAGCCTTGGCGATGGCTGTGGAGTATGGTTGCCCTCACCAGCAGCTCGTCAAGGCCTTAGCATCTTACAAAGGAGTAAAACGACGTTTCACGTATCAAATTAAAACCAAAGAGCTGGTTTTTATTGATGATTATGCACATCATCCTGAGGAAATCAAAGCAGTGCACCAAGCAGTTAGAGAAATGTATCCAGAAAAACAGGTTTTGGCCATTTTTCAACCACATTTATTCAGCAGAACTCAAGATTTTGCTGATGAATTTGCTGAAGCACTATCGTTGTTCGATAACATTATTTTATTGCCAATTTATCCAGCAAGAGAATTGCCAATCGAAGGCGTTACTTCAGATTGGTTATTAGAAAAAATTGATAATCAGAATAAAAAATTAATAGAAAAGAAAGATATAGTTAATGATTTGCAAACCAGAGAATTGCAAGTTGTAATTACTATTGGCGCGGGTGATATAGGAGAAGAAGTACAACGTATTAAAGAAGCATTACAAATTGCGAGTTAATTATAATTACATAAAAGTCTTTGTATTACTAGTGTTAGTGGTGTTTTTGTTTGCCTTTTCGGCACATAGAAATTCAGTAAGAAAAGTAGAAGAACCTAAGATCAAATTTTCAGGAGAAAATAACCTATATATTACCCAAGAGGCTGTTAGTAAATTGTTAATACAAAATCAACAGAGTGTTACGGACAAGCCTAAAGAAGTTATAGATTTGAACCGATTAGAAGTCGCCCTAAACTCTAACCCCATGATTAAAGAGGCACAAGTACATATGTCAGTGAGTGGTGTGCTTACGGCCGAAATCGAACAGAAAAAGCCTATTGCAAGAGTTCATACTAATGCGTCGTATTACATAGATGATGAGGGTTCTTTTATGCCGTTGTCAACTAATTATTCTGCAAGAGTACCTCTGGTTACTGGTGTTGTGAAAAAGAATAAGCTAGCTAAAATTTTTAAAGTTGCTCAAAAGATTCAATCTGATGAGTTCCTCAAAACGCACGTCATTGCGATTCATCAAAATGAAGATGAAACCATAGACTTAAGAGTACGCGGTAATGACTTTAAAATTCAACTAGGTAGTTTACAACAATTAGATAAAAAGATTAATAACCTTAAAGCCTTTTACAAAAAAGCCATTAAGGACAAAACTATAGATAGTTATAGTATAGTGAATTTAAAGTTTGATAGCCAAGTGATATGCACTAAAAAATAAACTATGGAAAGCAACAAGATTTCAGTAGGATTAGACATAGGAACCACAAAGATTGTGGCTATGATAGGTCGTAAGAATGAGTACGACAAGCTCGAGATTTTGGGTATAGGAAAATCCAAAAGCCTTGGTGTGCATAGAGGCGTGGTCAATAACATTACGCAAACGATCCAATCCATTCAGCAAGCTGTACAAGAAGCAGAAGCCGAAGCAGGACAAAAAATAGACGAGGTTACCGTAGGAATTGCTGGGCAGCACATTAGAAGCCTTCAGCATAGTGATTATATCACCAGAGCTAATTCAGAAATGGTGATTGATGATGAAGATATAGATCGTTTGATTAACCAAGTACATAAGTTGGTGATGCTTCCAGGTGAAGAAATTATTCATGTATTGCCACAAGAATATAAAGTTGATGGACAGGCTGAAATTAAAGAGCCAAAGGGTATGTATGGAGGTCGATTAGAAGCGAACTTCCATGTTGTAGTTGGTCAGGTTTCATCCATAAGAAATATTGGTAGATGTGTGAAGAGTTCAGGACTAGAACTAGAAGGCATCACCTTAGAGCCATTAGCATCTGCAAACGCAGTCTTGAGTCAAGAAGAAAAAGAAGCTGGAGTCGCATTGATTGATATAGGTGGAGGAACAACAGATTTAGCGGTGTTCAAAGATGGCATTATAAGACATACAGCAGTAATCCCTTTTGGTGGTAATGTCATTACAGAAGACATCAAAGAAGGCTGCTCCATCATAGAGAAGCAAGCAGAGTTGCTAAAAATAAAATTTGGTTCGGCTTGGCCAGGTGAAAACAAGGATAATGAAATTGTATCGATTCCAGGGTTAAGAGGAAGAGATCCAAAGGAAATAACATTAAAGAATTTATCTAAAATCATTCACGCGAGAGTTGTAGAAATCATCGAGCAAGTTTATGTAGAAATAAAGAACTACGGACACGAAGAGCAGAAGAAAAAACTCATTGCAGGAATAGTTTTAACAGGAGGAGGAAGCCAACTAAAACACTTAAAGCAATTAGTTGAGTACATCACTGGTATGGATACCAGAATAGGCTATCCTAACGAGCATTTGGCAGGAGGAAGTGATGAAGACATTACCAGTCCATTATTTGCTACCGCAGTAGGATTGGTTATGGATGGTTTAAAACGACAAGAGCGCAAACGTGTTGAAGAAAGAGCAGCAATGGCAGAGCAAATGGAATCTTCTGAAGCAGAAGCAATGCCAGAAGAAGAGCCAGTGCAAAAACCAGAGCGCAAATCCTTTTTGGATAAACTCACGGAGCGCGTTAAAGATTTTTTAGATAACGCAGAATAAAATAAAGACAGTTAATTAATCAATTATAGAACCCAAAAACTGATTACATGAGCAACAAAAACGATTTTGGCAATATTGCTTTCGATTTACCAAAAAACCAATCCAATGTGATTAAGGTTATTGGTGTAGGAGGAGGGGGAAGCAATGCCATTAACCACATGTTCCAACAAGGAATTAAAGGTGTAGACTTTGTCATCTGCAATACAGATGCACAAGCACTACAGAATAGTGGTGTCCCAAATAAAATCCAATTAGGAGTAAACCTTACCGAAGGATTAGGTGCAGGAGCCAATCCAGAAGTAGGAGAGCAAGCAGCTGTAGAAAGCTTAGAAGACATTCGTAGAATGTTAGATACCAATACCAAAATGATATTTATCACAGCTGGTATGGGAGGTGGTACCGGAACTGGAGCAGCACCTATTATTGCTAAAATGGCAAAAGAATTAAATATTCTTACTGTAGGTATTGTTACAATGCCATTTCAGTTTGAAGGTAAGATGAGAAATAAACAAGCTCAGCTAGGTGTAGAAAACCTTAGACAGCATGTAGACTCATTGATTGTAATTAACAATAATAAGCTTAGAGAAGTGTATGGAAATCTTGGGTTCAAGGCAGGATTCTCTAAAGCCGATGAAGTCTTATCGACAGCATCTAGAGGAATAGCAGAAGTAATTACACATCACTATACTCAAAACATCGATTTACGCGATGCTAAAACAGTACTTAGTAATAGCGGTACTGCAATAATGGGATCTGCAACTGCATCTGGGCAAACCAGAGCGCAAGAAGCAATCATGAAAGCTTTAGACTCTCCATTATTAAACGATAATAAAATTACTGGAGCCAAAAATGTATTGTTGCTTATCGTTTCTGGTTCACAAGAAATCACCATCGATGAGATTGGAGAGATCAATGACCATATTCAAAGTGAAGCAGGTCATGGTGCCAATATCATTATGGGTGTTGGTGAAGATGAATCTCTAGAAGAAGCAATTGCAGTGACGATTATCGCAACAGGCTTTAATGTTGATCAGCAAAACGAATTATCTAATACTGAGGCTAAAAAAGTTGTTCATGCCTTAGAGGATGATGAAGATATCAATGTGAAGGAAGCTGACCCAGCAATTATTGCTCCTGAAATTGTTCTGGAAAAAGAGGAAGAAGAGGTTGTTATTCATACGCTTACGGATGACGACATGGAAGAGAATGAAGCTGATCCAATGGATTTGATTCCAACAACAGAATTCATAAAAAATATTAGTGTGGTGTATGATGAAGTATTGGATACACCAGAAGCTACTGTAGAAACCATAGAAGATGATTTTGTAATTACACCTGTTAATGAAGTTGAAGAAGTTGTGGTAGAAGATACGGAAGAAGAACAAATCACTTTAACTTTCGACTTACCATTATCGGAACCAATAGAGGAAGAAGAGCCAGCAAAAGAGGAGAAGATATTGTTCTCTTTAGATGAAGAGGTGAAAGATATGGATGTTGAGTATACCGAGATGATTCCTGTAACAGAAGCTAACGAAACAGGAGAGAGACGTTATGCGCTCGAAGATGTAACAACTTACGAATCTTCTATGAACAAAGCTGCTGCTGTTGAGCCAGAAGTAGAAGAAGAAATAGTTTTCGAAAAGAAAGTTCTACCAGCCGAAGATGAAAAGGCTGATGAACAAGAAGAGATAGACCCGATGAACAGCCCTATTTCAGAATTGCTAAAGGCGAGAGCCGATGAACGCAGAAGAAAGATGAAAGATTTCAACTACAAGTTCAATAATGCAAAGATTGATGAAATAGAAAAAGAACCTGCTTATAAAAGACAAGGTGTGAATCTAGAAGAGACACAACACTCTTCAGAAACGAATGCTTCTAGACTATCCGTTGGAACTGACGACAACGACGATATTCAGCTAAGAAGTAACAATTCATTTTTACACGACAACGTAGATTAATAGCAAATTTTAGTTTAGTGTTTCACACTTGTCAAACCCGAAAAGCGATGCCAGCTTTTCGGGTTTTCTTTTTATCTTCGCAGTTCTAAATAAATTAAACACAATGAGTTTACAACAAGACGTTATGGCTGCAATGAAGACAGCCATGAAAGAGAAAGATCAAGTAGCATTAACAGCTTTAAGAGCAGTTAAATCAGCAATACTTTTGGCTCAGACTGAAAGTGGATCTAGTGGAGAATTGACTGAAGAACAGGAATTGAAATTACTTCAAAAACTTGTAAAGCAACGTAAGGATAGTGCTGCGGTTTATTTAGAACAAGATCGAAAAGACTTAGCACTACCTGAAATCGATGAAGCTGAAGTCATTAGTCAATTTTTGCCAGAAGCTCTTAGTGAAGAAGAGATTGAAAAAGTAGTTGTAATGACTATTGATGAAATAGGAGCAGAAGGTATGAAGGATATGGGACGAGTAATGGGTATTGTAAGCAAGCAACTTGCTGGGCAAGCCGATGGTAAAACTATATCGACTATTGTTAAGGCTAAATTGTCTTAGTTGATATCAATAAAGGCCACGTAGCTCAGCTGAATAGAGCACTGGATTTCGGCTCCAGCGGTCGCAGGTTTGAATCCTGCCGTGGTCACGAATAAACCGACAAAAAGTTGAAATGAAGCAAGTTCAAAATAAAGAGCTTGCTTTTTTATTTTGGATGTAGCTGTAATTTCTTTTGTTGGTTTTCAGCGCGTAGCGCTAGGGATGCGCTAGCAATCCTATCATTTTTGCAAAAAATCTAATCCTGCTAGATTCGCTAAAACTACTTTTTTACATTGAAAGTATATGTGGAGATGTAATCATCTTCAATCATTAGATGCACATCATAGAAACCAGTTTGATCAAATTCAAACTCTATGGTTAAGGTGTTATCTTTATCGATGGTAGGAGAAGGTTTTATAGTTCTGTTTTTTACACCTCTGTCCAGAACAATGACGACATCTTCTGTATTAATGAACTTATGTAATTTGTACTCAAACGTCACGGTTTCGTGCTTTCTAACGGTATTATGCATTTTTTTAGGCGTGTTGTGTAGCGCCAAATTAGAAAACCCTTTACCATAAATGATTGGTGACTCTAGGAAGTCATCAAAAGTAGGAGCGTCGTCTCCTAAAAGTGTCCATTTGGTATCTGCAGGAAAGTGATTCTTTATAAATAATCTAGGTTCAGCTAAGAAATACCCATTATTGTACTGAAATGTAAACTGATTATTATCTGGATTTATCAAACCACTAGACCAAGTAGGATCACAGAGGTACCATTTGCCATCGAGCTGTACAGCATTCCAAGAGTGGTTTGGAGTATCTAAGTTGTCGAGATTAGTTGTGCTTGTTTTGGCATACCCTTGAACTATGGTACAGTTGATATCTGCCAACACAGACAACTCTTTGATTAGATATGCATAACCAGTACAAATTGTTTTCTTGTTATTAAGAAGCTTAGAAAATAGATCTTTTTTAAAGCGATCGTTCCAGTTTTTGAGCAGTATGCTATCATTTTTATAGCGCTTTCTTTTTCTCTTGTTCTTTAAAAAGAAACCGTAATCATTTTCAATATTACTCGTTACCCAAATGTAGATAGCTCTAAATCGTTCTACATCTGTATCCAAATTTGATGTAAGCCTACTGGCCAATCCAGTTAGATTAGTAAGACCTTCATCCTTGCATGCCAATGCTGTACTATCTGCTTTTCGAAAATTTATATGATCAAAATCAGATACTTGCGCACTTACATGGCATGCAAAAACAAGGCATAACAGATGTACAAGAAATTTCATCTAAGAGAAATTTGTTATAAGGTATTAAGAGCCCTTACGCTTAGATTTATAAGGTTTGTTTACCTGTACAGACTCTAAAATGTCTATCAATTCTTCTTCTAAAACAATTCGTAGAACAGTAGTGTCTTCCTTGATAACGATCTCTTGAGTTTTGTATCCTAAATAGCTAAAAACCAAAATATCTCCTGGATTCAAGTCTTGAGGGAATACAAAAACACCATCTTTATCTGTGTAAGTGGCGATTTCTGTTCCCTTTAGGGCGACACTGGCTCCAGGTAATGGGCCTGTGTTATCCCTTACATTTCCTTTGATAGTTGTTTGGTCTGAAGCTTTTACAACATTAGAGAGTAAACTCGTTTTTGCAGCCTCACTCTGAGCATTTGCAGTATTTAACCCTGCAATCATCGCAAAGCTTAGCACTAAAGCGGCTAAGCTAAATACTTTGTACTGTGTTAATTTAATTTGTGTTTTCATAATTCTTTGTTTTATCCAAATCTATTGGCTTAAGTATTATTATAAAAGTTGTTTTGAGTTATCGATATGATTCGCTTTGTAAATGTGTCTAATGAATTAGTTAAGGTATTAATCTATGAAATTAATCAAAAAAACACATAGATTGAAAACATGGATGTTAATTAACTAACATATTATGTGAATAATGATAAACAATAGAGTATCAGGTTTGAAGCATTTTTTTCTAAATTTGTTATAAACCCATTCACTATGACATTAAAATTACGTTTTCTTTTTACGCTATTAATTGCAAACACTTTTGTGTTATTCGCTCAAGAAACAGTAAATCTATCTGGATATAACGGATCGGGATTTACGGTTACTGCTACTTCAACAGTAAATGATGATATTATAATTGTTTTTGAAGATGTAGACATTATTCAAAATTTCTACACGCAATTTCAAGATCAGATTTATATGTATGGAGGCTTAGATACAGTTGACGGACCGTTTCAAGGTGCGCCAGATTTTAATGATTATTTGGTCTCACATCCAGTTTTGGTATTAATAGACGGAGATAATAATGCGCAACCAAATACCTATAGCATTATTATTAATCTGGCGGATGAGTATAGTTCTGTACCAGATGGAACAATGGTTTTTGGATTCAACTTATTGTTTCAGAATCAGTTTGGGGGATTAGGACAGCCAAATAATCAGACGGAGAACTTATACATAGACCTTACCGATGCTATGAAAGATTCTACACTTAGTATTGGAGATGTCAATGCTTCAAATAACGTGGTGAAGTACTTCAATGATAGATTATTTATTCCTAACGCTACATATTCTGAAGTGTCTGTGAAAGTTTATGATTTGTTAGGGAAGATGATTTACGATAATAAGAATCTATCTGTTCAAAATTCTTATTCTGAAAGAATTAACCTAAACCATAAAGGAGTAAAGGTAATTATTGTAGAGACCGAAGACTTCAGAAAAGTTATTAAAGCAATCGATTAGTGTTTATGTCGATTCTCTTTGATCTATTGTGACAGGAATTACAGTAGTTTCATACTTTTTTATCTCATCTTTATTATGCAATCGCTTAATGAGGAGGTTTAATGACATTCTACCTATTTCATCTGCATGTTGATTTATGGTAGATAATTTTGGTGTCGAATAGTTGGCTATAGAAGCATCAGCAAAACCGATAACAGAGATATCCTCTGGAACAGATTTTCCTTTACTTCTGGATAAATTTATAGCAACAACTCCAGACGTATTGTCAGCGGCAAATATGCCATCGATGTTTTTATGCTTATCAAGAAAATCTGCGATTTTCTTTTGAGGGTCTTCACTACGATCTACACTAAGTATAAGCGTTTCGGTTGAAACTTCTTGATGATCTTCAATAGCTTTTTTATAGCCGTCTAAACGAAGTTTTCCCACGCTTAGATTATCAATATTGCTGATTAAAGCGATTTGCTTTCGACCTTTATCAATCAAGAATTTAGTAGCGTCATATGCAGCTTTAAAATCATCAATAATGATTTTATCGCATTCAATATCATTTGCAACTCTATCAAACATCACCAAAGGGATATTTTGGTCTTTTATAGACTTAAAATGAGCACTTTCTTTAGAGACTTGTGTTTCTTCAGCAACAGATAAAATAAACCCATCGACACTGCCATTCGATAATAATTCCAGACTATCTTTTTCTTTGGATGTGAACTCGTTTGAAAGGCAAGTAATAATGTTATAGCCATTTTCAGTAGCTTCTTTTTCTATGCCCAAAAGCACTTTAGCAAAGAAGTGATTGAGAATATCGGGTAAGATAACTCCAATAGTTTTGGTGCTGTTACTCTTAAGACTAAGTGCAACCTTATTGGGTTTGTAATTATAGATTTTAGCAGCTTCTTTTACACGTTTAATTGTTGGTAAACTAATCTCTGGACTGTCATTTAACGCTTTTGATACAGTTGAAGGAGATATATTTAGTTTTTTGGCGAGTTCTTTTATAGTCATCATACTATGTGTAAAAATAAAAAAAAGAGCGTATCCTTTAACTGAAAGGAATACGCTCTTAATGCACAATTATTAATAAAACTAATCTTTAATAAGTTTTATAGTTTCTGAACCACTTACAGTTTCTATTTTGGCAAAATAGATACCGTCATTTAGGTCAGAACCTTTTATAGTCGTAAAATTACGGTTAGGTGTTAAGGATAAAACCTGCTTGCCTAACATGTCATACATTGTAATATTTTTAATCTCGCTATTAGCAAGAATTTCCCAATTATCATTTGTTGGGTTAGGGAAAGCTTTAAAGTTTACAAGACTCAAATCATCTACACCAAGCGTGTCAGATGTACTGAAATAAAGGTTGTCTATAAAAACAGTCCCATTACCTGTAAATAATGTTTGCTTAAGGTCTGTACCATCCCAAGTACCGCTTACTAATGCAGGGAAAGTCGCATAGTGAGACAATGGAATGAAAGTACTTACCCATTGACCAGTCTCTAGAGGCTCGTCAACACCAAATCTGTAAAATGGTTCTTCTGGGTTACCACAGCAAATAGTTGCACTCAGAGAATCATCAACTAGAGAGAAGTTAAATGCTGTAGACGTCGTCGCATAGTAATTAATGTGAACATAAGTGTAAGTACCTGTAGCGTCAAAGTTTTCACCAAAACCACTTCCAAAGAATCCTAAATTGTCTACTCTTAAAACTGTATCACCATTTAAATCTGGTTGAGAAAATGCTGCTTCTGGATTAGAAAAGTCTACCAAATTAAATCCAGCAAAATCAGATGAGCTTGGATTTCCACTTAACTCACTGTAGATGTAGAAATCTGTACCTGCTGAACCATTATTACCTGGGCCGTCAGTTGGATCTGTTGCACAAGGAGGACAAGAAGCACCACCACAATCTACACCTTCTTCATCACCATTTTGCATACCATCATCACATGTAGGAGCAGCTGCGTCTGTTCCAGTAACTACAATATTGTCTACTTCAAAAGCTCCTCCAGAACCACCAATCGGTGCAGATGCCAAGTTGAAAAAGAAAATAAGTAGAGTACCATCAGTATCAAACTCACTTGGGTTTGGAGTCATATTGAATGTAAGATTAGTCCAAACTCCTTGAGTAACGCCATTTTGAATATTTTCGTTATTAACAACAACTACACCACCACCATCTCTAGCTGCCTGAGTTTGAAATTGTAGGTTGGCATTCGTAACAGCTCCAGTAATTCTAATATCAAATGAAATCTCTACACTTGAAGAATTGCCATAGTCAAAAGCATTATTGTTATAAAGAAATTGAAATGCTCTACCTTCTGAAGTTCCGTTCGCTTCATCTACTGATCCTGAGGCAAACATGGCTCCAGCCGGATTGCCTTCGGTGCCTGTCCATCCAAAAGTAGTTTCGGACAAATACGTAGGGTTGGTGTTGTTAGTCCATTCTGCAGGTAAAGCAGAATCGAAAGTTTCATTAAGAAGCTCTGTTGTTTGTGAAAACCCAATTGTTAATCCACAAACAAGAGTAAAAAGAAAAGTAATTTTTTTCATTGTTTCATTTTTTTAATTAATACTTAGTTATTAGTCTTTTTTTGTCTTTGATATTAGCTTTAATTATTGTGGCTAAATGTATCAACCATAGGTCAGATACCATATTTTTTTACCACTACAAAAAGTATACAAACACGTGAAAAGTGTTAATTTTTGATGTTTTTTATTAAAATCAGTATGCTTTTTTATTGTTATCACAAAAAACAGCTTAAAATTTTAGTTTTTCGTTTTTATCCCAAAGTCCCCAATATGCTCCAACATCACCTTCGTCTCCAACCTTCCAAGACTCATCAAATGATGAGAAATAGAACATTTCGATGTCATCTACTTCCGACCATACTTGTGCGTTGATAAAATATTTCATTGCATTAACAGCATTGGAGTGTGCACCTCTAAGGCTGCTTCCTTGACTAGGCCATCCTGTCTCTGTAATGATGACGCGTTTTCCGTTGCCAGCGTCTTTTGCCTGACCATACATTTGTTGCATATGGTTTAGAGAATATTCTATACTACAGCCTTCCCAATATGGATAACAGTTAGATAAAATCACATCGCATGCCTCTGTTATTGCAGGTCTATTAGAAAACTCATAGTAAGCATCCACATAGCCGACTTCTACATTTGGCAATGCAGCTTTAACACGATAGATATAATCTAATAGTTGCTGTTCGGTTAAATCTTTTCTGTACAATACTTCATTACCTACTGCAGCAATATCTACATGGCCCTCATTGGCTAATTGGATGAGTGCTTCAATTTCTTCTTCATTTTTTTCAAAATCATCTCCAAGCCATGCACCTACCAAAGTTTTTATGCCATGTTTTTTTGCAATTCTTGGGATGTGCTCGTTGCCTTCAATACATGAAAAGGAGCGAATCCATTTCGTATAAGGTTTTAGGATTTTTACACGTCTTTCAACTTGCTCAATAGTAATCGTGTCGCCTGGCTCTTGGCCATCTTCATACATACTGAAGCAAATTCCATGCATGCCGTTTTTTAACGTTTCATGCCAGAGATTCACTAAATCTTCATCTGAGTATTTGTCAAACTCAACTCCGATGTGTTGCGAAAACTTATCCTTAACACCTACAAGGCGTCCTTCTCTGTATGACATTTTTATTTTATTAAGTTGTTATTAATGTTAATTCTTCTCGTCGTTCAATGAGTTGTAATTTAATTTCTTCAGCTCGTTCTTCCGTAACGCTGTAATTCCTCATTACTAACATGGCTATTAATGTACCAGCTATTGGCAATCCAGAATAAAATACTCTTAAACCTGTAATAGCAGAATTTGTCTGAATGGCTACATCTGGATCAAAGCCCACCATAGACATAATGGCTCCACTTAACAGCCCAGCAATGGCAAAACCGAATTTAACCATCCACCAATAAATAGCACCGAAAATTCCTTCTCTTCTCTTCCCAGTCTTTAACTCATCTAGATCAATGACATCAGCAGTCATTGACATCATAAGAGTAAAGAGACTACCAATACCAAAAGAGAAAAAAGGGAGTGCAAAAATGAACATGTAAGGTTTTCCAGGAATAAATAGGAACCAGAGCATTATGTACCCTATAAGAGAAATACCTTGAGAAATCATAAAGGTTTTCTTTTTACCTATCATCTTAGATACTTTAGTGATAATTGGAATGACCAAAAATGTAGTAGCTAAAGCACCTATACTTCCAAAAAGTGTAGGCCATATACCAGCATCACCAGCATCACCGTTAAACAAATGATAAACAATAATAAAGAACGAGAATGCTGCTACAGTATTAAATGCATTGAAAACGAAAAAGGTTGCGACACAAAGCTTTCTGAAAGGTTTTGATTGAAATGCTTCTTTAAAGCTGTTGAAAATTTTCTTTAAACTACGTCCAATATTTTTAGCGGTCAATGGAGTATAGTCCTCATTTAAAGTTGATTTACTTTTAATAAAAATTGCTGGAACCATGGCAAATAGCATGCAGACAACACCAACCCAAATAGCTAATTCTCGTGTTGCTATGTCAGCAGAATCAAACCAACCTTTATCGTACATAATAACCCAAAACCATGGCGCAATAACCCAAGCCCATTGTCCGATCCATTGAGCAACAGCCATTATATCTGTACGCTCGTGAAAATCATCACTCATTTCATAACCCATAGCAACGTAAGGAACACTAAATATGGTTAGGCCTAAATAAAAAACAAAAGACCAGATAAGGAAATAAGTAAAGTTATAATTAATCCCATTTTCCCTGTACAATTGCCACATAATAGCAAATGATATACCCATGATGATTGCTCCAACGAAGACATATTGCCTTCTTCTTCCCCAACGAGATTTTGTGTTGTCAGAAATAAAGCCCATGATAGGGTCTGTTATAGCATCAAATATTCTTGGTAAGAAGAAAAGAACTCCCCACATCCATCCTGGGAAGCCTAGATCTTGAACAAGAACGACCATAAAAATTGCCAAAATAGCAGGAAACATTTGATTGGCTAACATGCCTATCCCGAATGCAACCTTTTGATCAAATGAAACTCTATTTTTATGTGGTTTAATCATTATTAAGATTTATAGCATTTAATGAGATTTTCATTAGAAAACACCTCTACAGTTTTTCCTTGTATGAACAACAAGTCGTTCCACTTCATTAGCTCCATTTGGAATTTCTTCTAATTTTAAACCAGGATAGTTGTCAGCCTCTTTCCATTTGACTATTGTATTACTAAAAAAAGACGAAGCTGTAGAATCTGCTTCATAGATAATTAGATCATAAGCTTCTCCTTTATCACCACCAAAACGAGTAACAACTTGCCATTCTCCATCTCTTTTATAGGAAGTATTTGTGTGATCTGATTGCGGGTAATATCTATCATCTGTAGGTCTTATTAATACCCATATGTCTTTTTTATGAGATTCTGGATAAAC
Source organism: Winogradskyella sp. 3972H.M.0a.05 (assembly GCF_040493455.1). NCBI lineage: Bacteria > Pseudomonadati > Bacteroidota > Flavobacteriia > Flavobacteriales > Flavobacteriaceae > Winogradskyella > Winogradskyella sp. 3972H.M.0a.05. The sequence goes on along the minus strand of NZ_JANFDA010000004.1, from coordinate 189,534 downwards.
ACCCATAGTGAGAATACGACAATCTACGGAATCTTTATCTATAGGAGAAACCACTTTAACTGTTTCAACTGGTCCCTCAATCTTTAGTTTATTCCCAATGGAAACTTGTTCAAGTTGATTGTTGTAATTCACAAATTCTGAAGAATAACTTCCAAACATCATCATTAAAACACCAATGATGCCCATAGGTATTCCAATCTTAGTATTGAGGAGTCTTTTATGTGAGTTTATTTTTATACTGCCAAGTACTGCAATTAAAGTAAGTAAAACTCCTATTGCTATGATTATTATTTTTGCCGACATCTTAATATTTTATTTAATTACTTATAAATTATTCAAGAGTATTACAATACTCCTCTTCTTTCCTCTAACTGAGCCTTAATTTCTTTTGCTCTTTCTTCAGATAGACTATATTTCCACATAACCCAAATAGCCAATCCTGCTGTCACTACTGGGATAATTATATCAGCGATTCTTAATTTTGTTAAAGTATCTGCTGTTTGAGTTGCAGCATTTCCATCAAATCCTATTAATTTTAATACAAGACCGCCTAAAACTAAAGCCAATCCTTGTCCTAGTTTTACAACCCACCAATACAATGCTCCAAAAGTTCCTTCTTTCCTTGGCATTCCATTAACAAGCTCATCGAGATCACAAACATCTGCAGTCATGCTCATCATTAAAGTGAATAAACTTCCTAGACCAAATGACATTAAAGGGATTGGAATGAAAGAAAGCCACACATTATCGGGAGTAAACGCCCACCACTTCATTAGATAACCCACGATCGAAAGAGCAGTTGATATTATAAAAGCGTTCTTTTTACCCCATTTTGTAGCCATTTTTGATACAATAGGAATTACTAGAAATGCAGAAACCAATGCTCCAATAGAACTAAACCAAGCAGGCCAAGTGGATGTGGCATCATAACTTCCATTAAAAATGTAAAAAACGAAAATGAAAAAGCTAAAAGATGCCACAATTTGATATCCGTTAAATACTAAAAAAGTAGCACCACATAATTTCATAAAGGGCTTATTCTTTACAGCTTCTTTTATACTACCAAACAAATCTTTTAAATTGCTGAAAATAGTTTTAAGAGTTAATTTCTTTCTATTTCCCATGTGCGAAGCATCAATACCTCTGCAAAAAATAGCTGGTAAAAGACCGAGAAATAAACAAGCTACTCCGACATAAATAGCCATTGTTCTAACACCTTCTGCTTGATTACTGAAAATATCTGGATCAGCAATAATTACCCAAAACCAAGGCACTATTACCCATGCGATTAAACCAACGGTTTGAGAAAATGCCATTAAACGTGTTCGTTCGTTATAATCTGAGGTCATTTCATAACCAAGACCAACTAATGGTGTTGCAAACATGGTATTTCCGATGAGGAAGACCATAGACATAATAAGAAAGTACCAAAAGTTATAATCCGAAGAATTGTTTTCGTCGAGCTGCCAGAGAAGAACAAAAGTGATTGCACTCAGAATTCCACCAATTAATATGTATGGTCTTCTTCTTCCCCATTTAGAGCTTGTGTTGTCTGAAATAAACCCCATTATTGGGTCGGTAATCGCATCAAAAAATCGAGGCAACCCTCCTAAAAGCCCTGCTAAAAATGGATCCATGCCAAAAGCAGTCAGTAAAAAGAACATAAAAAAGCCTAATGCTCCAGGGTATAGGTTTAAAACCAAATGCCCTGCACCAAATGCTGCTTTTTGTCCTAAAGGGACTTTATCTTTGGCTGCGGTTTTATATTGTGACATATACTTTGATTTAGTTGGTTATCATAATGGTTTGTAAAGCTTGACCTGGGATACTCACAGCTTTTGTTTTATCTCCTAAAGACAACGTGAATTGCTTAGGATCTTTTGTCTCATTAAATACTACTACAGCTATTGAACCATCTGGGTTTTTTGCAGCAGTTACTTGTAGTGATTCATCTGAGTTTTCAATGCCAATAACTTTGGCTTCTGGTCTTATATATTTACTGAAGTGAGCCATCACGTAGTATAATGGTGTGAAGTAAACTTCATCATTATCTGGGTCTACAATTACTGGTGCAACGCACCAGTTCTCAAACCAATTTGGACCTCCTTGTCTATCGAGTACCATATTCCAATCGACCCAACCATCAACCCAATTGTTTAGGCAGCCAATAATATCTCTAGCATAGCGATTTACAGGCGAATATTTTGGGTGTAAATATTTTTCGTGTTCTGCTGCCCAATCCCAGCCCCAATCTGTAGCTTCTTTGGCCCAATACCAGGCATCATCTTGCCATTTTGGGACTTCAGAATCTACACAGCCTTCAGTTTCTATTAAGTATTTGTCTGGTGCTTTTTGATGAGCGTATTGCAAGGCTTCTGGAAAAACTTCATAGGTGCTTTCATACCAGTGGATTGCGGTTCCATCGAAATATTTTGAAGACGATTCATCTCTATACATTTCATCAACCCATTCTTTTAATCCAGCTCGGTTTTGATCATATCCTAATATGATTTTATCACCATAGCCATCAGCTTCTAGTTTAGGACCTAAATGAAATTCAACAAAGTCTGTCATCTCTTTAGGCGAAAAGTGCATGCTTTCCCAGTTGTTACCATTTCCGTGCGGTTCATTTTCAACTGTGAATCCCCATATATCTATACCTTCAGCTTTGTAAGCATCTAAATATTTTGAAAAGAATAAAGCCCAAGTATCGTAGTACTCTGGTAGTAGCTTACCACCAACCCAATGTTTGTTGTCTTTCATCCATGGTGGTGCTGTCCAAGGAGATGCGAAAATCTTGAACCCATCTTCAGAGGTAGCCATGGCATCTTTGATCATCGGGATTAAATCGTCCATATCTTCCTTAACAGAAAAGTCTTTTAACTCTTTGTCTTCAGTAGGTGTGTATGAATATTGATTTAAAGAAAAGTCACAGGAATTCATGTGTGTTCTGGTGAGCGAATATCTAGCACCATCTTTAGCAAAATAGGCTTGCAAAATTTTGTCTCTATTTTCCTTACTTAACTTATTTAACAGATAGGCAGAAGATTCTGTGAATGCACCTCCAAAACCTGAAATTGTTTGTAGTTCTTTCTCTGGAAGGATTTTAATGTGTTGTGTACTGTCACTTTCTTCAAATGTTTCAATTAGGGTAAGCTTATTACCACTTGCAGAGGTTTCGTAAACGCTAGCATTCAATTGTTTTGCTTCCTCTTCAGCACAAGAACTCATAATGATAAAAACAAGTATTGTTAAATAATTTTTAAGGTTCATAGTTTTATGTTTTACTCCTCAAGGACTAATTCCTCTTTTGTTGCTGGCAATAGCACATCTTTCAAGAGCATTTTTTCGTCACCATCGTATGTTTTGGTAATGGTATTTCCATCTCTTGTTAATCCATCAAAAACACCTTTGTCTACCAAATCCCATAATGCATATTTGGCTTTACCATCGACAGTAAATAGACCAAAATGATTTTCGGAACCTTTTTCATTGTGAGCATCTTTCCACGGTTCGTCAAAGGCTTCAAAATAGAAACAAGAAATACCTGCTTCGTTGGTCCATTCTCTCATGTACTTATAGTACAGGCCTTCTTTATATTCATCTGTAGCCATAGACCCTTTTGGTCCATAAAATCCATTAGATACGCTTGCCCAACCGGTTTCACCGATATGAATAGGCTTGTCTACTCCCAGATTTTTCATGTAATTAGATACAGAGTCATATTGTTTTTTTGCGAACGCTCTGGCTCTAAGCATAGCGGCTTCTATTTTCTGTTGGTTTGGAAGGCTATCTTCTTCTTTTGCAATTCCCCAGAATTGAGGATTGTAATGTGTGTTGTGATAAGGATAGGTGTGCATTGAGACATAATCCACAGCTTTTATAAGTTCCTCAAGGTCTTTAACATGATAGGTTTCATCGCCTCCTCCCCAGGATGCAAAATCATCGGAGCTAGTTATCCATAGGTCTTTAGGTAATTTACCATCGGCTTTCAAGTTTTGAAGATGTGTAACCCATTTGAGAATCACATTGGGCTGAACATAATAACTAGTTGCCCACTTAACCATAGCTTCATTTCCCACAGCAATGACTTTTACGATATCTGGATACTGATTTGCTAGGGCTACAGCTCTAGCAATTTCACCCTCGTTTTGCTCGCTCTCTACATTGTGGTCAGGGGTTTTATCTGTCCAGGCATTCTTGCAATCTATCCAAGCCCCAAGCATTACATACATTTCGAAGTTATTGTCTTCAGCTTTCAACTCGGTAATGGCTTTTAATAAGTTTGAAGCTTGAGCCAATTGAACATTGTATGTTCTCAGCAGCCTAATATTCATCGCATAAAGGATTTTCATATCTTCCTTTAATTGCTCAACAGTGGGTTGAATATCTCTAGTTGTTTTGCGATAGCCGCCATAGGATATTGCCAAATAATCTGGATTACCTAAAATGTCTTTTGCTGTCACTTTATTTTGGGGATGCATTACTTCTTCTTTTTTTTGTTTTTGATTACAAGACCATATTAGTAGGGCAATAACTGCTATAAACACTATGTTATATCTTGATCTCATTTACTTTTTATTTTAGAATATTCTTGGTTACGTTTACTTTGATACTATCAATCTCACCAGTTCTTTCGAATAATTTTTGACTGGTTGATTGGCTTAATGTCAAGGACTTAGATTTTTCAGATTCTCCATTTGTAAATACAACTTCAAGGCTGTTTTCTTCAGAAATACTATATATCACTGGCACTTGACAATATGTGAATGCTAATTCGTTTTCATTTAGAATAGCTGCCTTTTTATTCTGATTGATATCTGTAAACCTGAATGTTTTGGAATCTTTCAAGAATTCACCAATTCTTAATAGGCAAGGATAGAATTGAACTTGTCCATCTTGTACTGATACGCCGAGTTCACCCATACGACTCAAAATATCTTCTTTTACTTGCCCTGTCATACCTGGTTGCTGAGCGCCTTTACCAGATGGCGTGTGAGAATATGGATCTATTGGAAATGCGCCATATAGTTCTGGAGATTTATGAACGCCAATACCTTCATTGATTTCGTAATAGTGTTCTAATAATCTACCAACTGTTTCATCAGATTTGTTTTGATTTACTGCATCTAGGCAACATTCTTCTACAGACAGTAATAGTTTGGATACCATGTGCCAGTAAATAGATCCTAAACCTTCAAAACCAAAGAATGTTCCTGAACGGCCTGTAAAAGCTTTGTGGTTAAATACAGACTCAAAAACTTGTAATATGTATTCAGATTCTTGCTGAACTTGTTCGGCATATCCATCATCAGAGACTATGGCTAATGCTTCTTCTAGTGAATTTGCATTGTTAAAATTGCCGTTAAAATGATAGTTGCCATTTATATCACGTTCTATAACTCTTGTATTGCCATCTTGTATTAACTGTTTTAATAGCGGAGATGCTTCTACTTTTTCTTTTGGTATTATATTTTTATTTGTGAATCGGGCTAGTTCTTTATCTGGATATAGTAAATAGCTATATTGGTCAGGTCTGAACAGTTTACTACCTTTCATACTATCCAATAGTGCTAGACATTCTGTAGCAGAAAGGTATCCTGAGCTTAGAGCAGCTACTTGCCCTTCGAGCATTTCATCTAAGTAAGTAATAGAGATTTCATGATCATTTTCTAACGTCATTAGGTTATAGGCATGATACATGTTGTCATCTCGCTTGTTTGCATCAATGGAATGCTCTAAGTATTTGAGTGTTAATTCAACAAAGTCTGTAAGCTCATCCATTCGTATGCTTTCCTTTCTTCCAGAAAATGCATGATTGTAGATTTGAGCTCTATATTCGCTTCCTGCGTTACCAAGACCATCGAGAACATCTTTTCGTTGTTTGTCTGTAATACTGCCAAGCAATAGACTACTATTTGAACCTAAAGTTTCATTCACTTTGTCAAAGAATGCTTTGAGTTCTCTAGAGATTTCAACGGATTCATCTTGTGGATGAGACTCGAGTATGTCGCTGAAGAATTTAAAGAATCGTCTTAAGTAATACAGCGTTACCATAGATACACCATTACCGACTAAAGCATTATTGGCATCATTCCATTCTGGCCTTTGGGTATTGAGCCAAATACCAGCTTCTGGGATAAAGTTTGAAATCTTAGCAAGTACTGTCGCGAGGATTTTTTCTATGAAGTTTACTTTATGAATGAAGTAATTTTCATCTCTAAGTAATGCGCCATCTGCTCCAAACTCTGATCGCTTTTCACGTATCTTTAAATCTAACTCGTAATCAAATTCTATGGTATCCTTAGGATTCTCTAGAATCTTAGAATAAGGTTTTATTTTATATGGAACATTGGCATATACAAATAAGTCTTTATTAAAATAACTACTCAACCTATTTGGATAGTAATCTTGAATGAATTCTAAGAATTTTAGTAGATAGATAATTTGATGGTCGCCCCAATATCCTATGTAAGACCATGGATCGTGTTCCTCAATAACTTCCCAGTCAAAGCCGTCTTTGGTGACTCTGTAAGGGTTGTATCCATCAAAGGTGCTAGCGTTTAAGAATTTATAGATCATGCTCTCTATAAACTCTGGATAAGAATGGGCTAATGCTTCCCAGTTCTGGAAAATATCTCGCCAATTGCCTTCGTAATCCAAAATTTTAGAACCATCTATTTCACTACGAGTATTGATAGAAAATTTATTCCAAGGGCGACTTGGATCACCATGACGTCGACTAAACTTCAATGGCATATATTCTAATGCTAAACGACGGAAGTTTTTATCATCACTATCGTAAGCTAATGTTCTTAATGTTTGAAGTGAAAACGTGTCTGGCAGACTTTCTAGTAAAGACTCGCTAGTTCTGTAAACTTTTCGATTGGCTTTAGCTAAGTAATTGTCGAAATCCCACTTTTCAATTTGATAGTTGTAATCGAAAATTCCACCACGCATTATGTTGAATAATGTGTTGGAATAGTGTCTGGTATTTCGTCTTTTGTCTGCTGTTAATTGAAATCCATCAGAAGCGGCAACCAAATTGACTAACTTCTGAGTACCTGCTTCGATATCCTTGTTAACTTGATTAGCTAAATTGTTATCGGACTTGATACGTTCAGAAATACCAACAACAGCGGAAGGCCCTTGATTTACATTGGCAACAATGATCCATGTTTTAGTAGCTTCTGCAGCTAAAGTCAATGCTTCAGAAACAAAGTATGCGCCTTTTTCAGCTTTTATGTCAACTTCTTGTTGTAATGCATTACCCTTTCTGAAGTTGTCTAATTGCAATGATGATAGGAGGTAGGTAGGATTATCTAATCCTGAAGACCAAACAACATTAGCTTTTAAAGCTTCACTTGGTTCGGCTCTGTCCACAATAATAGCGCTAAGGGCATATATGCCTAATCCTATTTCGGCTTCAAGCTCACTTTTTTTGTATGCATCAACAAGATTACTTCTTATGGCTTGGACATCTGTATTTACGCCAAAAGGCATAATATTCTGGATGCCATCTAGCAAACGTACTTTAACCGAAGTCTCAAGATTATTGATCAAGAAACCTTTCTTTACAAAACCAAATTGGTTACTAGAACTCCATTGATATCTATATGTTAAACCAAGATCATGGTTTGTTTCTTCAAAAAGAACCTTATTGCCGTAATCGTTTTTGTAAAGATTTCTAGTGCAATTGTATAAGCCTGAGTTTCTTTCGGAAAATGGCTCCCAAAGTTTTGGTTCACCATCTCTATCTACCCAAAAGATGGATTTACTTCCGGTTATGTCGTAAGACTCTGTAATCTTATCATCAGTATAATAAGGGAATAATGCATTATCAGCATCTTTTCTGCCAGCACTTAATCCACCATTACTGGAGATAAACATCCAATGGTCTGAATCACTGACAATACTCATGAAAAATGGTCGCATTTCATCATTGTTAGTAATCATGTAATACGATTCATTATCAATGCTTACTTTTTTGAGTTTAATGCTTTTATCAAGAGTCGGTATATCTTTCATTATAGTCAAAATCACTTAATGTTTTTAAACGTTGGGTTTAGAATCCAATTGGATTATTCCAAATTTTTAAAATCAATTTCAAGAGCTCATGGCTCACTATGGAAACGTTACTGTTGTAAGTTTTTATTCTGGGTTTACAATTACTGAAACGTTATCTATGTTCATTGTTACACCACATCCTGCAACAGCTCCACAGACACCTTCTATGAGGAATGAAATTCCTTCTGAGACATCTGCTCCATTTGGAATTGTGAATGTTCCAGTAAATGTTTGCCACGATCCGCTTACATCAGGACCAGGATTGAATACATGTGTAAACGAAACTTCAGAGCTTCCTTCTCCAAACAGAAGAACATTTACTACTGCTCCAGGTTGACTTATAGTACCTATATGATCAAAACTTAATTGAATTACATCACCTGCAGCTACGGTTCCTTGACCGATGCGTTCTTGTTTGAAACCTGGGTTTCCTCCAGATTCGCCTACTACAATTCTTCCAGACCATGCACCACCATTATTCATTGAGTTGTCCAATGTTGCGGTTCCGCCATTCGGGAATAGCATCCAACCTGTATCATCACCAGTTTCGAAATCACCATTAGTAGCAATGTTGTCGCCGGTGCCTCCACCGCCGCCGCCGCCACCGCCACCGCCGTCTTCTAAGAATAGGGCGACATCGTCGATAACTACAACACCAACATCCGCTCCCATATCGAATAGTACACGACTGTTAGGGATGCCAAAGTCGGCAGCTTCAAGTGTTAGTGTGAACGTTTGTTGATCTGGTGTAAGGTTTACAACTTGGGTATTAGCTGTCCAAGGTGCTTCATTTAATCCGATACCAACTACCATAGTACGGTTAACATCGGAAGAAGCTTTGAAGGATAGTTCGTAAGTTTCTCCTTGAGTGATGGATACAACCTGGCTCAAGTTAACATCGAACGGATTACCAGCAGTCATTACATTGGCAAAGTTGAAAGAATTACCACCTTCTGTAAGTACATTCAATGCATTTCCGCTCCAAGCTGTAGTACCGTCTTCAAAATCTCCATTGGTTAAAAGACCATCATCAAATGGTCCACCGCCACCGCCACTTCCAGTACCGTATAGCATGAAGTCATCAATGTAATATGTTTCTGTGGTATTAGTATTTAATTCAAAGAATAGAATAATTTTGTCATATAGATTACTCTGGCTACCAGGAAAATCAAAGGTTAGTTCTTCCCATCCACTTGCCACAGTTGTTACAGCAGGAACTTCAGTGTTGATTGCTGGATTAGTTTTGTCTTCTAATTTCACTAGAACATTAGTACCTGCATTTGGAGACCAAACTTTAAGTTTGAAACCTGAGTTAGTTGTAAAATCGAATTTTGAATCGAAATCAATTTGATTATTTGCAAAAAGTGCGGCACCACTTCTATCAATTTGTCCCACTTTACAAGACGTATTAACAGAATTCATGAAGTCTGGATTATCTATCCAAGAGAATCCAACGTCGAACGACATAATACTTGCTGTTGGATCTGTCTCGAAAGATAAATTAAAGTCAGATGCATCTAATGATTGCATGTCATCTGGAGTACAAGGATCTGGTGGTGTTTCTACTTGTGTAATATCATCAAAATAGAATGTACCAGCAGTTGTGCCTGGACCATCTACAAAGAATACAATTCTTGAATAGCTTGCTGATGAACTAAATGTGAAAACTATTTCTTCCCAACCTGTACCTCCATGACTGGCGGTTGTTTCAATATTACCCTCGGTACCTTCTTCTAGCTTCATAAGCACATCGATAGGCGTATTGGACCAGAAATTAACTTTAACAGATTGTAATACTGAAAGGTCTAATGGTACACCTAGATCGAAAAAGAATCCTTCAAATGCAGCTCCTATATTGGTAACTGCTCCAACGTTTGAAACATCTGGATTGGTACCAGAAGGATCAGGATTTTCGACAACCGCAAAAGAGGCTCCTCCGAATGTACTTACATCGTAGCTAACATTAGGGTCATCAAAATTGACAGGGAAATTAATTGGAAGCGGTATGTTAATTACTATTTCATCTTCGAAAGTATCGCTGCCAGAAGAATTAGTTGCAGTCAACACCACTGTATATGTTCCAGTTGGGTATGTTTTTTCAGGATTTATTAGTTCTGAACTTGTACCATCTCCAAAATCCCAAGAATATGAATCTGCATTTTCAGAGAGATTGTTGAATGAGACCATACCAGTGTCTTCGTTTATCGTATGCACGAAACTGGCTACTACATCTGCTACTACAATAGCATCATCATCGTCTTCACAACCAAAGAAAAAGGGTGCTAAGATAAATAGCCAAATTATATTGTTATTTGTTATGAATTTTTTCATGACTTTTTAATAGTTTTTTTGGTTGTTAATAATTATTGATAGACACGAACATAGTCTACTACCATTGTTTGCGGGAAGACCGTTTCGTCATTTGGTGGTCCGTCAAAAACACCACCAACGGCAAGGTTTATGAGAATGAAAAACTCTCCATTATTAAAAACCCACTCACCTGTAACATCAGCAGGAGTAATCGTATGATATAAGTCATCATCAACATAGAAGTTTATTTGATTTGGACTCCATTCTATTCCATATACATGAAATTCATTATCGATTCTCGCGTCTTCGAAATCATATTCTTTAGTAATAGCAAGCCCTGCATTATAACCTGGACCATGTACTGCACTACTAACTATTGTAGGTCTAGCACCTGCATTTTCCATGACATCTATTTCACCACATTGTGGCCAACCTACTTCGTCTATATTAGCTCCTAATAACCAGAAAGCAGGCCAGAATCCTTTTCCATATGGTAATCTCATACGAGCTTCGAAACGACCATACTGAGTTTCGAACAATCCTTTGGTTAGGATACGACCAGAGGTGTAACTGGAGCCTTCGAATGATTCCTCAATAGCAGTTATTAATAAGAAGCCATTTTCTACTCTTACATTTTCTGGTCTGTTGGTGTAGTATTGTAATTCTTGGTTTCCCCAACCATTTACACCTGTGCCAATATCAAAGCCCCACATTGCTGGGTTTGGAGTACCTTCAACATCAAACTCATCTGCCATCACAAGGTTGTTGAGTGTTGTTACCGTTTGAGTTTCGTCTGTTTCACAACTGTTAACCAATAGCGTAGTGGCTACCAGTAACATAGAGAATGTTAAAGCTTTAATTGCTCTCTTGCTTGTTCTATATTTCATTATTTCAATAATATTCTTCATCGCTTTATTTTTTTTATTCACTGTAGTAGTATATGTTGTCTACATAAACATTTGAAATTGTTGCATCCGAGATAAAGAACAGTAGTCCAATTTGTGTAACATCACCTAATCCAAAATCAGCAATTGGAATATCTAAGCTTGTCCATTGGTCTTGCGCAAAATTGCTTGAATCGAATCCTACTGTACCTGAAGTTTCATTACCTCCAACATCGTTTAAGAGTTGAATATTCATATAGTCTCCGGGATCAATATTCTCGGCAGGTCTTATATCTATATGAAGATGAGTCATTCCGGAAATATTGACTGGTGCCACATTTAAGAATGTACCTACGCCCACAAAATTTAGATCTGTGTATAGTATTATATCATCTCCATTAATGTTTAATGGTGGTGAACCACCTAGTGTAGTTTGGAAAGGCGCAAAGAAACCATTGTAATAATCAACTGGCACATTTTCATAAGCATTACTGAATATAGAAATAACATCTCCTGGGTCTCTAGCTGGTGGAGTAGGAGCAAATTCAAATGGTCCTGAGATATTTAAAGTCAATGAACCTTCAGCAAGGACTCCGTTTATAGACCCTGTAATGGTAACAGTGCCTGGTCCTAATGTAGTGATCAGTCCGTTTTCATCTACTGTAGCTACAGATTCATCAGAAGATTCGAAGTCAAAATAAGCTGAGGTTGTCTCAACAGTTATATTTTGACCATTGGGTCCATTGAATGTTTGACTAAAACCACTTAATATAGCATCAATATTGGTAAACCCTTGAACTACCACATCTTCACCATTCAAAATTCTTGGTTGCGGTTGTGCAAGCGTTCCTAAGTTTTCGAATCTCACTTCGTCTAACCAAATGGTGTATCCAAATCCTCCTGTGTTTTGTGTCCCAGCGGAGTATCTTAACATACCTCTTTCTTCGACTAGTTTTGAAGGATCTGGAATTGGAATAATATACTTAGCCCAACCAGTTCCAATACTAAGATTTGTGATTGTAGTTTGATACTTATTTTCTATAAAATCTTCTCCAAAACCAATTGCATCTAGTGTTACCCCTTGAGAGGCTCTTGCGTAAAAGGTTAAAGCATCATAACCCGATAGGTCTCTTCCTGCACCATCGATTCTGAGTATAGCTCCTGCGTAGTTACCAGTAGGATCGTCCGCATTAGGAACATCGATACGCATTGAAGTATTGCTTTCAAAAGCATTAGTGCCGTTGAAGTCTAGTGCGTCATTTTTTGAACCTAAGTAAGGAAAGTAGAAATTTACACCCATACCAATTGGTCCTTCAACGAAAATTTCTCCTAGCGTAGAAAAGGTAGCTTCCGCCGCATCATCCGAAAGGTCTCTCTCACAGCCTAAGGTTATAATTAACGCTAAACTTAGTAGGAGTACTTTTTTGAATTTAATTGAATTTATATTTTTCATCATTTGCTATTTTTATTTTCCAATATTGATATGTATATAGGTTCTGATTTCCCATTCTTGACCATCGTCGAATCCAGCAGTGCTCAATGGCGGCTCTCCGAAAGGTGGTGCTTGTAATGGTAAATATCTTGGTGAGAATTCATCTAGTGATCTCCATGTTCCTCTAATACCAACTGTTGTGCTTGGTAATATGAACCAATCTGGTTTTCCAAGTGATGTAGAAACATCTAACATTAGTTGTACAGGAAACGTAAGGTTGAAATCTCTGTGATAATCGAAAGGTCCCCAATCATTTACTTTAACGTGGGTTTGTACTTTCATCTTCTTGTATATCATTCTTATATCACCTCCAAAACGTTTGATAAGTCTCTCGCTATCACCATTACCTTGTGCACTTCCATAGTAGAAATTACCTATTAAGCCTAAGTCTGATGAAAGTTTAGATACCATTCTAGAATGTATTTCCCAAAGGTCTTCTGCTGGTACTGCGTTAGGGAACGCAAAGAATGTACGATTAGCCTGGAAACCTATGTGTGCATCCATTGATGTTGGGAAATGTTGATAAACAAAACCAAGATTCATCGCGAATTTTGCGTCTTCGGCTCGGTCGTTGTCCCATTGGTACATCCAAGTTCCTGGTGTTGGGTCGAATGTGAGTAATATTTCTCCAGAAGTCGTTTCTCTGTTGCCATTTCTGACAGCAAATGGGTCATCGATTACATTTCGTAATCTTCCTGGCGCATCTACTCCGTTAGGCATAGGATCTACAAGCGGTTTTCTGTACATGAAGTTTGGTGCTATTTGAAAGTTGTCAAAGGAATATGTAAATCCTGTTAAGACGTTAGTCATATTTCCGCTACCACTATCTCTTAGTTTCCAACCAGTAAATGTTTGTGTTGCATCTGCACCACCGTTAGCAACTAACCCCATCACGGAACCTTGTGCATACCAGTTAAATTTTCCGCCTTCATAAGTAATCTTGGCTTTACCTCCCCAATTATCTCTACTTTCAATGACGTCTTCAACTACGGTGTTACCTCGCATAGCTTGGAAAGTACTGCCATTTAGAGGGCTACCACCCCAAATTCCACCTAAGGTGATTCCAAATTTTCCAAACTCTCGTTCTACGGCTACTGTTGCTCTTTCTACTGGCCATCCTGGAATAATACCACTTCGAACTTGATTTGCATCTAGTACACGTTGACCATTTTCATCAAACTCTAAATCTGTTTGTAAATCTCTATGGTAAATACCTGTAACATCCCAATGGCCAATTTTTCTACTATACTTAAATAGTGCAGTAGGGTTAGCTCCCCACCATAATTGTGGTCCAAAGGCTGCTTTTAACCCATCAAAGGATCCCTTACCATCTATTTCAATTCCCAAAATTTCACCACCATATATATCTAAGTTTGGACCGTAGTTAGCTTCTGGATATAATCCAAAAAAGTCACCTTCATATCCCCAGTGATAGTGTCCTGTACGATAAAAACCTCTGAGGTCAAAATCTTTAGCATTCCATTCGAACTCTGCGTTATAAACTCTTAGTCTATTAAAATCACCTATTTCAACATCTAAATCGTTTCCACCATCTACACCTTGAACAGTAATCGGTCTACCGGCGTTTTCGTAGAAGATTTCGTCAATAGGATTTTCTGCAACATTACCTAATATATTAAAGGTGACGTTTGCTTTCATGTTAGGAGCAGGGTTACCGCCTATACCTACATAATAGGATTGCATGTGATCAAATCCTAGTTGATTAGGGAAGATATTGTCATTAGGGTCTTCTGTATCTGGAGTCGTAATAAGGCTTCCACCTGTATTAAATGTTGTGAACTCTGCGCGTAATTGACTAATTCGTATTTTATCATTACTACTTCCGCCTAAAGCAGCTTTATCACCTCTAGCTCTTAGTACATGATCCATTATTTGAATATTGTCAAAGTAGTTATTGACAAAGTCAACGTTCACTCCTTGTTCAAAAGGATTTAATTCGTGTGCTTCTTTAAGAGCGTAGTATGCAGCACGAGGATATAATTGATAAAGTCCTCTTTCGTTAGTTGGTCCTTTGGCACAAACTCCAAACCATTCTTCATTCATGTTGTTTCGGCCAGGGGCTAAATCAATAGCATAACCACCATTTGCCCAAGATGCATTGTTGTCGTGAACGTCTGCATTCTCTCTATCATCAAATCCAAACTTCCACCATCCATCACTAAATTGAAAAGTAAAACCACCTATAGAGTTTCCAGCTCCTAAGCCATAAGCATTGGCATAAATCTCTCTCCAGTTTTCTACCATGTAGTATGCTTGCGCTTTTTGATCTTCTCTGTTTTCCTTGGCATTAAATGCGTCTGCACCAAACTCAGTAAACATTAACGGCATATCTAATTTTTCCTTCACGACATTGAACATGTCCGTGAAAGAGGCTCCTCTATATGTGTTTGTACCATATATATCTACATCTTTACATTCTTCTGCAACGATATCGATGAATAATACATCTCCATTACAAATGGCAACAGGGTGAGAAGAGTCTATTGCTTTCATGGCTACTGCAGCTTCATTCATTAACCTATACATTGGTCTACCTCTTTGCTCTCCTATAAATTTCTTTTCATCTTCATCATCAGGGAAATCTTCCGTTTCTGCCCCTTGCCAGAAGAGTCCATAGTTATTTTCGTTACCTAGAAGATATAATAGAAGTCCTGGTGTGTCCTTGTATTCTTCTACTAGTGTAGTGACTTCGGACATTAAAAATTGCTGAGTTACAGGATCATCGTAAATTGTTACTGGTGTCCAAACACCGTCTAATGTAAGTCCATATCGTCCGAAAGAGTGATTTAGCATTGTGTAAATGCCATAGTTCTCATAGATGTATTGAATCCACCTTGCAGGTACTCCTGTATATTGACGAATTACATTTACTCCCATGTTCTTTAAGAGAGACATCTCTGAATCTAAGCCAGCTTTAATGATGTCGTCAGACTTCTCCCAAAATTTTGCATCTAATGTGTTGGTACCTATGGGGATGTAATCCCAATTCATACCATTAATGATGAAATCTTTTCCATTGACCACTAATTTCATTCCATCATTATTTTTTACAACAGAAACCTTATCGGCTTGTGCAAAAAGAGCACTTGCAAAAAAGAAGAGAAATAATCTTAGAACGTAGTTTTTCATAATGTTGTGTTTTAAGTTGACCAAAGCGATAAACACTAAGTAAGAATACGTTTACCGCTCATTGTAAATTTAATGTTATGGAATATGAATCTGATAAAATAAGACCCAACAAAAAACATACAATTCAAAAAAAACCCAGTTTTATTGTAGTATTCTCAATAAAACCTTGTGGTTATTCATTGATATAAGTTATTAATAGTTTCTCTTTGGGAGCGCGCTATATTGTTAAAATACAGGGCATGTTGTGTTGTTGTATAGGTGAAAAGAGGTTTTGTTTAGTCTTTAAATTTCGAGTATATAATTTGTTAAGCTAGCTTCGTGTGGTAAATTCATCTTTTTTCGCAAACGATATCGTTTTACTTCGACACTTCTTGGAGATATGTTAAGGAGAGGGGCAATCTCTTTGGAAGATAAGTTAAGCCTTAAGTAAGCACATAGTCTAAGGTCGTTTGGAGTAAGGGATTTGTGTTTTGCTTTTATCTTTTTTAGAAAATCTTTATCTGCATTATTGAAAGCTTCTTCGAATAGTTTCCAATCATCTGTATTGTTTATATTATTATCAATAATTCTGATTACTCTCTTAAGATCATTACTTTCTACATTTTTGAGTTCACCTTTTATGGTGTTTAAGAATTCATTTTTCTTTATGAGACTCATAGTAGATATTGCTAATTCTCTATTCTTATTTTCAATATCTTTTTCTAGATTCTCATTTTGGATTCTCATTATCTGTTTCTGATTCTCTAATTCTTTCAATTCTAAATCTCTTTTACCTTTTTCTAGAATTTGTTTTTGTTGTTTCTTGTAGTAGCCTCTATAGATATTATGTGTTAGTATTATTAATAGCACAAAACCAATTATGTATACTGCAATGGCTAGGTTTGACATGTACCAAGGACGCTCTATTTTAAAGTTATAAGATGCTATGTTTTCTGTGGTTTTATTATTTATTCTTCCTCTTACATTAAAAGTATAGTCTCCATATGGCAAGTTTTCGAATAGCTGCTTAGATTCTACAGACCAATCACTCCAATCATCATAAATGCCCAATAGTTGATATTGATATTCGGCAATAAAGAATTTATCATATTCTTGAATGCTGTAGTTGAATTCAAGATTGTGTTCTTCATTGGAAAACAATCCACTACCTGAAAGACTTACATTGTTTGGTGTTTTAATGCTTCTGTTTTTTGTATTGGTGATACTGCTTATAGAGGTGTGATAAGATGGATTATTTAATTTGTTTAAATCAAAAACGATATATCCAGAGGTAGTACCAATGAGGTAAGAATTATTATCTAATGCTAATATATTTTCATAACCACTAACACTTTTTACCAATTCATAGGGTAGAGGAATAGATTTAACTTTTGGTATATCACTTAAATTCCCAGGTTCTGTATAGTTAATTGCGTTATTTGAGAAAGACCATAAGCGATTGTTTTTTTGATCTGATATCAGCTTTCCAGATACGAAGCTACTTGGGTTAATAGTCCTGCTCAGAAGCGAGTCTCTAAGGAATTGATTTTCTGAAGCGTTGTACTTGTAAATACCTTTATCAAAAGCATAATAAATTTGTTCATTGTATTTGAGTAAGCTAGATTTTAAGCCCTTTAGGTTTTCATCTGTACTGATGTTTTCAACTTTAGATAATTCATTATTTAATTTCAGAGAGATTATGCCTTTATATTCATGACTTACTAAAAGGCTGTTGGGATTAGTGAATTCAAAAAAGCGTGATGAAATATCATAGCCTTCAATTTTATGCTTTAAAGCCCAGTTAGAATTGATTTTCTCTAAGATATAAAGCCCATCATAATTACCTTGAATTAGTTGATTTGGCTTATTCTGAATAGGTTTAATATTCCATGCACCTTCGATATTAGAGATTTTTCTAGCTTTTAAATTGTCAATGACAAAGGTTCCTGAGTCGTGACCACAAAAGAGTTTGTTGTCGTATTTAAATAGACACCAAACTTGCCCTTGTGTGCCCTCTACTAATTGAAATTTATCATCTCCTTCTGGATTTCTACAGAATAACCCTTGGTTAGTACCAATGAATAGTTTATTGGAATACAATTCTGAAGTGTAGATAGAGCCTATTAATCCATTGTCATCGTTGTAGACTCTAAAAGGAGAATTCATATTGATACAGCTTAGGCCGTTATCTAGTCCTAACCATAAATTATTTTCAGAGTCTTCGAACAGGCTTAAAATAGTGTTGTTCCCAAGTCCTTTGTTTTGGTCAATACTATAGAGTGGAGCTCCATCTTTGTCTATAACTAATAATCCATGTGAGATAGTTCCTAGAGCATAATTGCCATTTTTTAATTGGATACTGTTGTAAACACTTTTGTCCTTTAAAATATCATCTAACGTTTGATTCCAAACACTAAAGTTGTTGTCCTTTAGAATAAAAAAGCCATAATCCTGAGTTTGAATTAATAGATCATTGTTAACTTCAAAAACATTAATAAGCCTATAATCCGACAGAACTGTGTCATTACTAACCAGTATATCTTGACCACTTTCTATTTTATAAAGACCTTGATTGGTTTTCTGAAAATAGATTTTATCATTAACCTCGTACATTTTAGTAATACCAGTATCAGAATTTATAATCTTGAACGATTGGTCTTTTGTATTGTATATATAGATTCTGTCCAAAGACTGAAACAATATCCAATCTTGTAGTGCGATAATTTTCCAGAATTGCTCATCTTCTTTGAGTGGAATATCTAATTTACTTGCTATGGATGTATATTCTAGTGAGCCAAACTCGTTCTCTGTCCAGTAACCAAAATCTCTATACATACCTGCATATATTCTATCACCAATAACTTTAATGGAACGGATTATACTTTCATTAGGTGATTTGTATAAGTTCCAGCGTTCTCCATCAAAAGTGAGAAGCCCTTTGTTATTGGCTGCTATAATCGTTTTGGAATTGGTTTGAGATAAAGACCAGTTTTGAGTTTCTCCATGATAGTCCTGAGGGCTATAATTCTGGATGGGAGGTAACTCTTGAGCGCTTAATCCGATTAATTTAAAACCAAACAGTATAATTACAATGAGGCGAAAATTGTACAACATAAAAAGTGTGTTTTCACAGTAATATTGTACAATATACAATTTTGTATGGTTAGTTTTTAGTTTGAATTCTAACTATACAATTTAAATTTGATATGTAATAAGATAATTAGTTGTTTAGATATGGTAATGCTCTTTCCAAAGCCATACCTCTAGATCCCTTAATAAGTATTAAAGAATTTTGAATAGTTTTATTTTGAAGATATTCTTCTAAATCATCAAAGTTTTTGAACTTCAAGGATTGTGGTGAAGATGGATTGCATGGAAAAAAGTTTTCTCCAACAAACAAGATTTGACCATCGATTTCAGTTTCCGCATACGACATAATTTCTTGGTGCTCTTGGTTTGAAGTACTTCCAAGTTCGAACATATCTCCAAGTAGTGCATATTTTGCATCAGATTTTAGTAATTTAAAATTGTCTATAGCCGCCTTCATGCTGGTTGGGTTAGCATTATAAGCATCTAGGACAATTTTGTTTGAATTGTTTTCTATGATCTGAGATCTATTATTGCTAGGAATATAACTCTCTATACCTTCTTTAATTTGTTGCACAGATACATTAAAGTAATTACCTATTGTAATGGCTACAGCTATATTGTTGAAATTATAGATGCCAGATAAATTTGAAGTTATTACTTCATCACCAAACTGTACCGAAACAAATTCGCCATTTGTTTGATTTAATACATTTACATCTACACCTTTTGTGTTTCCGAAGCTATAATAGTTGCTGTAATCGTTTATTTGTTGCTTTTGTAGAGCATCGTTAGAATTGATGAAAATGAGTTTATTGTGTTTTATCAGATGCTTATATAATTCTGATTTACCTTCAATAACTCCTTCAAAACCTCCAAATCCTTCTAAGTGCGCTTTTCCGAAATTGGTAATTAAGCCATAATCTGGTAAGGCTATATTGCATAAAAACTCTATTTCCTTCTTATGATTGGCTCCCATTTCCACAATCCCTATTTCTATATCCCTAGTTAAACTAAGAAGCGTTAGAGGTACACCAATATGGTTATTGAGATTTCCTTTGGTAGCGAGGGTTTGGTATTTTGTTTTTAATACAGCATTAATTAATTCCTTAGTAGTGGTTTTTCCGTTACTACCAGTAAGAGCAATAATTGGAGTACCCAATTGCTCTCTATGATATCTAGCTAGGTCTTGCAATGTTGTTAAAACATCTTCAACTAAAATGGAGTTTTCATTTTCAGCATACGCTTCTTCATCGACGATACAGTATTTGGCTCCTTGTTCTAAGGCTTCATCCGCAAACGTATTACCATTAAAGTTTTCACCTTTAAGTGCAAAGAATAAGCAGTTTTTAGATATTTTTCTTGTATCTGTACATACAGAATCACATTCTAGAAAGTGATTATAGATTGAAGCTATGGTCATAAGAATTTTGAGAATTAAAAAAGTCCTAACATATTAGTTAGGACTTTTAAAAATATATAATATTTTAATTAGTTACGTCTTTTTCCTTTTCCTTTACTCTTAGAACCAACTCTAGACATAGCACATCTAAATCCGATATAGTCTGTTGCCATATCTTGTGGGAAGTAACGTCTTTGAGCAGGATCAATCCAGTAAGCTCTATCTCTCCAAGAACCACCTTTATATACTCTAACCTTATCATTAATTAATGATGTTCTATGATTAGACTTATCGTATTCTCTTAGCATGTTACCAGCAGAATCAACTTCTACGTTATGCTTAGGAGAGTTATACATTTTTCTTGTTTCTTTATCACTAGACTTGGTTGAAGCAGCATCGTCTTCAGAAAAACTTTCTCTATAGTATCTAGAAGAATTTTTATCTCCATCTCTATAGTTTCTGTTATCACTAGCATCGAAGTTTGTTCTTAAATAGGTTTCATTTTCGTCAACCGGAACCGTTACAATCTCACCTGGAAGGTTTCTTGCAATAACTTTACCGTTACTAAGTGTATCGTAAACAATCTCTTCAGTAGTAGCTATTTTTACAGTACCATCTTCGTTGATAGCGTTTTTAGAATATACATTACCTCTGTAGTAGTTGAAATCGTTAAACTCATCATCAACAATAGGTCTGTATACATCTGCTACCCATTCAGCAACATTACCAGCCATGTCATAGAGACCATGATCATTTGGCTCATAAGATTTAACTTGGTTCGTAATATCGGCACCATCATCTGACCATCCAGCAATTCCACCGTAATCACCTTTTCCTTGTTTGAAGTTAGCTAACTGATCACCTTTCCACTTACGCTTACCAGATCTTGTGTACTGGCCATCCCATGGATATTTTTTACGACCTCTGTATACGTTGTAGCTTCTTAATTCAGAAAGACCAAGAGCAGCGTATTCCCACTCTGCTTCCGTTGGAAGTCTATAATCTGGAGAAATAACACCTGATTCTCTTCTAGCATATACATCTACTTCGTTACCATCGTCATCAGTTCTAACTTTTCGCTTACCACCCTTTAGGATTTCTTCGTTTCCTCCGTAAGTTTGAGATGGTGCATTGATATATGTGTCTGTATTAAAGTTTGAATCTGCAGTAACATCAGAAGATACCTTAGCATCTCTTTTGATATATCCAGCATCTTCAAGATACATTTCATTAACTCTGTCTGTTCTCCAGTTTGCAAATTCTACAGCTTGAATCCAGCTTACTCCAACTACAGGATATTCTGCATAACCAGGATGACGTAGATAGTTTTCTGTCATCATTTCTGCATAACCTAAACGATTTCTCCAAACCAATGTGTCTGGTAGAGCACCTTGATAGATTAATGCAAAATTTGGATCATCTGGTGGATATACATTCTTTAACCAATCTAAGTACTCCATGTACATTAAATTAGTTACTTCAGTTTCGTCCATGTAGAAAGACTGAATGTGCTGTTGATTAGGACTGTTGTTCCAATCGTGCATAGGGTCGTCTTGTACTTTACCCATTGTGAAAGTACCACCCTCAACAAATACTAAACCAGGAGCAGTTGCTTGTTCTTTGAACTTGGTATTGTACTGAAAACCTCCTTTTTTATTGTTAATACTCCATCCTGTTGCACGTGAACTATTGGATGAATTTGAGGATCTTTTACAACTAAACATCGCCAATGATAGCGTTAGGGCTAATAGAATCCTTACGTTAAAGACATTTTTCATATCCATACTTTTAAGTAAGCTAGTTAAATTTTGACTCGCAATATAGTAATTAAAGGTAAAAGTGCAACGTTTTTTTTTGCCAAAATGTAAAAAAAAGTGCATTTCATCCCACTTTTTTAACATAATAACGGATTTTTACACTTCTCACCGATGTAATTTGTTTACCAATAACGAGACTAAAAAAGAATTATTGTTGTAATTTTGAATAAAAAAGTTTCGTACGATAATAAGCACAGGAACAACCCGTTATTTTACTATGAAAAGACTATCACTGACCTTAATTTTGCTTGCCCACTTTTTTATTTCGGCTCAGCAGAAAGAATTTAATATCGATTGGGATGGTACCATTCTCTTGAAAAATGACTACTCTACTATAGAATTACCATCATTTAATAAAGCACATTATAGCTATAGTAAAGAAGAAGGAATTATATTTTTTGCAGAATGGCCTATATCTGGAACTTTCAATGAGAATGCTATTTCACTATCCAATGTTTCTTATGAGACAATTACAGTAAATGACCTTAAAGGACTGGATAGAAACTCAATTCCTTCTGAACCTAAATTAATTTTGAAGAATGCTGTCGCTAGAGGAAAAACTTCAGCATTTTTGAAATTAACACCAATTATTAATGATAGGGGTGTGTATAAAAGAATTACATCTTTCTCAGTCAATTATTCTAATACAGGCAGAGATGGAAGTTCAGGAACTTCATCTGCAGATAGTCAAGAAATATTTAATTCGGTTTTAAGTACAGGGCAGTGGCATCGATTTTATGTCGAAAAATCTGGAGTTTTTAGATTGTCTAAAGATTTTCTTAGCCAATTGGGAGTCAATACTAATGTGGATCCGAGGACTATTAAGATTTTTGGTAACGGTGGTAGTATGTTACCACTGGGAAATTCTGCGGATTACCCATTAGACCTTACAGAGAATGCTGTTAAATTTGTAGGAGAAGAAGATGGTGTTTTCGATAACGGAGATTATATTCTTTTCTATGCTGAAGGGCCATTTGGTTTTAATGAAGAAAGTGAAACCAATATCAACCTTTTTACTGAAAAGTCTTACTACTATGTAAATGTTAGTAGTGGACTCGGAAAGCGAATTCAACCAATGAATCAGTCAGATCTGACACCAGATTTAACCATAGACACATTTCAAGATTATCAATTTTATGAAGTAGATGAATTCAATCTCGCTAAGCTCGGTAGAAGGTGGTTTGGAGATAGATTTGATATTGAACTAGAACGCACTTATGATTTCACATTCCCAAATTTAGACCCAACGCAACCAGCTAGACTTAAGGTGCTGGCAGCTGGTATATCTGAAGCTACAACCAGTATTGGAGTGTCAGTAAATGGTAATGAGATTGGAGTGATAAACTTCTCTGCCGTAAACTTAGAAGACTCAGTTCTGGCTAGTGGAAATCAACTAGATAGTAATTTATCTGTAAATTCAGATGATATCTCTGTGACTTTAACGTACGATAAAGCAGGTAATCCATCATCAAGAGGCTATTTGGATTATATTTCAATAGAAGCTACTAGAGCTTTGACGTTTAATAATGAACAGCTGATTTTTAGAAATAATAGTGTGGCAAGTACATCTGGTATAGTTGAATATACTTTAAGTAGTGCTTCCAATGTTGTTGAAATTTGGGATATTACAGATAAATTCAATGTAAACAGTATCATGAATACTGATCAGTCATCCCAATTCAGTTTCAATGCTCAGGCTGGAGAGCTTAGAACCTATTTAGCTTTCGACGAATTAGATTTTTACGAACCACTAAGAGATAATACAGCTTCAGTTACTAATCAAGATATTAAAGGAACAATTTTTCAAAATGCTCAAGGAGAATTTCAGGAGTTAGATTATATCATTGTTACGCCTGCTATATTTCTGAATCAAGCCGAAAGATTAGCTCAAATAAATAGGGATCAGTACGATCTTACGGTTAAAGTACTTACGCTCGATGATATTTATCAAGAGTTCAGTTCTGGAAACCCAGATATAGGAGCCATAAGAAATATGGTGAGATATGTATATAATAACGCTGTTTCCCAGAGTGGCAGACTTAAATACTTATGTCTTTTTGGGGATGGATCCTATGATTACAAAAACCGCATCCCTAATAACACCAATTTTGTACCATCATGGCATTCTATCAGTAGCTTTAGCTTAACTAGCTCATTTGTTTCAGATGATTTCTTTGGATTGTTAGATGATGATGAGGGTACAGATTTAACCGGTAGCGATAGATTAGATATAGCAGTAGGAAGAATATTAGCAGACTCCCCTCAAAGAGCCAAAGAGTTAGTAGATAAAATTGATGCTTATTACCAAAGAGAAGCTTTTGGCAGTTGGAGAAATAATTTCTTGGCAGTATCGGATGATGTAGATGAAGCTTGGGAGAATAGTTTGCAGGTAACCACCAATAATATAGCAGATTTTATACCTCAAGAAAAAACATTTGTTAATTCAGTGAAGATTTTGGCAGATGCTTTTGAACAAGAATCTTCGGCTGCAGGTGATCGCTATCCTGTAGTTAATGATGCCTTTAGGGAAGCCATTGAGGTTGGTGCACTTGTGGTGAACTATTTTGGTCATGGTGGAGAAGATGGTTTGGCAAAAGAAAGAATTTTCGATAAAAACGATGCTCAGGTCATAAATAATGTCTGCAAATTCAATTTGTTTGTAACTATCACCTGCGAATATACAAAGTTTGATGATCCAGGCAGGCCAACAGCAGGAGAGTTTACCTATTGGAATAAAGATGCTGGATCTATTGCATTAATTACTACAACTAGGCAAATATTCGTTACACCAGGAAGAACTATCAACGAAGAAATGGAGAAGCATCTTTTTGCTTTTGGGTCGAATGAATACCCTACAATGGCTGAAGCATTACGTTTGACGAAGGTTGATCCTTTAGTGTCCGGGATTTCACAAAAACGATTAGTATTTTTTATAGGTGATCCCGCAATGAAATTGGCTTTTCCAGAGCCTGATATCAGACTTACAATGATAAATGATGTTCCTATTGGAGGAAATACAGATGATCTTAAAGCACTAGATAAAGTGAAGCTTTCTGGCGAAGTTACTAATCCATCAGGTGATGTCCTTACAAACTTTAATGGTACTTTAACGGCTACCGTTTATGACAAATCTATTCAAAGGCAAACTTTAGGAAATGACAATACTACAGAAGGAGGTCAATTAATTATTTTAGATTTTGAAACTTTAGGAAATATAATATTCAAAGGTCAGGCAACAGTTGAAAACGGGCAATTCGAGTTTGAGTTTGTAGTTCCTAGAGATATTGGAATTCCTTTAGGCCCTGGTAAGGTTAGCTTCTATGCCGTAGAACAATCATTTGCTTTGGATAAAGCAGGAAGTAGTTTTGATATTTCAGTTGGAGGGATTAATGAAAATGCAGAAGCTGATGAAACACCACCACTTATTTCACTCTTTATGAATGATGAGAACTTTGTTTCTGGAGGTATTACAAATGAGTCACCTACATTATTAGCAAAGCTATCTGACGATAATGGAATCAATACAGTTAGTGGAATAGGTCACGATATAAGTGCAATCTTAGACGGCGATGAAACAAATCCATTTATATTAAATGATTATTATCAAGCCAATGTGGATGATTATACAAGTGGAACGGTATCATTTCCTTTTAGAGATTTAGAACCTGGATTACATACACTAACCTTCAAAGCTTGGGATGTCTATAATAATTCATCTACTTCAGAAATTCAGTTCATGGTCTTTGATGCAGATGAAACTCTAACAATTACAAATGTTCTTAATTACCCTAATCCTTTCGTGAATTACACAGAGTTTTGGTTCAATCACAATAGTACAGAACCATTAGATATTTCTGTGCAAATATTTACTGTTACAGGAAAATTAGTTAGAACACTAAATGGTCAAACAACCGGAGGGTCAAAAAACACCAGCTCTATATCCAAAGATATTGTTTGGGATGGCAGAGACGATTTTGGAGATAGAATAGGGAAAGGTGTTTATGTTTATAAATTGAAAGTACGATCTAATACACTTAATAAACAAGTTGAAAAAATTGAAAAACTTGTAATCCTCTAATAATAACTTATATTTGCCTTCGTTATAAAGTTTCCAACTTTAGACTCTGATATGAAATTGAACATGAAAAAATACGTTTTAGCCTTTATCACAATTTATAGCTTAAACCTTATTAATGCACAAGAAACAGTGATTTTTCCAGACCAATCATCTGTAATCACTACTGGTGTGCCATTTATGCTGATTGCCCCAGATGCGAGAGCTGCAGGAATGGGAGATATTGGTGTAGCTACTTCAGTAGATGGCTTTTCGCAACAATGGAATGCTGCTAAATATGCATTCTCTGAAACAAAATCTGGAATTAGCTTAAGCTATACCCCATACTTAAGTAAATTAGTAAACGATATTTCTATAGGGTATTTAACCTATTTTAATAGACTTAATGAAAACAGTGCAGTATCCGCAAGTTTTAAATACTTTAGTTTAGGTGAAATTACATTAACTCAAGGACCAGATGATCCAGGATTAAATGTAAAGCCTAATGAATTTACAGCTGATATTGCTTATACATTACGTTTAGCAGATCAATTTGCTATGGGAGTTACAATGCGTTTCCTAAGATCAGACCTTAGAATAGATCAAGTAGATCCAAATGCAAACGCTGCAAATACTTTTGGTGTCGATATTTCTGGATATTACCAAAGTGAAGAAGAAGCTTACAACGATTTTAATGGACGTTGGAGAGCAGGATTTGCAATTCAGAACATAGGACCAAAGTTTAAGTATGATGATGGAGGTAGAGAAAACTTCCAACCTACTAACTTAAGATTAGGTGGTGGATTTGATTTTATCTTTGATGAATACAACAAACTAGGAGTTACTGCTGAGGTTGCTAAATTATTAGTACCAACACCACCAGTATTAGGGTTTGTCGACACAATTCAAGAAGGTGATACAGAGCCAAACGGAGAGCAAGATCCAAACGAACCAACAATTATTGTTGAAGGACAAGATAATGATGTAAGTTTTATTAGCGGAATGTTCCAATCATTTGGAGATGCTCCAGGTGGATTTAGCGAAGAATTAAAAGAGTTTACTTGGGCATTAGGAGCAGAATATCTATATCAAGAATCATTTGCTTTTAGAGCAGGATACTTTAATGAAAGTGAAGATAAAGGAGCAAGAAAATTCTTTGCACTAGGTGCAGGATTTAAGTACAATATTATTAATGTAGATTTATCTTATTTATTCTCTGCATCTAAGGTTCAAAGTCCTTTAGAAAATACACTAAGATTCTCATTGACGTTCAATTTTGGAGATGGCGAGTATGATGAATATTAGTATTGATTAAAATATTATTTACTTAAAAACTATTGTTAACGCAATAGTTTTTTTGTCTAAACACATTAGGAAGTATGAAGAAAATTACTGTCGAATCAACGTTAGAAGTATACGATTCCCTTAATGAACTTCCATCAGATGTTCAGGAATTAATGCAAAAAGCTGTTGAAGCAAGAGACACTGCCTATGCGCCTTACTCAAATTTTACGGTTGGTGCTGCATTATTGCTCGATAACGGAGAAATAGTATCAGGTAGTAATCAAGAAAACGCATCATATCCCTCAGGGCTTTGTGCAGAGCGTACAGCGATTTATTATGCAGGAGCACGCTTCCCTAATGAGAAGATAATTAGAATGGCTATTACGGCATCAGCAAAAGATAAGGAAACCAAATCTCCAATTCCTCCATGTGGTGCTTGTAGGCAAGCAATTTCTGAGTATGAAGTAAAGCAAAACTCTGCAATAGAAATCTATTTTATGGGGAAAGTTGGTAAGGTTGCAAAATCCGATTCTTTGTCCAATTTACTCCCTTTTATTTTCGATAAAACTGTACTATAACGATTTAGTAAATTTATTTACTGCAATTAGGCTCAAAAATTACAAACTACTGTTTTTTGGTTCGTAACTAATATGCTATTTTTGTTATTCGTTTATAATTAATAGACATAACCAATGCAAAAAGTAACGAAAGAAACATATCTCAAATGGTACGAGGATATGTTGTTCTGGAGGAAATTCGAAGATAAATTAGCAGCTGTCTACATTCAGCAAAAAGTAAGAGGGTTTCTTCATTTATATAATGGGCAAGAAGCTGTTTTAGCTGGAGCATTACATGCTATGGATCTTTCTAAAGATAAAATGATAACAGCATATCGTAATCATGTTCAGCCGATAGGAATGGGCGTTGATCCAAAAAGAGTGATGGCTGAGCTTTACGGTAAAGCTACAGGTACTTCTCAAGGTTTAGGAGGATCAATGCATATTTTCTCAAAAGAGCATGGCTTCTATGGAGGACATGGAATTGTTGGAGGGCAGATTCCTCTAGGAGCTGGTATGGCATTTGGAGACAAGTATAACGAGACTGGCGCTGTAACCTTATGTTACATGGGAGATGGAGCTGTAAGACAAGGATCGCTTCACGAAACTTTCAATATGGCTATGAACTGGAAACTACCAGTAGTATTCATTTGTGAAAATAATGGATATGCTATGGGAACATCAGTAGAGCGTACAGCTAACCATACAGATATTTGGAAGTTAGGTTTAGGTTATGAAATGCCTTGTGGGCCAGTAGATGGAATGAACCCTGTAAAGGTAGCAGAAGCAATGCATGAAGCAATCGAGCGTGCACGTAGAGGAGATGGCCCTACATTCTTAGAGATGAAGACTTATCGCTACAGAGGACACTCAATGAGTGATGCGCAACACTACAGAACTAAGGATGAAGTTGAAGAATACAAAAAAATAGATCCTATAACTCAAGTAAAAGATATAATTCTAGATAAAAAATACGCAACAGAAGATGATATTGCAGAAATAGATAAGCGTGTTAAAGATTTAGTTAAGGAATGCGAGAAATTTGCTGAAGATTCTCCATGGCCAGAAAAGAACGTCATGTACGATGCCGTATACGAACAAGAAGATTATCCATTTTTACCTCATAAACTCTAAGCTATGGCAGAAGTAATTAATATGCCGCGACTAAGCGATACCATGGAAGAAGGTACAGTAGCCACATGGTTAAAGAAAGTTGGAGACAAGATTAATGAAGGCGATATATTAGCTGAGATCGAAACCGATAAGGCAACCATGGAGTTCGAATCTTTTTACGAAGGAACGCTACTTCATATAGGAGTGCAAGAAGGTGAAACTACTAAAGTAGATGAGCTTTTAGCAATTATAGGTGATGAAGGAGAAGATATTTCAGGATTGTTAGACGGAAGTGTTACGGTATCAGAATCTGCTTCAGAAGAAAGTGAAGAAACCGCAGATGTTTCAAATGATGATTCTTCAGAAGGAGGTAATGCTGAAATTCCAGAAGGTGTCACTGTGGTTACCATGCCTAGATTGAGTGATACCATGGAAGAAGGAACCGTAGCAACTTGGTTAAAGAAAGTTGGTGATGCAGTAGAAGAAGGTGATATCCTTGCGGAAATTGAAACCGATAAAGCTACTATGGAGTTTGAATCCTTTCAGTCCGGTACCCTATTATATGTAGGTCTTAATGAAGGAGAATCTGCAAAAGTAGATGCATTATTAGCTATTATTGGACCAGAAGGTACGGATGTAGCTGATCTGGCAAAAAACTATAAAGCGCCAAGTGGAGACTCTAAAGAAGAGACGCCAAAGGTAGAAGCTGCAAAACCAGAAGCAAAAGTCGAAGCTCCAAAAGCTGACACCCCAAAAGAAGTAACAACAACGTCTCCTAATGGACGCGTTTTTGCATCACCTTTAGCAAAAAAGATTGCAGCTGAAAAAGGTATAGACCTTGCCCAAGTACAAGGTACTGGAGAAAATGGTCGTATAGTAAAACGCGATGTAGAGAACTTTGTACCATCAAAAGCAGCAGCTAGTTCAGCACCAGTTGCCAAGTTTGTCCCAACTGGACAAGAGGACTTTGATGAAGTACCAAACTCAAGCATGCGTAAAGCTATTGCTAAGAACTTAGCAAAATCCAAATTCTCCGCACCACATTACTATCTAAATGTGGAATTTGATATGGCGAATGCTATCGCTTTTAGAGCACAATATAATTCACTGCCAGATACCAAAATATCGTATAACGATATGATTGTGAAAGCATGTGCACTGGCTTTACGTCAACATCCGCAAGTGAATTCTCAGTGGTTTGATGACAAGATGCGATTAAATAACCATGTACACATTGGTGTGGCTGTTGCTGTGCCAGATGGCTTAGTAGTTCCTGTGGTGAGATTTGCTAATGAGCAAAGTCTAACGCAGATAGGAGCAGCTGTTAAAGATTATGCTGGCAGAGCAAGAAACAAGAAGCTTACCTTAGATGAAATGGAAGGCAGCACCTTTACTATCTCTAACTTAGGGATGTTTGGTATAGAAAGCTTTACATCAATAATTAACCAACCAAACTCTGCAATACTGTCTGTTGGAGCCATTGTAGAAAAACCTGTGGTTAAAGATGGAAAAGTAGTTGTAGGACATACAATGAAGCTTACGATGGCTTGCGACCATAGAACCGTTGATGGTGCTACAGGAGCGCAATTCCTTCAAACATTAAAAGGATATATTGAAAACCCTGTTACGATGTTGGTGTAACAGCAAAATTTATATAAGACATAAACCTGTTTCAAACCTTTGAAGCAGGTTTTTTAGTTTAAGTGTTTTGTTTTAAAAACGTAGAAGGTAAGATTCCAAACTGCTTGGAAAAACATTTTGAAAAATACGTAGGCGAATTAAATCCAGTTTCAAAAGCAACATTGGCAATAGTTCCTTTACGATTGTACAACAATTTTAAAGCACGTTGTAAGCGGAGTTTTTTAATGAAACTATTTGGAGGCAACCCCGTTAGAGATTTAATATTTCTATTAAGCTGAGAGTTGCTAAAACCCATTTTCTGACTAAAGTCCGTAACACTAAACTGTGAATCATTCCAGTGTTCTTCCACAAAGGACATCAAACGTTTTAAAAAATCTTCTTCCCTAGGTTTTAGGCTTCTAATTTTATCCTTATTGAGCTTAGGATTGTGATGGACATCTTGATAAATTGAGTTCACTTCAGAAGAAATAACAATATCTCCCGAAACGACTTCACAATAATAAGTTGCCATTCTAATAGCTTCATCCACCAATTTAGCTTTAGAACTATTAATTCCAATATTCAATATTTTGTATGAACTGTCAAAGCTTGGAGTAACGTATTTCGCGTTGTGTTTAATCTTCAATGCACAAGAAATAGCATCATCAACAGAATTGAATGTAACCAAGTATATATTGGTTTTCAGATGTTTTTCTTTGCCACGATGTTTACTGATGGTTTTATGAATACTATTTTGAAGACGTTGGTAAAACAAATCAAATTGAAGACTATCAACCCTATTAAAATAGTTGCTAGATTCAATGACCATTAAGACCTGTAATGGAGTATCTATGAGATCATGCCTGTTGGTGTCAGTTGGCATAAATGCTTTGTTTTCTACAAGTTACTAAATTTATTGAAATGTTGAATAGATTAGCGGCAACTGGAAATCTATTTTTTTATCTTTAAGCTTTAATTTTTATAGTATGAAAAGACTTTTATTTTTTGTAGTGAGTTTTGCGCTGATACTTGGATGTGGCACTAAAAAAGTTGTGCCTTCCGAAGTAATAACAAAATCAAGTATCCAGTCTAATCTCGAATATTTGGCTTCAGATGAATTGGAAGGAAGAAACACGGGAACTCCAGGTATTGAAAAAGCAGCCGTTTACATAGAGAACTTTTTTAAGAAACATAATGTTAAACCATATTTTGAAACCTATCGAGATACATTCAACATAGGAGAAATAATAGGATACAATGTTGTTGGTGTGTTAGAAGGCAATGATCCAGAATTGAAAAATGAGTTTATCATTCTTGGAGCGCATTACGATCATATAGGAAAGGGACAAGAAGTTGATGGCGATGTTATAGCCAATGGCGCTAATGATGATGCATCTGGTACAGTAGCTGTTATGGAATGGGCTAAATATTTTTCCAAATCAAAAAGTAATAAACGAAGTATCTTGTTTACACTCTATTCAGCAGAAGAAATGGGACTCAAAGGATCTATACATTTAGCTGAACGTTTGAAGAAGAGTAACTTTAATTTGTATACCATGATTAATTTTGAAATGATTGGTGTGCCAAGAGCAGCTGATAAAAGCATATCGTATATGTCTGGTTACGAACGCTCAAATTTTGCAGAAACATTGAACAGATATGCCGGAGAAGAAATTGTTGGATTTTTTCCAAAAGCCAGAGAATTTCAACTTTTCATGAGATCTGATAACTATCCATTCTACAGTCAGTTCAAGGTTCCAGCTCATGCTATCTCTACGTTCGACTTTACAAATTTCAACTACTACCATCATGTTGATGATGAAGCCGATAAAATGGATTATGATCACATGACCAGTTTTATAACTAAAATGGTTCCCGCATTAGAAGGCATGATGAATGCACCAACCAAGGAAGTCGTAATGAATAATGAGTAAAAATGTAATCATAACAGGAACTAGCAGAGGAATTGGTTTTGAACTCGTACATCTATTTGCTAGTCAAGGACACAATGTTTTGGCGTTGTCCAGAAATGCACAGCCTGTCAGTAATTTGAATTTCGATAATATCGCTTCATTTTCTTTCGATCTTAATAATGAAGACGATTACAATAAAGTAAAAACATTTATTGATAATGAATGGAAGCAAGTAGATATTCTTATCAATAATGCAGGAACACTTCTGAATAAACCTTTTTCAGAAACTACTATGGACGATTTTGAAAATGTGTATCGTACCAATGTTTTTGGAGTTTCAGAAATGATCAGAATCGTTGTACCATACATGAATAAAGAGGCGCATGTAGTCACGATAAGCTCCATGGGTGGCGTACAAGGAAGCATGAAGTTCCCTGGCTTGTCAGCATATAGCTCAAGCAAGGGAGCCGTAATTACACTCACAGAATTACTGGCGGAAGAATACAAAGAAACAGGTCCTGGATTTAATGTGTTGGCACTAGGTGCTGTACAAACCGAAATGTTGGAAGAAGCTTTTCCAGGTTATGAAGCCCCAATTACAGCTAAGGAGATGGCATCTTATATTTTTGATTTTGCCTTGAATGGCAACAAACTGTACAACGGTAAATTACTTCAAGTTTCTAACTCAACACCCTAATTAGTGTCAAAATACAAAGCCGTTATATTCGATTGTGATGGTGTACTGGTCGACAGCGAATTGATCGGTAACGGTGTTCTTGTTGACCTAGCTAATACTTATGGCGCAAACATTACATTGGAATATGCGCTAAAGCATTTCAAAGGGAATTCAATGCGTGTATGCTATGATAAAATCAGTGAGTTAGCCACAGAAAAGCTTCCAGATGATTTTGTAGACATGTACAGAGAGAAGTCTTTTGAAGCATTCAAATCGGATATTAAACCTATAAAAGGCGTTGAAAATGTATTGAATAACCTAGACTTACCATATTGTGTAGCGTCTAGCGGACCAGAGAATAAAATCAGATTAAATTTAGAGTTGACGGGGCTCTTGCCTTATTTTGAAGGTAAGATATTTAGTTGCTATGCGATTCAGAAATGGAAGCCAGACCCTTCTATTTTTTTACTAGCCGCTGAAGCAATGAACGTATCACCAAAAGATTGTCTTGTTATTGAAGATAGCCTT
This sequence comes from Winogradskyella sp. 3972H.M.0a.05, assembly GCF_040493455.1. Taxonomy (NCBI): domain Bacteria; kingdom Pseudomonadati; phylum Bacteroidota; class Flavobacteriia; order Flavobacteriales; family Flavobacteriaceae; genus Winogradskyella; species Winogradskyella sp. 3972H.M.0a.05. Next base: position 155,601 of record NZ_JANFDA010000004.1, on the reverse strand, counting down.
CTTGGAATAGAAGCAGCCAATAGAGGGGGTTTTGATGTCTTTGCATATACCGAGCACGATTATAATGACGAGTTATCCGAAAAATCTACTGCTGATTTTGATAATATGGCTGATCTTGTAAAAATGATTTACATTTAATTATATTTGAAAAAATTGAGATGTATGAACTCAGGATTTCGTTTAAAAACTACGTTAGTTTTTACCCTATTAGCTATTATTAATTCTTTTGGTCAAACCTTTGAACGCGCAGAGATATTTTCTGGATTTGGAATTCTTCAAGGAAACAGTGGTGTCGCAGTAGCAGATTATGACAGAGATAACGACTTAGACATTTTTGTTGTTGCAAATGCTATTGAAAACCCTAACCAATCAGCCAGTTTTAGTAGATTATTTCAGAATAATAATAATGGAACCTTCACAGATGTTACGGAGACTTCAGGCTTGCAAGACCTGTTGACGCTAGAAGACACAACCGAAGAGTCTTTTGTACAAGAAGGCTTTAAATACGGAGTCTCTTGGGGAGATTTCAATAATGATGGTTTCCCGGATATTCTATTTACCCATGCACTCAAGGTGCAGTTGTTCATTAACTTAGGCAACGGAACTTTTGCAGATGTAACCTTAGCGACTGGAATACAACTAGTCAATGATTGTATTAATTCCGGAGCAACATGGTTCGATTACAATAATGATGGCTTTCTAGATATTTACATCAGTGATTGGGATGAATGCGATTCCAATACCTTATACAGGAACAATGGTAATAACACTTTTACAGATGTAACTAGTGAAGTAGGTCTGATCGAAACAGATTCAAAAGCAAGTTATACACCATTCCCATTCGATATCAATAATGATGGTTGGATGGATATAATTGTTTCAAACGATTTTAATGAGCCCAATTATTTATACGTCAATCAATCAGGTACATCATTCATAGAAGATGCACAAAACTATGGGTTAGATAACATGATAGACGATATGGCTATCGTACCAAATGATTTTGACCTAGATAACGACTTTGATTTTTTCATTACAGGAATCGATGAGAATGCCTTATTAAAAAACAATGGCTCAAACAACTTTACTGAAGATTCCCAAACTCATGGTATAACAGCTACAGGTTGGGCTTGGGGAGCACGATTTGCAGATTTTGACCTCGATGGAGATGAAGATTTATATGTTGTGAATGGTTATGAGTTTGAAGATAGAAGTGAAGAGCAAAACGTGTTTTTCAGAAACCTTCATGCGCAAGGCGGAACAACATTTGAAGATGCTTCTGCCGAAGTAGGATTGGCAGACGAAAGCATTAGTGTAGAAGCAGTTGATTTTGACTATGATAATGATGGAGATATAGATTTGTTTGTAACTAATGCTAGTGGTTCATCATACTTCTATGACAATAAACTATTGAGTTTTGATCAACCAAGTGATCTTAAGTGGTTAAAAGTTGTATTGCAAGGAACAGTATCCAATAGAGATGGTATAGGAACAACCTTAGAGCTTACCACTTCGAGTGGTGTTATATCGCGTTACTATACAGGTGTAGGCTTTCTTGGACAGAGTTTGCTTCCTGTACATTTTGGAATCGATCAAGAAAGTACAATTACTGAGTTAAAAATAACATGGCCATCAGGCATTGTAGAGACCTATCAAAATATAGATGCTAATACAACAGTTAAGGCAACAGAAAATACAGGTCTAGAAGTTTTGGATATAGAGCCAAGCCAGAAGATTTACGGTTGTATGGATCCTGAATCTTGTACCTATAACCCAGAAGCTACACTAAACGATGATTCTTGCGAGTATATAGAAGCGAATGTAATTTCAGGTTCTACAAGTTCTGGGTTTTATGAAACAGAAACGTATACTTACGAAGTAGCTGACGGTTCATCTACAATCTGGACTGTTTCAGGAGGAGAGATTATCGATGGACAAGGCACAGACTCTATTACTGTAAGATGGCATATTGAAGAAACAGGAACACTAACCGTAAGAGAATTTGATGGAGACTGTTATAGTCTCCCTGTGACGCTCAATGTAAGTTTAAATATTTCTCAATCGCCAGAGGATAAATCCATTGCCAGAATCTGGAATGAAGCGCTTCTCGAAGCTATCCGAGGCGATTTTGCTAGACCGACAGTTCATGCAAGAAATCTATTCCATTCTAGTATTGCAATGTACGATGCTTGGGCTATTTACGATCAGCAAGCTAGACCTTATCTTATTGGTAATTCAGTTAATGGATTTAATAGCGAGTTACTAGACTTCATCCCAATAGAGAGTATTGAAGAATCCAGAAATAAAGCCATTAGCTTTGCAATGTATCGCTTACTAAGTCACCGTTTTCAGAACTCTCCAGGTGCTGAGGAGACCCAAGGAAGAATTGACTTAATCATGGAGCAGTTGGGCTATAACACTAGCACTACGACAACAAGTTATGAGTTTGGTAATGCTGCTGCACTAGGTAACTATATTGCTGAAACAATCATTAGCTACGGTATGCAAGATGGTTCTAGAGAAGCTACTGGTTATGATAATGCCTATTACGAACCTATAAACACACCATTAAATCCAACACAGACGGATTTACCGTTTAATATAGATCCAAACCGTTGGCAGCCATTAAGCCTTAATGGATTCGTTGATCAAAGTGGTAATTTAATTGATGGTGATGTGATAGACTTCTTAAGTCCAGAATGGGGTAATGTACACTCTTTCGCCATGGGCGACGATGATGTGTCCTTTTATGAAAGAGATGGAGATCCATATAAAGTATACAATGACCCATTAGAGCCACCATATATTAGTGTTGGTACAGAAACAGAACCAGGATTGGCTTATAAATGGGGATTCTCAATGGTGTCTGTTTGGCAATCGCACAATGACCCTAACGATGGCGTACTTTGGGATATTTCTCCAAAAAGTATAGGTAATATTCCTTTTGAAGATTTGCCAACTAATTATCAGCAGTACCCAGACTTTTATAACTTTTTTGAAGGTGGAGATATAAGTCAAGGCCATGCCGTAAACCCTGTAACTGGCCAAGCTTATGAAGAACAAATAGTACCTAGAGGTGATTATACAAGAGTTTTGGCAGAATTTTGGGCAGATGGACCAGATTCTGAAACACCACCAGGACACTGGTTTACGATTTTAAATTATGTGAATGATAATCCTCAGTTTGAAAAACGTTTTGCAGGAGAAGGCGACATTCTCGATCCATTAGAGTGGGATGTAAAAGCTTATTTTATTCTAGGAGGAACCATGCACGATGCAGCAATTTCTGCTTGGAGCATTAAAGGATGGTACGATTATATAAGGCCAGTTTCTGCAATTAGATTTATGGAAACCAGAGGTCAAAGCACAGATGAAAGTTTAACCAACTACCATGTAGCTGGATTGCCTCTAATTGACGGTTTTATAGAAATAGTCCAAGAAGGAGATCCATTGGCTGGTGTGTTTAATCAGAATGTTGGGCGCATAAAATTATATACATGGAGAGGTCACGATTACATTATTAATACAGAAACAGATACCGCAGGAGTTGGTTGGATTCTTGCAGATAGTTGGTGGCCATATCAACGACCTAACTTTGTAACGCCACCTTTTGCTGGCTATGTATCAGGGCATTCTACGTATTCTAGAGCAGCAGCCGAAGTTATGACACGCATGACAGGTAGCGAATTTTTCCCAGGAGGAGTGGGAGAATTCATCGCCAGACAGGATGAGTTTTTAGTGTTCGAAGATGGACCATCGGTAGATGTTATATTACAATGGGCAACATATAGAGATGCTTCAGATCAATGTAGTTTGTCAAGAATCTGGGGAGGAATTCATCCCCCTGCAGATGATATTCCTGGGCGAATTATCGGTGAAAAAGTAGGACGAGAAGCTTACGACTTTGCTGTGCCTTATTTTAATTCGGATGAAATCATTGTCAATAATACGGAGACCATTATTTATCCTAACCCTACTGAAGACAGAGTTTTTAATATTACCAATACCTCCGAGACAGATACATTCGAAATGTTTGATATTAGAGGTAGAAAAATAGATATTATTAGTAAATCCTATAACGACTTCAATCAAGTCACTGTGTTAAGATTTGCACCAGCTACATCAGCTGGTCTGTATATGCTTAAGGTAAACAGTGAATCTACGATGGTTGTCATTAAGGATTAGACAACTTAGTTATAACATCACTATGCTGAGGGAATTTGGCAATTAACTCAGCTCTTTTTGGTAATTGAAAATCTTCAAAACTAAAACCAGGAGATACTGTACAGCCAACTAGAGCATAGCTATCGGGTAATTCAATATTAGCAGCAAACCAATGGTTTCCGGGTACAACTAGTTGTGGAACTTCACCATTTTCTAAATCTTTGCCAATAATATGTTTCGAATGGACTCCTTCTTCAGAAATAATATGTAGTGTAATCGGAGCACCATCGTAAAAGTGCCAAATCTCATCTTGATTTATTTTATGAAATGCCGAAAAGGTATCAGAAGTCAATAGAAAATAAATACAGGTCGAATAACTTCGATTGCCTTTGTAATTTTCACTAAGACTATTCTCGTTTATCGTTCCAGAACTTCTATAGGTTTCTTTAAAATAACCGCCTTCTGGATGAGGGCTAAGATTCAACTTCTTAATGATCTGTTCAATTTTTTTCAAGGTCATAAATTCTAAGTTGTTATTCAGAGACTAATGCTACAATTCTGAGCGGTGCTCCTGTTCCACCTTCTATTTTCATTGGCAATGCAAATACTTTAAAACCTTCACTAGGTAGACCATCTAAATTCGTTAGGTTTTCAAATGCAGGAATATTTTCTGAAAGTAAAATGACATGACTTTCAAAATACTCAGATTGTCCATAATCTATACTTGGTGTATCAATACCTATAGATTTAATGTTACGCTCTTTAACAAGCCACTCTGCAGCTTTAGGAGAAAGCCCAGGAAAGTGTAATAACTTAATGGCATGTTCGCCACGTTCTTCTGTACCGAGATACTTCAATTTATCTGGATAGAACTTAGAATATCCTGTATATAGTAAAATGATACTTCCATCAGGGATTTTTGTACCATGAGCTGTTTCCCAATTGGTAAAATCTTCAACACTAACCTCATAGTCACTGTTGCCTTTGGCATTTTCAGAAACATCTACTTTTATAGCTTGCCCAATAAGATTTTCCAGTGGTATTTCATCTACCGTTTGTCTGTTTTTAGCAAAATGGATAGGTGCGTCGACATGAGTTCCGCCATGCTCGGCAGTTGCAAAGTTATTGGCTGAATAAAAGAACCCTTTATCGGTTTGTCCTTTAAATACAGTATCTAATTCAAATTGTTTTGCAGTTACCCAATAAATGGTCTCACTCGAAAAAGAATGCGTCAAGTCAACAATCTTTTCTTGTTTCGGGAGAGTTTCTTCTTTTGCTACTTCGTTAACTGTAGTGTCTTTGCATGAGCATGCTAAAACTAAAATGATAATAACTAATTTTTTCATGATCCCTTAGGGTGTTAATGATGTGATACAAATAAATTAAGGGGATTTTAAATCAGAAAAGCTAACTTTTCTAGAAAGTAGCTCAGTTCCGTCTATAAAGATAGGCTTAGATTTTATAATTGCTAAAATCGAATCTGTTTTTTCTTCATCATTGCGCAAAGTTTTAAAATGAATTTTGATGTTTTGCACAGAATCAGACACTGTAATACTATGACCAATTTGTTTGATATCCATTATCTGCGTTGCATTTTCTAGTCTTTTTATTAAGGAATCATTAGTGGTGAAAGCCTTTAAGTTTTTGGCAACTTCATTTTCAAAATTTGGATACTCGGCTTTAAGTTGAATAAGCTCATGAAACTCTACAAGCTTATCTGTAGTTAGCTCAAAAATGTCTAATTTCATTGGTTTTCCAGCATAGTCGTATGCATCGTCAACTATTTCAAGATCTTCAGTAGACATTTTAGGAGAATTTGATCGCATTTCATTATTCCTGCAATTGAAAAGCAGTAACAACATTAATATGTATAATACCTTTTTCATATTACTCGTTCATTATAAATTTTAATGAGGTTATCTTTCCATCTACTACTGTTTTATCCAGTATGTCTATATCTCTCAGCGCTTTGGTAGGGATGGTTAATGTATTGATAAACTCATCCTTAGTGTACAGTTCTACATTGATACTGTTCTTATAGAGTCTATAAATCTGTACCTTTTCAGAAAACAGATTCGTTAGTTGTGCTTTATGAGCTTTCCAGTCCTTAATTTTATTATTAGTGTAGTAGTGCAACATTAAAGCGTAATCGTCTGTTTTTAGCTTTACTATTGGGTTTTTGTTAGAATTATGTTGCCTAAAGATGGTGTCTGTTTTATGAAATGGCGAGGAAACCATCAACTCAATATGCTTTTCTTTGGAACTGTAATTAAAACAGCCAGAACTATCAGTCTTAAAATATAAAGGAGATTCATTTTTATCGAGCACAGTAATGTCTAACTGTACTTGGGTTATAGGTTCTCCTTTTATAGAATCTATAAAACAAAAATGATAGTTGTATTCATTATTAAAATACCATATTGCAGCCATGATCAGCGGAATTAAAACCAATAATGCTAGCCAAGGTTTTCTCTTCTTTGATATAGATATTTCAGATTCGTTAGAGGCTATAAAACTATCCCAATTGTCATACCCTGCATACTTACTCAACAGGTTGAGCATATCGACACGAGGTAGTTTTTCAGGAGTATTTTTAAAGTAAGTATAAAACCATTTCTCACTAACTTTTGCTTTCAGCTTTTCAAACAAATCTTCTTGGAAGGCAACTATAGTTTCACCTTTCCATGCCTCTATAGGTTTACTAACCTTCTTATTTTCAGAAAAGGCCTTGAAAACAGCTTCTTTTAGCAGTTTAAAATGATATAATTCTTTGTCGTTCAAATGTTTTAATTACTGAAAATCAGTGGTTTGAAAATTGTAAAACCATTTACAATTGTTTTACAAAAGCTTTACAAACCATACCTGAAAGGTATAAATAGATTTGATCAAAATCATTTTTAAAAATATAAAATTATGAAAGCAAATCTAAGTATGTTGGTAAAAGTTAGTTTGATAATACTCTTATTGAACGCTTGTAATAATTCTGAATCATATAAAGAATCAGTACTCTTAACAGACAATGAAATAAAGGATGATTTTGAGGCCGCTTCTTATGAGTATGATAAGAGCGGATCAGAAGTTCTGGATCTAGAAGTATTGAACAAACCCAAATCGCCTGACCTAAAGATAATTAAAACCGCAAGAGTAAGGTACAAAGTCAAAGACATCAAACGGGCTACAAGCAAGTTAAAAGCATTAGCGGCATCGCGCAACGCGTACATTTCTGACCTTAGGTTTCAAAATAACTTATATAGGAAGGAGAATAAATTCACCATAAAAATTCCGCAACAATATTTTGATGTGATGATTGATTCCATGAGTCATGTTGCTGAATTTATTGAGTTTGAAAACATAACCTCCGACGATGTCACCGAAGAATATGTAGATATACAAACAAGATTGAAAACCAAACTTGAAGTAAGACAGCGCTATGAAGAAATTTTGCGAAAAAGAGCTAAAACGGTTGAAGATATATTGGCAACAGAGGAAAAGTTGAGAGTGATACAAGAAGAAATAGAAGCCTCACAAGGTAGATTGAAATACTTAACCAGTAAGGTAGCTTTTAGTACAATTCATATAGAGTTATACGAAACCGTAGAATACAAAGAAGAACCAGAAGTTTATTCCAAAACTTTTCTAGACAAAACCAAAGAAGGCTTTTCTTTTGGATGGGAAATCATAGAGCGTTTTGTGCTATTCTTAATCTATATTTGGCCGTTGTTGATAGTTACAGCAGTCCTTGTTTTTATAATAAGAAAAAAGGTAATGAAGAAAAAATAATCAGACATGCTGATCTACTAAAATCATATTACCATCAGGATCTTTAATAATGAAGCTGGCTGGTCCTTCAGTGGATTCGTCAGCTTCAACTTCAAAGGAAATAGTATTGGTTTTTAGGTGTTTCTGAATAACCCTTACATCATCAAAAGCATCAAGCATATTAGCATTTTCATCCCAACCAGGATTAAAGGTCAAAATATTATTGTCGAACATACCTTGAAATAAACCAATCAGGGCATTTCCATTTTTCATAATCAGGTAGTTGTGCTCCATATTGCCTCCAAAGACTGAAAAGCCAAGGGTTTCGTAGAAGGTTTTAGACGCTTCTAAATCTTTCACATTTAAACTTATAGAAAATGCACCAAGCTTCATAAACATTATTGTTTAGTTAGAGTACTAAAATTACTAATTTGTTTTTGGTTGAAAAGGAAATGCACCTAAGAAAAAACCTGTTAATTTTGCACCATGCCAAATGCTATAGAAGAATACATCCCAGAAGGAGCTCAAGAGATTATAACTAGACTGCTAAAGCAGGATAAATTGATAGTTAAAGTCAGAAAAGAACGAAAGTCAAAACATGGTGACTATAGACAATTGCCCAATGGTATGCATCAAATTACTGTAAACAATAATCTTAATAAATATCGGTTTTTAATTACACTAATCCATGAGATTGCTCATTTTGAGGCGTATAAGGAATATGGTAGATTTATTAAACCTCATGGAAAAGAATGGAAGCATACATTTCAAAGGTTAATGCTACCCTTTCTAAACCCAAATGTATTTCCTATGGATGTGTTACCACTTTTGGCAAATCATTTTAAAAACCCCAAAGCCAGCAGCGATACAGATATTAAATTAGCATTAGCCTTAAAACAATTTGATCCTCCTAATGATAAAACCTATATTTTTGAGGTGCCAATAGATAGTGAGTTCAAATTATATAATGGCAGAATTTTTAAAAAAGGAAAACAACGACGAAAACGATTTGAATGCATTGAAGTTAATACAGGACGATTGTATCTTTTTAACCCAAATGCTGAAGTAGAAATAATTAATTCATGAATAAAAACTATTATGCCATATTAATGGCTGGAGGCGTAGGCTCAAGATTTTGGCCAGTAAGTACACAAGATTTTCCAAAGCAATTTCATGATATGCTTGGAACGGGAGATACATTGATTCAAAAGACATTCAAAAGATTAGCAAAACTAATTCCCGAAGAAAACATCTTCATTCTTACCAATGAGCGTTACAATGATTTGGTGTTTGAGCAATTGCCTATGGTTACCAAACGACAAGTAGTTTTAGAACCAGCAATGCGAAACACAGCACCATGTATTTTGTATGCGTCTCTAAAAATTCAGAAAGAAAATCCAGATGCCGTAATGATTGTGGCACCAAGTGATCACTGGATTGAAGATGAAGATGCTTTTACAGCTAATGTAAAAGAAGCTTTCGAATTTTGTGCCAAGGAAGATGCGCTCATGACCTTAGGAATTGAACCTTCGTTTCCAAACACAGGATATGGATACATAGAGTATGATAAGGCTTCTGAGACCTCCATAAAACCAGTAAATCAGTTTAGAGAAAAACCAGATTATGAAACAGCAAAACTATTTTTAGAGCAAGGCAACTTTCTTTGGAATGCTGGTATTTTTATGTGGAGTGTGACCTCAGTGGTAAACGCGTTTCTAAATAGTAAACCAGAGATGTATCAACTATTTCATCAAGGGATGAAGCTATACAATACAGAGTTTGAAGACGATTTTATTCAGGAAAATTATGCCAAGGCAGAAAACATATCAGTAGACTTTGCCATTATGGAGAAGTCGAAAAATGTCTATGTGTTACCAGCTACTTTCGACTGGAATGATTTAGGAACTTGGGGAAGCTTATATGACAAGCTAGACAAAGATGAAGACAAGAATGCTGTTGTAAAAGCAAAGACCTTAACTGTTGATGCATCTGGTAATATGATCAGGACTACGAACGATAAAGTTGTCGTGATAGACGGACTAAGTGATTACATTATTGTTGATAAAGACGAAGTTTTGCTTATCTTTCCTAAGAAGAAGGAGCAAGATATTAAACAAACGCTCCAAAGCGTGAAAGACAAATTTGGGGAACACTATGGATAATAATCAAGAGAACAAGTTCAATTTTAACGAAGAAGAAACTACACAAAAACAAGCTGTAGAACAATCTAAGGAAGCCTTAAAGAAAGATGCAAAAGGATTTTTTGCAAGCATCAAAGACTTTATGAGCAACTTATTAGATTTTCGCGAAGACACAGATCGCGATGCTACTATAGCTGCCATTAAAGCAGATATACCATTTAGAGGTGCTACTTCGTGGATTTTGATTTGTTCCATTTTTGTTGCCTCCGTTGGGCTTAATGCAAATAGTACTGCTGTTGTAATTGGAGCCATGTTAATTTCTCCATTAATGGGCCCTATTCTTGGAGTAGGGATGTCCATTGCGTTAAACGATATTGATACACTAAAAAGCTCTCTGATCAATTTAGCGACAATGATTGTGTTGAGTTTGATAACGGCATTTTTGTTTTTTTGGCTCTTTCCTCTGAGTGAAGATACCTCAGAGCTATTAGGAAGAACCCAGCCAGATATTCGAGATGTATTGATTGCCTTTTTTGGTGGTTTAGCCTTAATTATTGCTAGAACAAAAAAAGGAACCATAGCATCAGTAATCTTTGGTGTGGCTATTGCTACGGCCTTAATGCCGCCGCTCTGTACAGCAGGTTATGGACTATCTATAGGTAATTTATCTTACTTCGGTGGAGCAATGAATTTGTTCACCATAAATACTATTTTTATTGCTCTTGCAACATTTATTGTCTTAAAACTATTGCGCTTTCCGATGTTGCGCTATGCTAATTCTAAAAAGCGCCGCCGCATAGCTAGAGTAGCTGGTTTGATTGCTTTGGTGGTAATGATTTGGCCTACCGTTACATTTATTAGTGTATTAAAGGAAACACGTTTTGAAACGGCTGCTGCCGCATTTATAGAAAATGAACTAGAAACACTTCCAAACAGTAATTACATAAAGAAAAACGCCAATCCTATTTATAACCCAGAAGGAGGCTCTATTATTGAATTGATTCCATTTGGAACCGATGAGATTTCTGAAGATACAAGAAAGCTTTTGGAAGCTAGGTTTAATGATGCTGAATATTCCGCTTTAAAAGGGTCAACCTTAGCCGTTAATCAAGTTAAAAATAGAGCAATCAATAATCTAGAGTATATGGAAGAATTGAGAACTCGAGATTCTCTAGATTTGCTTTCACAAAGTCAGAAAATATCATTTTTGGAAGGTCGTGTCCGAACCTTATCAAGATTGGAAAAAGATCAGATTCCTTTTGAAGATTTAGTGACAGAAGCAAAAATTAACTACGAAAACTTAAAAGCTGTATCGTACTCAAAACGAATTACATCAAACTTTTCTAAAATTGATACGTTATCAATTTTTACATTCCAATGGGTGGATTCTTTAACTACACAAGAGCAAAAGACCAAAGATTTAGGAAAACTAAAGGATTGGTTTAAGGAGAAGTTAAAGTTAGATACGCTTGTAGTAGAGTAGAAGATTAATCGTTTTCTTCTAGATACATTTTACGAACTTTTTTGAATAGCTCAGAAGAGTACACAAAATTGGTAACCGCTTCGTTATCTGTTTTGAAGATTGTTTTGTTTGAGCCTTCCCAAGCTTTTAAGCCATCTTTGAGGAACACAATCTTTTCTCCAATTTCCATTACAGAATTCATATCATGGGAGTTGATGATTGTAGTCATTTGATACTCATCAGTAATCTCCTGAATTAAATTATCAATAACGATAGCAGTTTTTGGATCTAAACCAGAATTTGGTTCATCGCAGAACAGATACTTAGGATTGTTCACGATAGCTCGAGCAATGGCAACACGCTTTTGCATACCACCAGAAGCTTCACTAGGCATTTTGTGATGAGCATCGGGCAGATTCACACGTTTCAGTACCACATCTGCTCTATCTTCCATCTCGCTTTTAGACATTTTGGTGAACATTCGTAATGGGAACATCACATTCTCCATAATGGTCATAGAATCGAACAATGCACTGCCTTGAAATACCATTCCCATTTCGGCTCTAAGATCACGTTTTTGGTCATCACTAAGCTCTCCGTAAACCTTTCCATCATAAGATATAGAGCCCTTTTCAGGAGTGAAGAGACCTAGTAAACATTTTAAAAACACAGTTTTACCAGAACCACTTTGTCCAATAATCAAGTTCGTTTTTCCCTTATCAAAAGAAGTGCTTATGCCTTTCAAAATATGAGCATCGCCGAATGATTTATGTACATCTTTTACCTCTATCATTATCCTAGTAATAAGCTGGTTAGTAAATAATTCAATAAAATAATAACCACACTCGTCCACACAAACGACGTTGTACTGGCTTTACCAACTTCTAGAGCTCCACCTTTCATATAATATCCGTAAAAAGAAGGGATTGTAGCCAAAACAAAAGCAAATACAGAAGTTTTTATAAAGGCATAAATAATATGAAATGTCTGGAAATCTGTTTGAATTCCTGTGATATAATCCTCTAGAGTTGCATAACCTCCATAAACACAAGCTGCCATTCCACCAAGAATCCCAAGGAACATTGCTATAGAAATAGCGAAAGGATACAACATTAACGCAATGAACTTAGGGAACACCAAATAGTTAATGGCATTAATTCCCATTACTTCCAAAGCATCAATTTGCTCAGTAACTCTCATGGTTCCTATACTCGAAGTAATAAATGAGCCAACTTTACCTGCCATAATGATAGAAATAAACGTTGGAGCGAATTCCAATATTACAGATTGACGTGTAGCAAACCCAACAAGATATTTAGGAATTAAAGGGTTGCTAATATTCAAAGCTGTTTGAATCGTTACAACACCTCCAACAAAAAACGAAATGAAGGCGACTATTCCGAGTGACCCGATGATTAGATCATCAATATCTTTTAAGATCAAAGTTTTCATCACAGACCACTTCGTTGGTTTGCGAAACATCTCTTTAATCATCAAAAAATAAGCGCCTATATTATGCAGATACGTCATTGGCAAATTTGTAAATGCTAAAGTAAAAAAACTTGGGAGTATTTGACCTTAAAATTAATTTAAGATATACTAAAAGCTGTATTTTTGGCTTCAAAGTAAATATTCATCTACAGAATAATCAAAATGGTTATAAGGGTTATAGTTGCCATTTGTGTTTGCTTCAGATTAAATAGTTTATGAATAAAAAATCAATCTATTCCTTTATAGCGATACTCATTCTAGTTGCAGTATATGTAGCAAAATGGTATTTCGAAGAAGTGAATACACCAGAAATAAAACAAGGAGAAACTACCATAGGAAAAGACATTAACGAGTTTTTTCTGCCGACGAGTACTACAGGTCAAATAGTGCATCACAATAATTATTCTCTATCTTATGCTGAAGCGCATGAGCAAGCCGAGTGGGTTGCGTACGAATTGAAAGCATCTCATTTATCATCAACAAATCACAAACGCCCTTATTTTGAAATTGATAGAGCTGTAAAGACTAAAGCGGCTCATTGGCGGAATTATAAAAACTCAGGATATGATAGAGGGCACTTATGTCCGGCAGGAGATAGACGATTTACTAAAGAAGCTCATGATGAAACGTTTCTAACGAGTAATATAAGTCCTCAAAAGCATGATTTTAATTCAGGTGTTTGGAATCGCCTTGAGCAAAAAGTCAGATACTGGGCAAGAAAATATGATGGTGTATTTGTAGTCACTGGGGGTATTTTGGAAGATGGGTTGCAAAGCATAGGAGAGGAGCAAGTAACAGTTCCGAAACAATTTTACAAAGTATTAATTGACTATAACAAGGGAAACCCAAAAGTGCTAGCTTTTTTGATGGATCATAAAGGTTCTGACAAGCCATTGTATGAGTTTGTAGTGTCAGTAGATGATATAGAAGCGCTTACCAAGATTGACTTTTTCCCTCAACTTTCTGATGATATAGAAGAACAATTAGAATCGTCTTCGAGCTACAAAGACTGGAGTTTTAACTAAACTTGTTTAAAATACCTTTCCACCTCAAGGACCGGATAAACTTACCATGTTTTGCATCCACTAAAAAAGGAATTTTTTTCTTCCTTGCTTTATTGTAGCCAACAACATAATCTGTAAATGTGGAAAATGATTTCTTTTTTAAAGCCATTTTCAAAGCTGTGATGAAGGTTAAGATAACCCCAAGTCTTATCTTATACATAGCCTCACCCTGAAGATATTTAGCAGTCTTATTATAACTCTCTCCAGTAGGTTTTAGATGTTTTACATGAAGCGATTCATCAGTTATAATAGACCAACCATAATATTGAGCTAATAACTCGTCTAAGGTATCCCAACCGATAGAAGCTTTTAGTTTTCCTATGTCCTTAAAACAAGCCTTTCTATAAGCCTTTAGCGCACCTCTGATATGATCTTTCTTAGTTAGATTTTCGAGCACCCAATTATCGTTCTTTTGTATATAACAAAATCCTGCAGCCATCCCAACTTTTTGATTCGAATTGAAATGCGTTATTAATTGTTCTAAATAGTGATTTGGAAAGATTAAATCCGCATCAAATTTGCAGATAATATCATAGTCATCATTCAATGTTTCTAGTCCTTTATTAAATGCATTAATGATTTTTGAACCAGGTAAATGTTCGTCTGATGAGGTAGAATTTATGGATGAAATAAAAGGGTACTTCTGTACAAAAGATGAAATGATGCTAGCAGTATTATCTGTTGAATTATCATTTACTACAACAATTTGTTTTGGTATTACAGTCTGGTCACAAAGTGATTGTAAGGTCAACCCAATTGAGTCTTCTTCATTATGCGCAGGAATGATGATGTAAATTTTCAACAGAAAGTGAATTTTGAAGTAAAGTTACACTCTTTCTGCGTAAACAATATAATAGCGAGGTGTAAAGCGGCGTAACAGTGGTCTAAAACCAATCTTATTTACTGGATTTGCCCATTGTTTACGATCTTTGATAACCCAGCCAGTTTTTTCTAAAAGCCAATCGAATTGCCATGTTTCAAACTCATGGTAATGTCTATCTCTCTCATCAGTTTTACTTCTATATGCTGAGGCATACCATAATTTTAAAGGAACGCTGGCTACTAGTTTATTTGCTTTTATAGACTTTAAGACTGTATACGGAGAGAGAAGGTGTTCAAAAATTTCAAAAGCAGTTACAACTTCAGCATTAGAATTAATAACTCCTGTAACATCTTCATCCAAATCTTCTCCAGAAGTGTTACTTACTGAATAACCTTGCGATTTCATTATTTTAGAGAGCGGATTGCTGATGCCTAAATCTAGAATAGATTCTTCTTTAGAAATATGCTTTTGCAAAAACTCTAGGGTTAACTTAAACCGCTTTTCAGGAAACGTATTTTCGTACATCTATGCTATTTTATCATACGAGGTTTTAACACCTTTGATGAGTGCGGAGCTAAACCCTCTATGCTCCATTTCATTGAGCCCAGCAATAGTACAACCTCTTGGTGTAGTTACCTTATCGATTTCAGCTTCAGGGTGATTGCCGCCTTGCAATAATAACTCACTGGCACCTTTTACAGTTTGTGTCGCTATTTTGGTCGCTGTTTTAGCATCAAAACCTATTTCAATACCACCTTGTATCATAGCTCTAATAAATCTAAGAACATAGGCAATACCACAAGCGCCAAGTACTGTAGCAGCATCCATGAGTTGTTCATTAATGAGGATAGTTTCTCCTAGAGCATTGAATATTGTTGAAACTTCTTTTATGTCTTCTTCTGAAGCATTTTGAGAAGCAATGCAGGTTATAGATTCGTTTACAGAGGAGGCAGTATTTGGCATCGCTCTGAAAATTACTGGCTTTTCAGACAGGTAACGCTCCATAGCTTCAATAGTAAAATCACTGACGACAGAAATCAGAATTTTATTCGAGTTAATTTCATCTTTAACCGATTCTAAGATTTCAGCAATTTTATAAGGCTTTACAGCAATAATAATAATATTAGATTGCTTAACTGCGCCTAGATTGTCATTGGAGACATTGACGTTTTTAGCAGCCAAATCGCTTAGTAATTCAACCTTATTTCGTGTTACAGTAAGATTAGAGGCTTCAAAATTATTAGCAAGAAGTCCATTAGCAATAGACTTGCCTAGATTGCCTCCACCAATAATGGCTATTTTTTTTGTCATATTAATATCTATAAACAATCGCATTAATGTGCATACCAGCACCTACGCTTGCAAAGATAATAACATCACCTTTGGAAAGGGAATGATTGTCTAGTTTATTGTTTTTTACCAAATCGAAAAGTGTCGGAACCGTAGCAACAGAACTATTACCAAATTTTTGAATACTCATCGGCATAATACCTTCTGGGATTTCTGCTCTGTACAAACGGTAAAAACGTTTTAGAATAGCTTCATCCATTTTTTCATTGGCTTGATGGATGAATATCTTTTTTACTTCGGAAATGTCTACACCGCTATTGTCTAAGCAAGTTTTCATTGCTTGAGGAACATTAGTTAAAGCAAACTCATAGATTTTGCGACCATCCATTTTGATGTAGCGTGTATCTGGACAAAGTGTTTTATTATTTGAATTTCCAAAGTATAGATAGTAAGCTTCATCATAAGTGAAACTAGCACTCTCGTGTGCAAGAATTCCACCTTCGGCGTTTTCATCGAGTTCCACAATTGTTGCTCCAGCACCGTCAGAAAAAATCATAGAATCTCTGTCGTGCTTGTCCACAACTCTAGACAATGTTTCAGCACCAATAACTAAACATCGTTTAGCCATTCCGGCTTTAATAAATGCTTTAGCTTGAATAACACCTTCTACCCAGCCTGGGCAGCCAAACAAGATATCGTAAGCCACACACTTAGGGTTTTTTATTCTAAGACTGTGCTTAATTCTAGATGCAAGAGCAGGCAAAATATCACTTTGAATAGTATTGTGTTTTACATCTCCAAAATTGTGAGCAACAATAATATAATCGATAGTCTCTGGGTCGATGTTGGCATCATCGATAGCTTTTTCTGCTGCAAAAAAGCCAAGATCAGAAGCATTTAGATGGTTTAGCGCATAGCGTCGTTCACCAATTCCTGTAATGGCTTTGAACTTCTCAATGATAACTGTATTTTCATGTTTAAACGGGATGCCATCAGAGGCTAAGAAATTATGCTGCTGAAAGTCTTCGTTTTTTTCTACACTACTTGGGATGTAGCTGCCTGAACCAGTGATTTTTATGGCCATAACAAAAGTTTTAGTTAGCGGTTGGTCTTTCAAAACTAACTAATTCCATTTCTTATTATTGTTTTTCAATGGATTAAAGTGAAATTTTTATGAAAAATGTAATAAAAACGGATAATAATGGAAAAAACACAAAAAAACACCCAATACTCTGAGTGTTTTTTTATTAAGAATGTCTTTTTTGCCTAAACTTCCATGTACTCTTCAATAGGAGCACAAGTACAAATTAAATTGCGATCACCGTAAGCATCATCTACACGTCGTACGCTTGGCCAGAATTTATTGTCTTTAACATACTCTAAAGGAAATGCAGCTTCTTGTCTAGAATAAGGTAACAACCATTCATCACTGGTTAGCATCTCTTCGGTATGAGGTGCATTCTTTAAAGGATTGTTAGGGTCTTCTTTAGAGGTATTGTCTATTTCTTTTCTGATGGACATCATGGCATCACAAAATCTATCAATTTCTTGCTTACTTTCACTTTCCGTAGGTTCAATCATCATGGTTCCAGCAACAGGGAAAGACACAGTTGGTGCATGAAAACCATAGTCCATAAGACGTTTAGCAATATCGACTACCTCAATACCATTGGCTTTAAAAGGTCTGCAATCCACAATCATCTCGTGAGCAGCTCTTCCCATCTCACCAGAATAAAGCGTATCAAAGCTACCTTGTAATCTTGACTTAAGATAGTTGGCATTTAGGATAGCAATTTCTGTAGATTTCTTCAATCCATCTGCACCAAGCATTTTGATGTAGCCATACGAAATCAAACATGCTAATGCTGAGCCAAATGGAGCAGCTGAAATCGCAGTAATAGCTTCTTTGCCTCCTGTTTTTACAACTGGGTTTCCAGGTAAGAACGGCTTTAATTGTTCAGCGACACATATTGGTCCTACACCTGGGCCACCACCACCATGCGGAATTGCAAAGGTTTTGTGTAAGTTGAGGTGACATACATCTGCACCAATAGCTCCAGGATTGGTTAGTCCGACTTGAGCATTCATATTAGCACCATCCATATAAACCTGACCACCATTGTCGTGGATAATTTGCGTAATTTCTTTAATGGCAGATTCATAAACACCGTGCGTAGAAGGATAAGTCACCATTAAGGCAGCTAAATTGTCCTTATGCAATTCTGCTTTTTCACGTAAGTCTTCTACATCAATATTACCTTCTTCTGTTGATTTAGTCACAACAACTTTCATTCCTGCCATAACTGCACTTGCTGGATTGGTACCATGAGCAGATGAAGGAATTAAGCAAATGTTTCGATGATGATCACCGCGAGACTCATGATAAGCTCTAATAACCATTAGTCCAGCAAATTCTCCTTGCGCACCAGAGTTTGGTTGCAAAGACGTCGCTGCAAAACCTGTAATTTCTGTAAGTTGATCTTCTAGTTCTTTCAGAATGATTTGATAGCCTTTAGCTTGTTCTTTTGGTGCAAATGGGTGAATATTTCCCCATTTGAACATGCTTAACGGAAGCATTTCTGCAGCAGCATTCAATTTCATGGTACAAGACCCTAAAGAAATCATGGAATGGTTTAAAGCTAAATCTTTTCGTTCTAGCTTCTTGATGTAGCGCATCAATTCAGTTTCTGAATGATACGAATTGAAAACATCTAGAGTTAAAAACTCGGTTTTACGTCCTAAGCTTTCAGGAATAACATTCTTAATATTTCCTTCTAATGTTGAAGAATCTTTATCAGATAATTTTGAGAATATCTTGAGTATGTATTCTAAATCTTTATCAGAAGTCGTTTCATTCAATGAGATAGAAACGGTTTCGTCATCTATGTAATTAAAATTGTTTTTACGTTTTTCGGCAGCTTTTTTCAATTTCTTAGCATTGACTTTGATAGCAATGGTATCGAAGTAACTACTATTTAGTTGTTCAAAGCCTAGAGCTTCTATACTGCTGGCAAGAGCTTTTGCTTTTGCATGAACTCCATTAGCTATATATTTTAATCCCCCAGGGCCATGATACACTGCATACATTCCTGCCATCACAGCCAATAATACTTGTGCTGTACAAATGTTTGAAGTAGCTCTGTCTCTCTTGATGTGCTGTTCTCTAGTCTGTAGTGCCATACGTAGCGCACGACCACCATTCATGTCTTTGGTAACACCAATGATTCTTCCGGGAATGTCTCGTTTATAAGCTTCTTTTGTGGCAAAATATCCTGCGTGAGGACCTCCATAACCCATCGGAATTCCGAATCGTTGCGTCGTACCAACAACAACATCAGCACCAAACTGACCTGGAGCTTCAAGCATTACTAAGCTCAATATATCAGCAGCTACAGCAGTTTTTATTCCAGCATCTTTCGCTTTCTCAATGAAACTTTTAATGTCTGTAATTTGACCATGCTTACCTGGATATTGTAGCATGGCTCCAAAATACTCAGAAGAAAATTCAAAACTATCCTCATCACCAACTACTAATTCTATGCCAATAGGAATAGCTCGAGTTTTTAAGACAGACAGCGTTTGTGGTAAAATATGCTCTGAAACGAAAAACTTGTTGATACCTTCTTTTTTCTGAGCACGCTCCCTAACAGCAAATAATAAACTCATTGCTTCGGCTGCAGCAGTACTTTCATCTAGTAAAGATGCATTAGCGATTTCCATCCCAGTAAGGTCGGTTACCATAGTTTGGAAATTGAGCAGAGCTTCTAGACGTCCTTGAGCAATCTCAGCTTGGTAAGGTGTGTATGCTGTATACCATCCTGGATTTTCTAAAATGTTTCTTTGAATAACAGCTGGCAGAATGGTTGGGTGATATCCAAGACCAATATATGTTTTAAAGACTTTGTTCTTTTTTGATAACTCGTTGATGTGAACTAGGTATTCCTGCTCACTCATTGCTTCATCCAAATTTAGACCTTCTTTAAGAAGAATATCATCTGGAACGGTTTCGTAGATAAGTTGTTCTAGAGAGTCTACACCAATGGTTTTCAGCATTGCTTTTTGATTCGATTCTCTGGGACCTATGTGACGGAGTGCAAAAGAAGTTGTGTTCATTAAGATCTAGTTGTTTTACGAAGTGCAAAAATACGGAATAAGTCACGTTTTTTTGTTAACGAGAATCTAAGTTTTTAACGAAATAAATGGGTTATTAACACTTTGGTTATTTTTGTAAGGTGCGTTACTTAAAACAGGTTTTCGATTTTTATCTAAATGCTAGTATACATGTAGCTTTAGCAGTATATGCTTTGGCATGGATTACGTTGAAAGAGTTTGGGTTAGGGTATGACGAAAATGTATTGTATTTCATCTTTTTCGCAACGATTACTGGTTACAATTTCATCAAGTATTTTGGACTTGCTAAGTTTCATCATCGAAGTCTGGCAAATTGGCTGAAAGTAATTCAGGTTTTTTCTGCAATTTGTTTTCTGTTACTATGCTACTATGCCTTTCAATTGGAATTACGAACTTTAGGATATCTCGCAGGTTTCGGAGTTATTACATTTTTGTACGCCATACCTTTTTTGCCGAAAAAAATATTTTTGGACAATCAACAGAATTTAAGAAGTATCAGCGGGCTGAAAATTTATGTGATTGCTTTGGTCTGGGCTGGTGTGACTGTGTGCATTCCTTTGATTAATAATGATGCTGGTTTATTTACTACTGATGTTATTTTGACTTTGATTCAGCGCTTTTTACTAGTCATTGTATTAATGCTTCCCTTTGAAATCAGAGATCTTAAGTATGATAGTTTGAAACTAGCTACATTGCCTCAACAAATTGGTGTAAAAGAAACCAAGACTTTAGGGGTACTACTCTTGATTGTATTTTATTTTATCGAATTTTTTAAAACAGGTCTTAACGCCAACAGTGCCGCAATTGTCTTAGTAACAACATGCATCACATTATTGTTTTTAGTGTTTTCTAAAACAGGACAGGGAAAGTATTACAGCGCGTTTTGGGTAGAGAGTATCCCAATATGGTGGTTAGTTATGCTGCTAGTGTTTGGCTAATTCTTCTTTGAATTTTAGCTCCATTGCTTCACGCTCATTTGGCTTAAGGCAATCTGCTTTAGATGCATTAACAACCTCAGTGAGTTTAGTATTACGTTTAAAGTATGCACGAGTCACCCTACACCAGGATAGACGAATATTTAATTTAATCTTTTCCCAAGTAGTAGCCTCATTATATTGCGACTTATCGCATATATGTTTAGCCTCTTCACAGCTTATGAATAAAAAGCGTTTCTCCATTATTAAAACCAATTTTTCTCAAGGCAATCCGCCATAGCAGTTCTTGCTCTATGGATGATAACCCAAAGGTTAGACGCAGTAATATCTAATTCATTACAAATTGCTTCTGTTTCATAGCCTAATAAAGTTTTCATCTTAAAAACTGTAGCTTGTTTTTCTGGTAGTTTGCCTATACAATCGTGAATAGCCATGCCTAGTTCAGAGTTTTCTATAGTGTCTTCGGCCGTTTTGTCAAAAGGGTCTGCAACACGTTCTTCAAGCCAATCGCCTTCGGTTTCGGAGTCGCTATTATAAGACATCCTTACTTCGGCTTTACCTTTATTAGAATTGATTTTACGATAATAATCTATGATTTTTCGTTTCAAGATTGAGATTAGCCACGTCCTTTCACTAGCCTCTCCCTTAAAATTAGCCATCGATTTAAGACCAGCAAGAAAAGTGTCTTGCACCAAATCTTGCGCCATGTCTCTATCATTGACTCTAGAGATGGTGTAATTAAAGAGATAGTCGCTGTAACGCTCTATCCACTTATTTGGTTCTATTTGATGGTTGGCCATAAATGTTAGCGTAAAATCCCTTCAAAAATAGGATAAAAAAATTAGCAATTCCAATATTGGAGCTTTTTAGCCTTATTAAGGGAAAATTTGACATGTTATAAATTTTCAAAAATTAGGTTATTAAACAAGCTTGCCTTGGCATTAAATAACTTATTATTAATATCGATAAGCTTTAGTCTGGACTCTATAAGTTTGGACTCTCTTGAATTGATTAAGAACAAGGAACTTTCACCAACAGTGAATTTGCGTTCCTCAGCTGTTAAAAGTCTTTGATAGTCTGAAACAATTTCAGTAGTTAAGTCTGATTGAATAGCATAGGACTCAATTTCTTGGTTTATGCTATTAATTTTATTATTCAAACTTATTCTGGTGGCATCGATTTCAAATTCGGTGGCTTGCATCTTAGCGTTAGCTAACTTTAAATTCCCACGTTCTTTTCTTAAAAATAATGGAAAAGAGATATTAACTCCTGCTTTATAATTTGCAGTGTTGAAGGAATTTGCAATTTCTGGAGTTTCAGATAGAAAATTATACTCAAGATCTACTCTTGGTAATAGACTATTTCTATTGAGCCGACGCTCTACTTTGAGACCTTCATATTTATAATTAAGAGATTGTAGTTTTGGGTGCGCATTAATGTCAAACCCAGTAAGGTTAGATGATGCAAGTCCTAGAGACTCATCAATAACACTCTGTGTATTTGCATCTGGAATCACATCGTCGGTTAATTCTACTGGTGTATCTTGAATCCATAGGAAATTAGATAGGTTTAGCTGTGCTTTGACTAGTTTTAACTTTGCATTTTCTAAGCTTAATTTTCGGCTATTGAGTGCAATTCTGGCTTCAGTGGTATCAATAGCGGCTGATTGTCCAGTTTCAAAATTTCGTTTTATTCCATTGAATCGAATCGAAGCATTGTCTAGAAAAGTTCTGTATACTTCTCTTTCATTATAATAGCGCAACCAATTGAAATAAGCTTTTGTGGCCTGAAAGAGAATATCATTGACTAAGAGTTTTCTGTCTTCTTTACTCTGGTTCAAGAACAATTTGGATTGCTTCAAAACGGCCATTCTTTCATTGATGAGTAATCCTCTAGCTACAGGAATTGATACACCAACATTATATAAACCGTCTAATGGCACATCGGCTTCGGGATTTAAAAAGACGCCTTCATTTTGTTCGAGCTGACCTTTAATTTCGATTCCAAACCAAGTAGGGATTTTGAATGTTGTATTTAGTTTGTCAAAATATTCTGTGTTCTTAAATTTCTTTCGGTCATAATCCACATCAATCTTAGGATCGAAAGCACCTCTGGATTTCAAGAGTTTTGCTTCGCCTTCTGTAACTACAAGATTAGCTTGTTTTACTAATGGATGAAAGGTTTTTACATAGCCGAGATACTCTTCAAGAGTCAATGTGTTTGTTAACTCTTGCGAAGACAAAAGGCTACATGAAAGCATTACTATGTATAAGATTAAACGCTTCATTACTTTTTAGACTTGGTTGCAGTTGCTGTTTCGGGTTGATAATAGTTGGGTGGGAAGCCGTTGAGTTTTCGCCATAGCTCAAACCAAATCGGAACATCTTCCAATAGGGCAATGGTTTTGGCTCCAGAGCCTACTCTAAGTGCCTCAGGCCACTCCTGATCATTATTGTCTGGTGCTAAGAGAATACGATACTTGCCATTAGAACTAATAAAATTTTCGATGGCAACAACTTTGGCACCATAAGTACCATAGCTAACATTTGGCCATCCAGAAAACACAATAGCTGGCCAACCATCGAATTGTACCCTAACTTGTTCGCCAATATGAACAAGAGGTAAGTCAATAGGATCTACAAAAGTCTCTACTGCGAGATCATAATTTGCTGGCATGATGCCTACCAAAGCTTGCCCTTCTTTGAAAGCTTCTCCGATTCCGCCAACTATAGCTTTATTAATAAAACCATTTTGTGGTGCTACTATGTGTAGTAAATCACTTCTGCGTTGATAATTTGTAAACTCATTCTCGAGCTTTGTGACTTGTGCTTCGGCATCAAAGCCCGAGGATTGCGCAGTAAGTAATTCGCTTTGAGTTTTAGATATTTTGTCAATATATTCTGCATTGATTCTAGAGAGCTCAATTTCTGCGTTTATAACATCATTCTGACTCGCAATGTATTTGTTCTCTTGAGATATAAGCTTCGCTTGGGTTTCTTGTAGTTTGAGGCGTTTTGCTTCAACATCTTTTACAGCCATAAAGCCATCCTTTTGCAAATCCAAAATACGATTGTATTGTGTTTCTGCAATGCTTTTATTGGTTTTGGCAGCTTCGAGATCAATGCTATCGCTCTGTACTTTTAGTTTAGATTGTCTAAGCTTATTTTGAGCTTGTTTGGTTTTTAGAACCTGCTCGTTTTTGAGTGCAGCGATTTGAGTTTTCTTCGCTTCAACTTTATTTCTATAAGCTTCTACGGAAGACGATTTTGCTTTGATTTGATCTCCAGTTCTTTCAACCAATTTATCATCAAAATAATCACTCTTTATTTCAGAAATACGAAGAATGGTATCACCTTTTTTTACAAAATCACCTTCTCTTACATACCATTGCTCAATACGTCCTGGAATTTGAGACTGAATAGTTTGCGGTCGTTGATCTGGTGTTAATGTGGTTACTAATCCTTTCCCAGTTATGTTTTGCGTCCATGGTAAAAACATAACTATGATAAGAATGATTGAAGCTGCTAGAAGAAACTTTCTGAAGCTTTTTCCGTAACTCTTTTCGAGCATTATTTTGCCAGATTCGAATCTTTTTAATGAAACCTTTTTATGTAAATGATTGTTAGAAATATTTAGCATCTTTTCAGGTTTTAAGAATTAGTTGTTTGTCCATTACCTAGCTTAATGACTTGCTGGCAATTGCCTTGCCAGCGAGAGTTGCTACTCACAACTACTAAAGCCCATGGATTACTTGAGTCTGTAATGAAATCTATAATTGCATTAGTCTCTTCTACATTGAATTGGTCTAAGGCGTCTTCCAATACTAAAAGCTTTGGCTCTTTGGCAATAGCTCGCGCTAGGACAATCTTCTTTGAAATATTGTATGACATACGCTTTCCTTCAGGATAGAGCATGGTGTTAAGACCTTGAGGTTGAGTTTTTAGAAACTCGGTTAGTCCTATTTTTTTCATAGCCCAAAGGACTTTCTCATCTGAAATGCTAGTATCTCCAAAAGTGATGTTTTCTCTTAGTGTACCTTCAAATGGAGCTTCTTCGGATAGTGATAATCCCAAATTTGCTCTATAATGATTTGTGAGGATACTATTGGAGGATAATCCATTGATAAAAATATTTCCTTTTGTAGGTTTTATAACTCCAGCAATTAACCTTAACAAACTCGATTTTCCAGCACCACTTTCACCTTGAATTAGGATGCGACTAGACTTGTTTATCTTAAGGTTAATCTTACTTAGTATAGGATTCTCTCTATCTTCAACTTCGTAAGAAATGTTATCTAGTTCAATATCAAGATTCTCATCAAAATCTGGTTGCTCTCCTTCTTGTGGCTCTAACTCCTTATCCACAACTTGTCCAAGCTTTTCTATTGCGGTAAGGACATCGTAGAACGATTCTAGTCCTAATATGAGTTTTTCTACAGATGCAATGACTAATAAAATGATGATTTCTGCTGCTACAAATTGACCAATGTTCATTTCCTGATTAAGTACCAAAGCTCCACCAACAAGGAGTAGACCTGCGGTAATAATCACTTTGAAACTAATCATTTGTATGAACTGAAGCATTAACACCTTAAAATGACTTTCTCTAGCTTTTAAGTATGAAACCACTAAAGCATCGTTTTTGTGTACTGCTAAATTCGTTTTTCCGGATAGCTTGAAACTTACTACAGAACGAGCAATCTCCTGAATCCAATGTGCTACTTTATACTTGTTCTTTGACTCGTCTAGACTGGTTGCTAAACCACGCTTTGCTGTGAATTTGAACACTACAAAAACAAGCACCAACACAATTAGACCAAAGATGATGAAAAAAGGATGGTAAAACGATAACAGAATGAGCGAAAAGATAATTTGAAGCAATGCGGATGGTACATCGATCAAGATTTTTGAAAGCCCTTTTTGTATGGTTAGCGTATCAAAAAAGCGATTTGCCAACTCAGGTGGATAGTAATCTCTAAGGGCTTCGAACTTTATCTTTGGAAAGCGATAGCTCAGCTCAAATGAAGCTCGCATAAAGATACGTTGCTGAATGGTCTCAATAATGCGTAGTTGCATCAGTTGAAGCAATCCTGCAAAAATTACACCTACAGTTACTAGAATTACAAGGATGACCCAAGATGTTGAGACTTGAGCGCCTTGAATAAGATTTATGATTGCTTGAATTCCAAGCGGTAAGGTTAGGGCTACTAGACCAGAGAAAATTGCATAATAAAAGACTTGGAAAATATCTTTCTTCTCTAACTCTAACAGGCCAACGAAACGTTGCCAAGGAGTCATATGTTAAGGGTTTAAAGTATTAATGGTTAAGTCGATAAAAAATTCTGAAGGTGTAGTGGTTTTATCACAATCGGTCATTGATGTGAAATGCGCTCTCAAAAAATGTTGATGTAAAGCTCCATCTAATACTGTACTTGCCAAACTAGATGAGTACTTATACTCAGGATTGTAATCTGAAATGATGTCTCTAAGTCTGTGTACCAATCGCTTATAAACCTCAAAGTAACCTTCTTTATTTTCTTGGTCTACTTCTTTGGTCATAAAAGACTTAGAGTTCTCGTTGATTATAATGTTGCTCAGCGTCACTTCATTAATATGAGAATACTTGGAATCTTCTTTAATACTTCTTGTTAGGATGTGTATGGCTTTGGTCAGCTTTTCTTTTTTGTCGCTGACGTTGTGTGTTTCAAAAACTAATTGATACTCTATCCATGCCCAATACCAGGAGGATAAATAGAGTAGAAACTTATGCTTACTTTCAAAATAGCGATAGATGGAACTTTCGTTGGAGCCAATTTTAGCACCAAGCTTTTTAAAGGTAAAGGCCTCGAAACCAATTTCGTCGATTAGATCTATACCGTGGCTTACAATTTTCTTGCCCAAGCTTGAAGACTCAGGGTCTTTCAAGAAGATTTTCTCTGGCACTGTAATTTTAAAAACTGAAAGTAATCTATCCATAATTTAAAATTTAACAGTGCAAATATAATAGTAATACTATTAAAAAAGAAATTTTAACACTTATTTAGGTTTTGTTCAATAAAAAAAGCCACCTATACAGTGGCCTCTTTTGGTTGTTGATATCTAAATTATTAATCAGCGTTAATAGTAGTTTTATTCTCTACAGACACCTGAGAACCTTCGGTAAAGATTATAGATGAAGGTTTTACGTGATTTAAAAATTCGAACGTCTTACCATAAGTCTCT
Source organism: Winogradskyella sp. 3972H.M.0a.05 (assembly GCF_040493455.1). Classification (NCBI taxonomy): domain Bacteria; kingdom Pseudomonadati; phylum Bacteroidota; class Flavobacteriia; order Flavobacteriales; family Flavobacteriaceae; genus Winogradskyella; species Winogradskyella sp. 3972H.M.0a.05. Next base: position 128,120 of record NZ_JANFDA010000004.1, on the reverse strand, counting down.
CCAAAGTCTACATTAATATTGTAATCTAGAATTTGTTTTTGATGCCATGTAGGGTGTTTTACTTCGTATTCAAAAGTTTTGTCTTTATGTTTTGTGTAGCCATAATAATGTTCAGCAATAAACTCTGCTTCTGAGTTTTCCTCTATAGGAATATGAGATTCCTTGGTTGTTACTCTAAAAGATTGCGACTTGTCATTTACTTTCCATTGATATCCATAAGTATTCATTTCCTCACTATTGAGATGACTCATTTCATGAGTTTCATAATGTTCATGATAAATACCATTTGCTATACTTGTAATTAATGGTTTTGGAACAATTTCTTTTATGAATACGACGCCACGCTTTTCATTATGTTTTACATAAAACCTAAGATTGACCTCTTCGAAATTGATGTGCTTCGGAAACTTTATGCCTAATACTTTAGTGTCTTCGAATAAGAATCCAACAAGACTGATGTAGCATTTATTGTCATAAAAATCTAGAGTAGTATGCTTAGGAACGTATGGCAATAAAATCTTGGGATCAATCACATAGTTGATCAGAATGAGGTTTTTCCATTTTGCTTTCAAGAAATTCATATTGATAGATTTTGCAATGCTGAGTTTATATTTTGAAATTTAAAATTGAAGTTATGTTTCAATAACCTTTCTGGTATTACATTTCTACTTTTGAGAACCAATTCTGATTCTGTACCGATTAGTAGTGCTCCGATTTCTATTAACCATTTTGGTTGTGGAAGTCCAAAAGGAATTTTCAATGATTTTCTAAGTACTGACATGAATGTTTTATTATCTGTGGGTTTTGGAGCACAAACATTAAATGCGCCTTCCAGCTCAGGCTGATTAATCAGGAATTCAACGGATCTAGCAAAATCCTGTTCATGAATCCAACTTAGTTTTTGGTCTCCACTACCTTGTTTACCGCCTAAGAAAACCTTTGTGAGTTTCTTGAGGGGTTTCATAGCACCACCATTTTTTCCAAGTACTATTGATGTTCTAAGTAAAACCTTTCTGGTTTTTGGATTGGTTATAGAGTTGAATTCATATTCCCAAGATTTAGCTATGTTCATAGAAAAATCATTACCAATCTCACCTTTAGCTTCTGTCATTTCTGTTGTTTTAGATCCTCTATAAATTGTTGCTGTTGAGGAATTGAGCCAAACTTTTGGTGGATGCTCACATAGATTAATCGCAAGACCAATAACATGTGTTGAGTCTATCCTGGAATCGTAGATAAGCTTTCTGTTTTTGTCTGTATATCTACAGTCTACTGATTTTCCTGTAAGATTAATAAGAGCTTCCGTATTGTTGAGTTGATTTGCCCACTTCCCTAAGGTTTTTGCATCCCAAAAAATGTGGTTACTTTTCTTTGGATGTCTCGTAAGGATTTTAATATCATATCCTTTTCCCGATAAGTATTTCTCAAGAACTTGTCCCAGAAATCCTGAACCTCCTGCGATAATGATTGTTTTCATTTTTGAACAATTTTTACTGATTGTCTAGATTTACGTCTACCTCTAAAGAACAGGAACATGTTAAAGAAGAGCATTAATCCCAGATAGATTGTGAAACCTCCTATTTTTTTGCTCAAAATTTCCATTAAGGTTTGGTAGCTGATTTCATGTCTGCTATATGTGTGAATTTCCATAATGAACAGAGCAAAGCCAATGTTGATGAGGTAGAAACCTATTTCGAATAGTTTGTTCGTAGCGAGAGCGATGTCTTCTTTGCCTTTAAAAATGTCGATCATAAAGAGTCTACCATTTTTGAATAACATTTTTGAAGTGAATACAGTAAGTACAATTACTATTGGTAAATAAATAAGATAACCGATTACAATTCTAAAGTTTTCCATGATGTATTGATTTTAAGAGTTTAGATTTATTTAAATACTTCAGCCAAAAAATGTTGTTATAATGCATTAAGGCTAAAAGCAATATTATTTTTCCAAGTGTAGTTGATAATGAGTTTAGCATTTCTGGTATAGAGTCAATCTGTTTCCAGTATGAAATGCTTATGATAGCATACCCAATATTAGTGAGATAATAGCCTACTAGTAATAGGTTATTGATACTCTTTACGAGATCTGTATTGTTGTTAAAAAGATTTAGAAGAAAGACTTCACCATTCTTATAAAACAGCCAACCTATCTTAATCATTATGAAACAAATGATGGGTAAATAGATGATGTATGTAATGATATTAAGATTCATTTTTAGAGAATAAATAAGTGATGTTTAGGTTTAAGAAAGCCAGACCGATAGATATGAACATGCAGATCATTACTGCTGCAAAGTCAAGTTTCAATATTTGTTTGCCAGTTAAATACATAGTAGATAAAACTATGGATGTCAAAACCATATAGATTATCCATTTGATCTTTCCGTCTTTATCTAACTGATTTAAGAAAAGTCCAATGATTAATGCTAATAGAACTTGACAAGCTCCAAGAACCATTAAGAATAAAAGTGCATAATAGGGAATGATGATAAGTAGCGTATTAATAATTATTAATGCTATGTTGATTTTATAGAGAGTAGATTTAAATATTTTCATTTTTCTTATATTTTAAACTTTCAGAAAAAATTGAAAGTATGATTTAAAAAAATTATTTGAACAATTTCATAATGGTTTTGGTCATCCAGTTTTGTTCCTGATTCACTAGTTTGTTAATGATTTTATCAGCGTTTTCAGTTAGATCATGCAAAGCCTTAGTTTGCTTAATTAATTCTTTGGTTTCTGCAGATTTATCATTTTTTATGCTCGATACGTCTTTTAGGACTTTAATTACTGGTTTTATTTCTCTACGACTACGTTCTTTTGCAATGATTCTTGCCAATTCTTGTACGTCTTTTTCAGTAGTAAAGTATTCTCTACGTTCTCCAGGAATCAATTCTTTAGTGACAATTCCCCAATCCATAAGCTGTCTAAGGTTCATGCTGGTATTGCCTCTAGATATTTTCAACTGCTCCATAATATCTTCCATTGAGAGGGGTTTGGTAGAGATAAACAAAAGTGCTTGTATCTGTGCCATGGCTTTATTGATGCCCCAAAGCGAGCCCAAACTTCCCCAGGTACTGATAAATTTTTCTTTTGCTTCTTGATATTCCACGTTGTTTTGTTATTGCTTTACAGAACAAATATATAAAAATTTTTAAACTTTCAATAATTAGTGAAAGTTTATTTTTTCTGTAATGTCATTCAGAATGAAATTAGAAATCTAATTATAAAAGATTCTTCAGTCGTTTCACGCCTTCTGAATGACAATAAGAAAGTAAGCTATTTTATTTGTAAATGTATATGATCATCATGGCGTACAGCTTTACAACCATGAAATTTAACTTTGGATTCGTTCTCAAAACCTAGACTTTGCTTAAGGTAAGGTTCAATAAAGATTTTTTGAGTTGAATGATAGGAGAGAAGTTCTTTGATTAAAATTCTAGTATGTTCTTTGCTGAATGTAATATCATTTCTAGAGCCAAAAGTTAAGTATTTAGGAAAATCGTATTGCCAGTATCCGCTATTCTTACAATATGAATTGGTTTGGTTGTTATCCTTATTTACGTATGTTCCATAACCAGATGTGGATGGTTTTTTGTTAGTTAGTTTCCCATTCTTGTCTTTGTACATAAACGAAAGGTCTACTTTTTTCCCATCGTTATGGCTTAGATGAGGTAAGAGTGAAAAACCGTCAATAAATGGAAACGATGCATCTAAATAGGTTATGGTGATTCCCTGCTTTGTAAGATTCGTTGAAGCATCATCCAAGAGCTTTTGGAGCTCTGGCGTTACATAATTTCTGTTAAGTAAAGGATATATCCAGTTTCTGGGTTTAAGTTCATCTCTAGTTAAAGGCAATTGTTCGCGTCCAGCCAAACTTGCTAAAGGAGGAATAATCGCTAAACTGAATACCAAATATAGTATTGGAAACACAAAACGCTTTTTCTTTTTGAATTTATGCGCAATGTATAGTGAAAGTAACCAAACAATACCTCCAACTTGGGTCAATACTGTTAAGAATAGAATGAAAATTAAGTGTCCAAAATATTTAGCAATACGCATATATTATGAACGCCTTTAGCAATTATCTATTATTGTTCGGTTTTAATTCCAATAATTTATCAGATCATCAATTTCAAAATTATTGCCTGCGATATAGATATTTTCCCAAAATATAGATCCATTGATTTTAACAAAAACCTTGTAATATCCAGAAGATAAGTCTTCTAAATTCAGAATAAGGTTAGTTGAATTCAGATCAGAAAATCCCAATTCAGTATTCTGCTGAATTAAAGTTTCAGCATACAAGTCAGAGTTTAATATTGAACTAAAATTTGTTTCTTGATATATCTTATCTGCATTGGCTGGTACAATCCAAACATCAGTAATACCCTGAGGTGACAATAGACTTAAAGCTTCAGTAGCTGGATTTGGAAAGGTAATAAATTGATTGTTGGTAAAAACATTTGGGTTTCCTAATTGTATTGGAGTGGAAAATTCATCTTGTCTGACATTAATCCCTGTAACTAAATCAATTTGCGTTTCACTAGTTATATTATTGTTTTCGTCATCATTGTTACAACTTACCAAAAGAAGTAAGGTTAAAATTAGGGCCAAATTTTTCATTCGTTTTGTATTTTGATTAATAGATAGTAATTATATAGGTGTTCGTTTAACCTTCACGTTAAAACACAAAAACCATTCCTTTTTTATGATATCAACCCGGCTCTTTTCAATAGGGCTTCAGGCTTAGGTGCTTGGCCTCTAAAACGCTTGTACAAGGTCATTGGGTTTTCGGTACCGCCTCTAGAAAGTACATTGTCTTTGAACTTGTTTGCAACCTCTTTATTGAAGATACCTTCTTCTTTAAAATATTCAAAAGCATCAGCGTCTAGGACTTCAGCCCATTTGTAGCTATAATATCCAGATGAATATCCACCTTGGAATATGTGTGAAAAAGCCGTACTCATACAATTGCTTGTTACATCTGGATACAATTGCGTAGACTCAAAAGCTTTTTCTTCGTGTTGCTTTACATTAGTTATACTTGTTGGGTCAATACCATGCCAGCTCATATCTAAAAGTCCAAAACTCAATTGTCTCAGGGTTTGTATACCTTCATTGAATGTTGCAGATTCTTTGATTTTTTCAACCAATTCCATAGGAATCAACTCTCCAGTCTCATAATGCTTTGCAAATAACTCTAAAGTTTCTTTTTCGTAACACCAGTTTTCTAGTACTTGACTAGGTAATTCTACAAAATCCCAATAGACATTCGTGCCAGATAAACTTGGATAGGTAGTGTCTGCCAGCATACCATGCAAGGCATGACCAAACTCGTGAAACAAGGTTCTAACCTCATTGAAAGTTAATAATGAAGGTTTGCTCTTAGTTGGTTTCGTAAAGTTGCATACGATAGACACATGTGGTCTTTCATTGACGTTATTCTTTACCATTTGCGGTTTAAAAGAAGTCATCCAAGCACCATTGCGTTTTCCTGGTCTAGGGAAAAAATCGGCATAGAATATTGAAACTAAATCACCATCATCGTTGAGTACTTCGTAAGTCAATACATCTTCATGATATTTGTCAATATCATTAACTTCTTTAAAGTGTAAGCCAAACAATTTTGTTGCGGTCTCGAAAGCACCATCAATAACATTTTCTAGTTTAAAGTATGGTTTCAGTTTTTCATCATCAAGATTGAACAACTCTTGTTTTAGTTTTTCTGAATAATAGGCAGAATCCCATTTTTGAAGTGTATCAATACCATCTAGTTTGTTAGCAAAATTTTCCAAAGCCTTAAACTCTCTTTCAGCAGCAGGCTTAGATTTTTCTAATAGATCATTCAGAAATTCTTGAACTTTTTCAGGAGTCTCAGCCATGCGTTCTTCTAAAACAAAATGCGCATGTGTATTATAACCCAAAAGTTGTGCACGTTGATAACGAAGTGCTGCGATTCGTAAGACAATATTCTGATTGTCTAAGTCATTATTTTTGAAACCCTTGCTGCCAAAGGCTTTTGAAAGTTGTTCTCTAAGGGCTCTGCTATCAGCATAGGTCATAAATGGAATGTAGCTAGGATAATCGAGTGTAATCATCCAACCTTGCTTACCTTTAGCTTCTGCCATTTGCTTTGCTGCCTCTTTTGCGCCTTCTGGTAATCCGCTTAAATCACTTTCATCAGTAATCAATAATTCAAAAGCATTCGTCTCTGCCAGGACATTTTCACCAAACTTCAGTTTCAGTTGGCTCAATTCTTTGTCAATGGCTCTCAATTTTTGCTTATCGTCTTCAGGTAAGTTGGCACCATTTCTTGAGAAGCTCTTATACTTTTTATCGAGAAGTGTTTGCTGTTCCGTAGTAAGGTTTAAAGTATCCTTAATATCGTATACAGCTTTTACTCTTTTGAAAAGCCCTTCGTTGAGGGTAATATCATTACTGAATTCTGAAAGTAGTGGTGATACCTCTTGAGCAATCTTTTGAATGTCTTCATTGGTTTCAGCAGAATTCAAATTGAAAAAAATACTGGTAACTCTATCTAACTGCTCACCAGAATACTCCAAAGCTTCAATGGTGTTTTCAAAAGTTGCTGCCTCTTCATTATTAGTTATGGTGTCGATTTCGGACTTAGCTTCCTCAATACAATGAATGATTGCAGGCTTGAAATCTTCAGTATTTATTTTTGAAAAAGGGGCTGTGTTATATTTAGTTGAAAATGTTGATTTTAGGATATTCATTCTCGTTATTTTATTATAAATTCAGATTAGTTTCGCGTCTTATTTTTCTTACTACTAAGCTGATATTGTGAATTTTAACCGATTTTTTGGTTGTTGGTATAAAATTTATTTTTACTTTTGTTCAACAAATTTTCTTAAAGAGTTTTACTACTCAGAAAATTATTGATTAATAGCTTTAAAACCTCGATTTTTCGGGGTTTTTTTATGCCTAATTGTTAAGGTCTTTTGAGGATTCAATGACCTTCGTTTTCAAGCCTTCTTTATACTGAATCACCCTGTCCAAAACAGTTTTGTCAGCACTTCCAATGATTTGAGCAGCAAGGATTCCTGCATTTTTAGCACCATTCAGAGCAACAGTTGCTACAGGGACACCACCTGGCATTTGTAGAATGGATAATACAGAGTCCCAACCATCAATAGAATTGCTACTTTTTACTGGTACACCAATGACAGGTAGGGGCGATAATGATGCAACCATACCCGGAAGGTGAGCAGCACCTCCAGCACCTGCAATAATTACCGAAATACCCCTTTCGTGGGCATGTTTCCCATAATCGAACATTTTGTCTGGTGTTCTGTGAGCAGACACAATATCCACTTCAGTATTTATGTTGAGTTCTTTAAGTATATCGATAGCATCTTGCATCACTGGAAGGTCGCTTTTGCTTCCCATTATTATTCCTACTTTACTCATAAAATCTGTTATTAATTAGTGCTTATTACTTCAATAGTTTTCTTTACCTCTTCTGCAATTCGTCTTGCTTCATTGACATCATCATTGACGATGGTTACATGACCCATTTTTCTGAATGGTCGTGTTTGCTTTTTGCCATAAATGTGTGGCGTGACACCATCCATATTCAAAATAGAATCTAGATTATTGTACTGCACATTGCCTGTATGGTCTTCAGCTCCAACCAGATTCACCATTACTCCAGCTACTTTACTTTCTGTGTTGCCCAAAGGTAAACCTAAAATGGCTCTGAGGTGCTGTTCAAATTGCGAAGTATAACTGGCTTCAATACTATAATGTCCAGAATTATGAGGTCTTGGCGCTACTTCATTCACCAAAATGCGATCATCCTTGGTTAAGAACATTTCTACTGCCAATAACCCAACATGTTCAAAAGCTTCTGAGACTTGTAAAGCAACTTGCTCAGCCTTGTCAAAAACAGATTGTGGCAATCGCGCAGGACAAATGACATATTCTACCTGATTAGCTTCAGGATGAAACTCCATTTCAACCAAAGGATAGGTTTTTACTTCACCGTCAGAAGATCGAGCAACAACGACCGCAATCTCATTTTTAAAATCGACTAACTCTTCAGCAATACATTCAACATTTGGAAGTGCTGTAAGATCGTCTTCAGATCTAACAACTTTCACACCTGTTCCATCGTACCCAAATTGAGCACTCTTCCAAATAAAAGGATAGGACAAACTTCCGTTTAAAACCGCATCTCTTATTTCAGAACTATAAGCAAATCTCACAAAACTTGCTGTTGGAATATTATGATCTGTATAAAATAGTTTTTGCCTAGCTTTATTCTGAATTGTCCTCAGCGTTTTTGAAGCAGGATATACCGTTTTACCAAGTTTTTCGAGCTCTGCCAAAGCATCGACATTGACATTTTCTATTTCGATTGTTAAGATATCGACGTTCTTACCAAAGTTGAGAACAGTATCAAAATCCATCAAATCTCCTTGATGGAATTCATTTGAAGCTATTCTACAAGGTGCTTCAGCACTTGCATCCAGAACACTGGTGTAGATATCAAATTTTCGAGTATCGTTAAGGAGCATCTTGCCCAATTGGCCACCACCTAGTATGCCCAATTTAAAATCTGAAGAAAAGTAATTCATGTTGGTTCCCACAAAAATGAGAATCTTTTTAGATTGAACTTAGCTTTTTTTAATTCACCACAAAAATACACTTAATAATGGAAGAAGTTAAATTCATAAATCAAAAATCGTAAAACGCGAATCAATTGATTATCTTTGCCTTTCTCAAATTTAAAAACAAGTGATTAAGCTTCATGATTTGTATTTCAAACCATTTATTTCTGAGCAAGAAGTAGATGATATTGTTCAGAAAATGGTTGATGAAATTGCTGCTGATTTAGGAGACGTAGTTCCTGTCTTTGTTGGGATACTTAATGGGTCTTTTATGTTCACTAGTGATTTTGTGAAGAAGTACCCAAAACCTTGTGAAGTTACCTTTATTAAGCTGGCTTCTTATGAAGGGTTGAAGTCTACCGAAGATATTCAACGATTAATAGGCATTACTCAAGACCTTACTGGGCGTACTGTGGTTATCCTCGAAGATATTATTGATTCTGGGAAAACCTTAGCTGAGGTATATCGCATTTTTAAGAATGAAAAGGTTAAAGAGCTGAAGATTGCTACCTTGTTTTTTAAACCAGAAGCCTACAAAAAGGATTTTAAGCTGCATTATGTTGGTAGAGAAATACCAAATAAGTTTATTGTAGGATATGGTCTGGATTATGATGGTTTGGGAAGAGAATATCCGGAAGTATTTCAATTAAAAACAACACAACACATGACCAATATCGTATTGTTCGGTCCTCCTGGTGCAGGAAAAGGCACTCAGGCTAATTTTCTAAAAGAAAAATATAATCTGGTGCATATCTCAACAGGAGATGTGTTCCGCTTTAATATCAAAAATGAAACAGCACTTGGTATGCTAGCCAAATCTTATATGGATAAGGGTGACTTAGTACCAGATAAAGTGACAATAGATATGCTTAATGCTGAAGTTGAAAAAAATGCTGATGCCAATGGGTTTATTTTTGATGGTTTTCCTCGTACAAATGCTCAAGCTGAATCTTTAGATAATTTGATGAATAGCAAGGATTCTCAAATTAATGCAATGATAGCTCTAGAGGTTGATGATGAAATCTTAGTACAACGTTTACTAGAACGTGGTAAAACTAGCGGAAGACCAGACGATGCAGATGAAGGCATCATTAGAAACCGAATTAAAGAGTACTACGATAAAACAGCTATTCTTAAGGATTACTATTCTGCCCAAGGTAAATACTATGGTGTTGATGGAGTAGGGAGTATCGAAGAGATTACACAGCGTTTGAGTGGTGTTATAGATACGCTATAGTTGTCATTCTTGCGTGTACCCTGAGCAAAGTCGAAGGGCAAGCAAGAAACCAAGAAATTCTAAAAAAGATTCCCGTTTTCACGGGAATGACAATGTCATGACTGAAGGAAATTTTGTTGACTATGTAAAGATTTATGTTGCTTCTGGAAACGGAGGTAAGGGATCTACACACTTACATAGAGAAAAATATATTGCTAAAGGTGGTCCTGATGGAGGAGATGGTGGACGAGGTGGTCATGTTATTCTAAGAGGTAATAGCAATCTTTGGACATTGTACCATCTCAAATTCAAAAAACATTTTAGAGCAGGCCATGGTGGACACGGAAGTAGTGGACGAAGTACAGGAGCAGATGGTGAAGATGTCTATATCGATGTACCTCTTGGAACTGTAGTAAGAGATACCGAAACAGATGCTGTCCTTTTTGAAATTACAGAAGAAGGCGAAGAAAAAATCATTTGCGAAGGTGGAAAAGGAGGTCGAGGGAATTGGCATTTCAAAAGCCCAACAAATCAAACACCAAGATATGCACAGCCTGGTTTACCCATGGAGGAGAAGCGTATCACCATAGAGCTTAAGGTACTTGCAGATGTTGGCTTGGTTGGATTTCCTAATGCTGGAAAATCTACCTTATTATCTGTGATGACTTCTGCAAAACCAAAAATTGCAGACTATGAGTTTACGACTTTAAAGCCTAATCTTGGTATCGTGGAATACAGAGGATATCAGACTTTTGTAATGGCTGATATTCCTGGAATTATTGAAGGCGCTGCTGAAGGTAAAGGCTTAGGGCATTATTTTCTAAGACATATAGAGCGTAACTCTATTTTGCTATTCCTCATCCCAGCAGATGCAGATGATATTGCAAAGCAATACGAAATTCTACTCGATGAATTAAGGCGTTATAATCCTGAAATGCTAGACAAGGAACGTCTTATTGCAATTTCTAAATGTGATATGCTCGATGATGAGCTTAAAGCTGAAATGAAAGTAGAGCTAGACGAAAAATTACCTATTGATTATCTTTTTATGTCTTCGGTTGCTCAACAAGGTCTTACCGAGCTGAAAGATAGACTTTGGAAACTGTTGAATTAATAGTTTTTTCTTTCCGTTTTAACGTATTTTGACCCTAAAGAGGTATGATTTTTGAGTATCTTTAATCAAAATTCTTGAAAATGAAAACTTTAAAACTTCTTGTATTGAGTTTAGTGTTGGTGTCCTGTGGCGCTACGGTAAACTACGATTACGATAAAAAGACAGACTTCACAAAATATAAAACGTATAACTATTTCTCTGATATTAAATCTGGATTGAGTGAACTGGATATGAAACGTTTATTAAATGAGTTAGATGCTGCAATGCAAGCAAGAGGCTTTCAAAAGTCTGATGATCCCGATTTTTATATTGATATAAAGAGTTCAGAATATCAAAACAATAATGGCAGTAATGTTGGTGTCGGCGTTGGTGGTGGAGGTCGTAATGTTGGTGGAGGAATTTCTATCGGGTTACCCATTGGCTCTTCAAAATTGAGTAGACAGATTATTCTGGATTTTGTCGATAAAGACCGAGAGAGTTTATTTTGGCAAGCTGTAAGTGAAAGTAGTTATAATCCGAATGCCACACCAGAAAAACGTGAAGCTAACTTTAAAGCATTAGTGGAGAAAATTCTATCGAAGTATCCACCAAAACAATAAAAAAAAGAGGCTTTTTTAAGCCTCTTTTTTTGTTTATCCTGCGAGCAAGTCTTTATACTTGTCTTTGTAACCTATAATTACTAAGATGTTTAATACGATTAGTGCAGCTGCACCTCCAATACCACCTGGATCTAACACAGCATGAAACAAAAAGGCATTTACAGAAACACTCATTAATATTAGTGCGAGTAATGCACCATATTTATTAAAGATCAATCCTAAACCTGCTACAACTTCTACTATAGCGACGAGGGTCAATGTTTTAGACACCGCCAAACCAGTAAAATAGGTAAGCGCATCTCCTTCTGGAGGAGGCATTTCAATAATTCCGTCTGGAATTAATTTGTTAAGACCAAAAAACAAAACGAATAGCCCTAAAAGGATCCTTAGGACCATATTAACTTTTGGATTCATAATAAAATAATTATTAGTTAGTAATCTTAAAATTAAGGAATAATAGGTCTCCTTTTTATGTCTAGATAGTCGCCTATTAACAGAATTACTAACAAATAGCTACTCTACACTGATTCTAACACCTTCACTATGACTTGTAAATTCTGGAGCATACATGCTTTGAATCGTTGTAATGCCATTACTCATGTCTCCAGCATTATTGACTCTTAGATCGTACTCAAAAACATAAACGCCTTTTGGTAAATAGTCAAAGAAGAAATTGGTTGAGGCATCTTTGGTGCTTTCATAATACCCAAGACCATCTTGCCATTTGTATCTAGATAATACATTTACAGGTTCTAAGCCTGCAGCTCTCATGTCTTTCATGTGGACAAACTCCATAGCTCTATCGCTTCGCAATTCTATACGAACTCTAACTAAGTCACCTACTTCTAATTTAGTACTAGACGTAATTTCAGAGATTTGCTCGCCAGTATCGGTATTCTTTTTAAGGAATAATTTCTTTTTGAGACTTAGAGGCGTTTCTGCAGAAGTAATCTTATCCAAGTCTTCAAAATATTGCCAATACAAACCTCCCCATGCGATACCATTGCCTTTCTTGGTGAGTTGTACGTCAGCCATTTCTGATTTAACCTCATTGCCATTCCAAGCAGTTTTATAATAACCTGTGCCAGCTTCAACCTTTACATTTTCTAATGTCGTAGGGTCTATTGGGTTTTTTGCTACCAAAACATCTACAGCATCAGTTACACTCAACCAATCACTACCTTGTAGTAATAGTGCATACACAGCTTCGGTAGTAGCTTTGGTAGTTTTCCATTGATTGGTTTGCTTGTTTTTTAATAACCAAATCTTGAGATTGTCAATAGTTTCACGATTCTTGGTTTCATCCTGAATGATATGACCTGCTTCAGAGAAAGCCTCAATCACTAACGCTTGAGTTTCAATAGGAGCTTGGTACCAGTACCAAGATGAGGTGTTGGCTTTCCAATACATACCCAACTCTTCCGAAGTAATACTTGTTTCTTTTAGAGATTTCAAAATCTTACCAGCCATAGCATCATCATCTTTTCGATGCATAATCAAAGCCATCAATCCTTTTGAATACAGAGAGCGGCTTAACCAATATTTTTTGATCTGTCCATAGTAATAATCCATAATGTCTTTGGTTTCTTCTGAAGTGTCTATGTCTTTAAAGAAACTACGCATGTATAGATAATGCAATTGAGTGTAAGTCAAATGGTCTTTAGTTAAATCGACATTCTTATTCCACTTTTTTAGATCGTGATATTCTTGAACAAACTCAGAATCTAAATACTGAATTGCTTTTTTAATCATTTGATCTTGATCGCTGAGCGACGACGAAGTGACATTAAGCTGTTTTAAATGTCCAAAACCAGAAATAATGTGCTGTGTGATGTAGCGATTAGCCATACCGCCTTTAAACCAAGGCCAAGCACCATTAGACAATTGATTCTGTTTAAGCTTACGCATAGCGCTACTCAATTCATTATTCATTTTGTTAAGGTCGAATAATAGTGCGATACGCTTCTTCTGTTCAGTCTCGCTTTGCGCATCTCTTAACCAAGGTGTTTCCTGAATGAGAATAGACTTCAGTTCTTCATTCTTTTCCAGATTAGAAAGTAATGCATCCGTGCCTTTCCATTGGTTGAAGACCTCTTGAATCCTAGGGTTAGAATTAGAGATGTGACTTGCCAATGCATTGGCATAATACCTGCTGAATGTTTGCTCATTACAATCGTAAGGGTATTCCATTAAATAAGGTAATGCTTGTACTGCATACCAAGCTGGATTGGAAGTGATTTCTAGGGTCAACTTATGATGCTTTAGCGAGCTAGAAGACACATTTTTTAGCTTATCTAAAGTGAATGTTCTGGTCTCATTACTTCTAATCCACATAGGAAGTGTTTCTGTCACTAACATTCTATTGGTTAATACTGGTAATGCATTTTGTTCACCATCACTAAAATCACCTGAGGTTGCCAGTACTTTGTATTGAACAGCTTGAACGGTATCTGGTATTTGCAATAACCAAGATACTTGTGTATTGCCTTTAGCATCTACAGAAAAGTCTTGGACACTGAGCGGAGTCGAAGTGTCACTTATGATTAGTGCATTAGTTAAAGCTTTACCTGTCACAGCATCTGTCAATTCTAGCTTAGCATGTCCAGTTAATGAATTATCTGAAAGGTTCGCAATTTTAGTGCTAATGACAATACGATCTCCTTGTCTTAAGAATCTAGGTGCATTAGGAATGACCATCAACTCTTTTTGAGTTACGGTTTCCAAACTCGTTGTTGCACTTTCGAGTGTCTTGGTATGTGCTAGCAATTGTAATTTCCATTTTGTTAGTGCTTCAGGGGTAGTGAAATTAAAACTCACATTACCGTCTTCATCTGTTCTTAATGTTGGAAAGAAGAATGCTGTCTCTTGAAGATTTTTACGGATTTTGATGTTATCGAAACTTGTCTGTTCTTCTTTTTGTTCTTCTAAAGTTTTGTTACCTCTATAGTAATTGAAATCATTAAATTCATCATCTTCATAGCTTTTTGCTTTTTCAGAATTGGTAGTATAACCAAAGTAATCACCATCAGCGTTTCTCGGAGCCCAACTTTCTTCAACAACCTCTTCACTGGTAACAATAGCACTTAAGCTAGCCTTTTCATTTTTAATCCCATAAGCAGCTACAACTACTTCATCTAAAGATTCTGAATCTTCACCTAATGAAATATTATAGTAATTATCATCAGAAATTATTACCGAAAGCGTTTTGTAACCTAAATAACTTACCACTAGAGTTGATCCTTTTTCAACTTTAATCTCAAAATTACCATCAAAGTCTGTTTGCGTCCCAGTTGTTGTATCTTTTATAATAACATTAGCACCAGGTAAGGCAAGCCCAGTTTCATCTTTCACAACTCCTTTTACTGTACCAGATTCAATATCAGCTTTTGAACTACTGTTATATGTTGAAGGGATATTTCGTATAGATCTCAAATATTTTCTTCTAGCTGTGTATTGATTTCCAAAATGTAAACCAAACCAATCTAGTTGATCATAATTCTGAATGTCATATAGACTTATTTTCGTTCTTAGATTATATAATCTAAAATTGGTTGTACTAAAACTATTATTAGTCTGAAACCTACTTTGGGAATAATAATATGGATTCTGAATCGGATTAAAGGTCCAATTGTGTCCTCTAAATTGATCCAATGATGCATCGTACATGCTTGCCAACAATTCTGCACTGACTTTATCGCCTTTTGGTCCTTTGACTTTAAAACTCCAGGTTTCTTCTTGACCAGGTTGTAACTTGTCTCTAAAGGTTGTGGTTTCAATATCTAAATCAGTTTTTGGATAAGGTACAGATATAGATTTACGACCATTTCTAAAACCATTATATGCTGCAAAACTATAATGGATTACAAAGCCTCCACGATCGTCTTCAGTAACAGGAATCGTTATTGATTTCTTATTGTTGGACAATTCAATGATTTGCGTGTCAATGGTTTTGTGATCTTTTTCTACTTGTAAGGTTACAAAAGTATTTCCTGCAGAGCCCATTGTTAGTACAACTGCTTCACCAGGCTTGTAAGTTACTTTATTGGTAGTAATGTCAAATAGTTGATTATCTGCTAATGTTTTGTCATCATCGCTATATAATACAGTTCTCACTTCATCTTTTACATCTTGACCAAAGCGATCTTTACTTTCTAAGACGACCACATATAAACCAGAGGTCCATTTTTTGAGCTTTCCCAGAGCAATTTCTTTAGAGTCTTCAGTATTGAAATCGACATTAAAAACGAGGTCACCTTTCCCCCAGAATTTAGGAAGGTGTTCATTGGTATAGGCTTCATTTGGGAAAAGACGTTTAAACTCCTCTTCAGGGATTTCTTGATAATCAGGAGCAGACCAAGCACGTTCTCTTAGCACTGCGTTTGGTGCTTTCAACTTATAGATTTTTATGGTGCCTGTTGCAGGAACTTCTTGACCATTAAGATTTCTGGTATCAATAGAGAGTTTATGATCCTTTTTTGTTTTATCAATGCGAGATGTCAAAGACATATTAGCAGTCATAGCATGATAGCCAACGTTGACAATGGTTGTGGCACTTCGTGTTTCACCATTGATATCTGTGACATCAGCAGAGACTTCGTATTGAAAAACAGGTAATCCAGCTTTATCGACACTATCATCTGGAAGTGCTGGGAATACAATTTCAAAATTCCCAGAGTCATCAGTAGTCGTTTCACCAAAAGTGATCTCTTGAGGTTCTGAAACAAACCAGCTTCTAGACCAAAAATACCACCTTGGATATTGTACTTTTCTATGTACTCTATAAACCACTTTTGCATCTGTAATGTTACTACCTGCATATGCTAATGCCGTGCCTTTTACAGTAATGCTGTCATTGACTTTGTAAGTTTCAGTAATGGGTTCGAATTTGGTTTCGAACTTAGGACGTTTGTATTCTTCGACAGAGAAATGAAAATTTTGTTTTAAAGAACCCAATGTAGAGTATACTTGAATGTAATATTGCCCATTAAGTCCACCTGCTGGTAAAATAAATTCACCATTGAAGGACCCAAAATCATTGGTGTCAAATTCTAGCTCTGCTATTTGTTCACCATTGGTATTAAAGAGTGTCGCAAAAACAGTTTCATCCACAACTAATTTTGAAGTATTGTCTTCTCTTTCTATAAATATGCCTTTGAAATAGACAGTCTGGCCTGGTCTGTAAATGCTTCGATCAGTAAATAAAAAACTTTGATATTGCTTTTTTTGGCTTCTACGATCACGATTATAGGATCTGTAGATATAGTATTCACCAAAGTGGGAAGTCTGATTGCTATAGGTAACATCAAACTTTATATCATAATATCTAGACGAAGAAGGTCTCGATATACTAAACTGACCATACCTGTCCGTAGTATAAGATTTTGAAAGCGCTGAGCCATTATAATTAATTCTATAGCTCATCTGAACCGATGCTCCAGAAACCGGCTTACCATTATTACGATCAATAACTTGGTAGACGTGCTTCTTAATTTCGTTCTTTTCAACTAATGCCAGATCGGTGACATGAATACTGCTTAAGGCAAAAGTATTTCGTTCTGTATTTGTTTTAGCCAAAATGACATAAACTCCATGATCTAACCTTGGTATAACAACCTCGGTAGAATGTGCATGGTAATCGTATTCATTTTTAAGGTTGGCTTGCCAAGTTTCAACTGGTGTTTTGGATTTAAAAAAGTCTAGCTTATTGTCTGGTTTATTGATATTATGAATTTGTTTTAACTCAGCGATAGTGACTTTATAAGCTTCAAAATTTAGTTGATTTACATTTCTGTAGTTCACCAAAAGGCGTGATGGTTTGTCTACAGGAACATAAGACTCATTGATAATATCTAAAGATTCACTTAGGATTTTTTGCTTCAAAACTTCACAATTCTTGGCATCTCGAGTATTAGGAAACTTTGCTTTTACACTATTACAAATTTCAAGAGCGTCTCTAAGTATCCAACGATGCTTCTTACTATTATATGTTGAACCTCTGGCTATTTGAAAGTAGTTTGAAGCAATTTCAAAATTATATGAAGCGGAAGCTTCTAGGTCTTTGTATTGCTCACTTTTGGCTTTGAGCACATCGAGAAGAAGTTCGGTTTTATTATCGAAGGTGGCATATTGGTGAACAAATTTTAAGCGTTCAATATCCACTTCAGCCAATGTATGTTTTTCCTTATCCTTATCGTGAAATTTTATAAGGTTTTGATAAAGTTTTAAAGCATTTAGCTGTAATGATGATGAATCTTTAGATTCGATATTCAAATTCATGAAAGTTTCTGAGTCACTTAAGTATTGAGGGACATCAATCTTAAATTGATACGCTGGCTTTGTAATGCTGTTTTCATCGCTTTTGTAAAATTCAAGCGCATTATGAGCCAGAAGGTCATACAATGTTGGACGATAAACCTTAGACCGACTGGCTTTTCTAAGCAATAAATCATAGTCTTCGAGGCGTTCCTGTTTGAGGATTAAGCCATTTTCGAGGGATTTTTGGTAATGCAGATTAACTTCATTAAATAAAGTCTGTAAATCCCAGGTTCTAAAATCATTCTCATCAATCTTAGTATCGGTATTCGTACGTCTGTAAAACTTCCATCTATTCAGTTCAAAATACTGCCAGTATAATGTTGCAAGCATGTTCTCTAGCACATTTTTAATCGGAACTTCATTGGCTTCGATTTCAGATTTAAACGTGTTTACAATACTCAACTGCGAATCTTCTTCCAAGGTTAATGCAAATTTGCTTTTGTACAGTAGAGCTTTAATTTGTTGAGGTTTATTAGCTTCATTCTTAGCCTTGGAGTCTATGGATTCTACAATTTTTAAGGCAGATTTTGGTAAGCCTTCAAGTTCTAGTTTTTCAACTTCTTCCCACAAAGAATCATAGTTTTCTTGGGCTTGAGAGAAGGAGGCAAATAGAACAATCATAAATATGTGTAGATAGTGTTTCATTAAAATCGATTTTACGACAATATTATATTCAAAAGCCATTCCAAAAAACAACAAATGAGTTAAACTAATCGTTGATTGAGTTAAGTTAGTTATTTTAAACGTCAATTAGAAAGTTTAATTTTGTGTTTTCGACAAAAATATCGATGAAGCATTTAGCCTTATTTCTACTATTCCCATGTTTGGTTTTTGGACAATCGTCCTTGGACGATATAGACGCCTTATTTACTGCAAAAAAGTTCAAGGAAGCCGAAACATATCTTGTTAACTATGTATCAGAACATCCCGAAGATTTAAGGGCTATTGAGTTGCTTGGTGATGCTTATGGGCATCAAACGCTATGGAATGATGCTATTCCTCAGTACAAGAAATTAGTAAAAGCAGATGGGTCTAATGCTGACTATCATTATAAGTATGGAGGAGCTTTAGGTATGAAAGCCTTATCGGTTAGTAAGCTAAAGGCTTTGGGAATAATTGGCGATGTAAAAAAAGCGTTTCTTAAGGCAGCCGAATTAGACAAAACACACATTGATGCGCGTTGGGCTTTAGTAGAATTGTACATGCAACTTCCAGGAATCGTAGGCGGAAGCAAAAGGAAGTCTTTAAAGTATGCCAATGAGCTCGAGGAATTATCTATGGTTGATGGATACCTAGCCAAAGGATATATTTACGAGTATGACGACGAACCAGAATTGGCCGAAGAATATTACAAAAAAGCAATACAAGTTGGAGGATCTTTGACCTGTTATGGGAAGTTGACATCGCTCTATGAAAAGGAGAATAAACCTAATGATGCAATTTCCAATATTGAAGCTGCTAACGAAAAACATCAACGCAATGCATTGCACTATCAAATAGGGAAGGTTTGTGCAGACTACAATGTACAGCTCAATAAGGGTGAGAAGTGCTTACTTCGGTTTATAGATAACCATTCGGTGAAGGATGGTGTCCCAGTAGAGTGGGCGTATTATAGGCTAGCTCAAATCTACAAACACAAGAAGGATAAGGAAAAATCCTTAGACTATATTAACCAAGCGCTTTCGATACGAGCAGACTTCAAACAAGCATTAAAAGAGAAAGAAAAGATTCTTCAATTGTGATTTGGAAATTGCAATTTGGAATTTGATCTTTGTTTCAAACGATAATACATGAATGTTCACTTCATAGCTATTGGCGGAGCAGCCATGCACAATCTTGCGATAGCACTTCATAATAAAGGATATAAAGTCACAGGAAGCGATGATACTATTTTCGATCCTTCAAAATCACGTTTAGAGGCTAAAGGATTATTACCTGAATCATTTGGTTGGTTTCCTGAAAAAATCACAGCAGATTTAGATGCTATTGTTTTGGGTATGCATGCCAAAGCTGATAATCCAGAGCTATTGAAAGCACAAGAACTAGGCTTGAAGATTTATAGTTATCCTGAGTTTTTGTACGAACAATCCAAACACAAAACGAGAGTTGTCATTGGTGGAAGCCATGGCAAGACCACGATTACATCTATGATTTTGCATGTAATGCATTATCATGACAGAGATGTCGATTATATGGTTGGCGCTCAGCTTGAAGGCTTTGATGTTATGGTTAAGCTTACTGAGGATAATGATTTTATAGTTCTTGAAGGTGATGAATACTTAAGCTCACCTATCGATCGAAGACCTAAGTTTCATTTGTACAAACCAAATATCGCCTTGCTTAGTGGCATAGCTTGGGATCATATTAATGTGTTTCCTACCTATGAAAACTATGTAGAGCAGTTCAAAATATTTGTAGATAGTATTGTTGAAGGTGGAAGCATTAACTATAATGAAGAAGATGAAGCCGTTAAAGATGTTGTGGAAGCTTCAGAAAATCAAATACGAAAATTGCCATATAGAACGCCAGAATATACGGTTGAAAATGGACAAACACTTCTTGAAACTTCCGAAGGTGATTTGCCTATCGAAGTCTTTGGAAAGCATAACTTGAACAACCTAGCTGGCGCTAAATGGATTTGCCAACACATGGGCATCGATGAAGATGATTTCTACGAAGCAATTGCTACGTTCAAAGGTGCTAGTAAGCGCTTAGAGAAGATTGCCGAAAGCCAGAACAGTGTTGCCTATAAAGATTTTGCGCACTCGCCAAGTAAAGTAGAAGCGACTACAAAAGCTGTTAAGGAACAATATAAAAACAGAACTTTAGTGGCTTGCTTAGAGTTGCATACCTATAGTAGCCTCAATGCTGAATTTTTGAAAGAATATAGAGGTGCTTTGGATGCAGCTGATGTCGCAGTAGTATTTTATTCGCCACATGCTGTAGAGATTAAAAAACTTGAAGAAGTAACGCACCAACAGATTGCTGATGCTTTTCAGCGCGATGATTTAATAATCTATACCAACCCAGATGATTTTAAGTCATTTCTGTTCTCACAGGATTTCTCCAACAAGGCATTATTGCTTATGAGTTCAGGAAATTATGGAGGGCTAGATTTTGATGAGGTTAAGCAACTTATCTCATAAAGTTGCAATAAGTTGGTAATTATGGCGTTAAATCTGTAAACCAACCTAATACATCCTATAAGCAACATTACGTTTCATTAATTAACTAAACGATCACTGTTATGAAACGTATCTTTTTTTATGTATGCTTTGCATCAATCATTTTATCCTGTAATTCTAATGAGGATTCACAAAATCAAGATTCTCAAGAGAGTAATTTTTATGCACTCACGGTAGGCAATTCTTGGGTGTACAAGAACTATAGATATAATCCTAACTCAGAGGAATATGATGACATAGGTGTTATTGATTCTATTTCTATTGTTGCTTTGGAAGAAATTGCGGGCAATTCGTATTTTAAGTTTCGAAGATGGACTACAGGAAATGAGGAGGGAATATCCTTCTGCAATCCCAATGGAGAGCATTTTGAATGGCTTAGAGAATTTGAAGGGAAATTAATTAACCCTGAAGGAAAAGTTAAGTTTGTCAATAATGATATTGCCGAACGATTACTTGCTGAGTACGAGTATGGAAATATTTATGAAGCCTTAAGAGAAGGTACAGAAATATTGGATGTAGAATCTGGTACTTTTGATTGTATCTATTCTGAACGTTATCTCATAAATAATAGTGGTATTCAAACTCCAGGTTTGGATCGTTTTTATTATTCGGAAGGAGTAGGGCTTATCTATGAAACCGCTTCGTTCATATCTCAAAGCATACCAACTATTATAAGACGATTAGATTCCTACAATGTTCAGTGATTCATCAATCTCTTAGACCCCAAACTGCTTTAGATGATGATCTAGATGTTTGTACTGCATTTGTCCCCATTGTTGTGCAGTAAAATACCCAAAAGCAGGATGTGGCTCCCATTCTGCTTTTTCTCTATGCGAGTAGGCTTCATCCATTAAAGCGACTAGTTGCTCCCTCTCAGTATCAAAGTTTTTGTCATCATTTGTTTTGAGAAACTTTGCAGTAGGTAGCCCTTTTCGCCAGGGTTTATCGTTGTATAAAGACTTTTTGAAAAATAGTTTTGCAACCCAACTCGGCTTCATGCCATAATCGGTTTTTTGTAAAATAATATTGAGAGGACCTTGGCAGTGCCAAACCATTTGACCAACATTCATCTTTCCCCAAGCAGCTTCAGAATTCTCATTAAGGTTACTAATACGGGACTTTAACTCGTTGTAAGAAGATTCTTCAAAAATAGATTTCATAATATGAATTTTGCACCAGAAATTTACGATATTTATCTAGAATTAATAGCATATTTTGAGTACAACTTTTACAATAAAAAATTGGTCACAAGATGATCAACCCAGAGAGAAATTAAGAGATAAAGGAAAAGATACATTAAGCGATGCAGAGCTAGTAGCCATACTTATAGGCTCCGGAAACAAAGATGAGAGTGCAGTTGCGCTAAGCCAACGAATTTTAGCTAGTACCAATAATAATCTAAGTGAATTAGGAAAACTATCGTTAAGCCAACTAATGAATTTTAAAGGGATTGGAGAAGCTAAGGCAATAACGATTACTGCAGCATTAGAACTTGGCAGGCGACGAAGAGGTGAAGAAGCAACACAGAAAAAGAAAATAATATCTAGTGCTTCTGTCTTTGAAGTAATGCAACCCATTATTGGAGAATTACCACACGAAGAATTCTGGATTATATACTTAAACAACTCTAATAAAATTCTAAGCAAGCAACAACTTAGTAAAGGCGGCATCACAGGAACCTTAGTTGATGTTCGTTTGGTCTTAAAAACAGCATTAGAAGTTGGAGCAGTAGGTTTAATTTTGGTGCATAACCATCCATCTGGCGCATTAAAACCAAGCCTTTCCGATCAACAGCTTACTAAAAAACTAAAGCTAGCTGCACAAAGTTTGGATATAAAAGTATTGGATCATTTAATCGTTACAGAAAAAGCGTACTTTAGCTTTGCTGATGAACAGATGTTGTAGTGCTTTTTTTTGAAACCTTAAATGCTTCTAGTTTATACCCATAAAATTACGCCTAGGCTTACGTTTACATTCAAACATGTTTGTAAACGAATTTTGGGTATTCCTGTAACATTTACAGATAAAGTTGAAGATTTTATAGCACACAATAGCTTGAAAATGTCTTATACTAGGCAGCCTCTGAGCGGTGAGATTTTCATTAGAAGTCACAGCATACTTTTTGAGCAAGGGCTTTCAGATATAGATGTTTCAGTACAGCATTGGGATACAACCATTGGGTTTTTCTCAACAGGTGAGCGGAGCAATTTACCCTACGATATTTTTGCAGCCTCGTTTTACCTCCTAAGCCGTTATGAAGAATATCTGCCTCATGTAAAAGACGAATACGGAAGATATTTGGCAACTGAGAGTATTGCATATAAACACGATTTCTTAGACCAACCAGTGGTAGACATTTGGGCCTATAAGCTTAAAGAAATTTTAGTAGAGCGATTTCCAGATTTCGACTTTCCTGAGCGACACTATTCTGTGAAACCCGTTATAGATGTACCTATGGCATATTACTTCAAAAATAAAGGGTTATTAAGAACTGTTGGAGGTACTCTAGGAGATCTTTTCAGGTTGAAGTTGAGACAACTATATAAACGATACTCAACATTAACAGGATTTGTACGAGATCCTTACGATACCTTTAAGTGGATTATCACTAAGCAGAAGCATTACAATTCTAAGTTTATAGTGTTCTTTTTAATTGGCAGTTATTCCACTTTCGATAAAAACATAAGTACCAATAAAAGAGCATTTGTATCCTTAATAAAATCGGTTTCAGATTATTGTAAGATTGGGCTAAAGGCATCTTATTTTGCACTTGAGGATATCAATATTTTAAAGAAAGAAAAGCAAAAGCTCGAGAGCATTACCAATTTTAAACTAGAAGCCACTCGTAATTCATATTCTAAACTCAATTTACCCGAGTCTTACAGAAATCTGATCGAATTAGAAGTCAATCAAGATTATACAATGGGTTACATCAATCACCTTGGGTTTAGGGCAGGAACATGTACACCGTTTCAGTTTTACGATTTAGATTACGAAATACAAACGCCACTGCAAGTCAACCCATTTCAATGTTTCGATTATGCCTTATTGAAGCACAAATCTCAACTAGACAAAAAAGAAACATTACTACGACTTATTGATAAAGTAAAACAAGTTAACGGGACATTTGTCCCAGTATTTCACAATTATACATTTAGCGATAATGAACGCTGGAAAGGGTTCAGAGAGTTATTCACGCTTATTTTAGAATCAACAGATGAAGCTTAAAAAAGTAAAACACGTTTTTTTCGATTTAGATCACACCCTTTGGGATTTTGATAAAAACTCTGCTTTGGCATTTGAAAAAATATTCCAACTTCATGATCTCAAAATTAATTTAGACGATTTCCTAGGAGCCTATGAACCCATAAATCTTGACTACTGGAAACTTTACAGAGAGGAACGTATCAAAAAGCCAGAACTTAGATACGGAAGATTGAAGGATAGTTTTGATAGCATAAATCATGAAATAAGCGATACTATCATTAACCAATTATCAGAAGACTATATTACGCATCTTACTACGTTTAATCACTTGTTTGATAACACGATGTATATTCTGGAGTATTTGAAAGCAAATTATGAGCTGCATATCATTACCAATGGATTTGAAGAAGCGCAACAAAAGAAAATGAATACGTCTGGAATTTCGACATATTTTAAAACAGTAACAAACTCCGAACAAGCAGGTGTCAAAAAACCCAATCCCTATATTTTTGATTTCGCATTAAAATCTGCAAATGCTAAGAATGATGAAAGTGTGATGATTGGAGATAACTTGGAAGCTGACGTCCAAGGCGCACTAAATATAGGTATGGATGCTATTTTCTTTAACTACAGAAAAGAACATCTCAAAGAAGACATTAAGCAAGTCAATGAGCTTATAGAATTAAAAAAGTATTTATAATTACGTCTGTTTTTTCGATTTAAAATAATCTCTGCATCCATAATAATATCTAACACGCAAAGTGTATCTTTACAGCTATATCAGTAATTTTTTTGAATATGAAGGTTAGGAATTTTTACATCACATTTATCGCATGCATTTTTGGATTAATAGCATTTGGCCAAAAGAGTATCAACAACTATAAATATATCATCGTACCAGATCAATATGAGTTCAATTCTGGGAAAGATAAGTACCAACTAAACTCGTTGACCAAGTTTTTGTTCAATAAATATGGTTTTACTGCTTATATGGTTGGTGATGAGTTTCCAGAAGATCTAACGTATAACAAGTGTTTGGGACTTACGTCCGAAGTAAAAAAAATAAAAGGATTTTTAAGGACCAAACTACAAATCGACCTTGTGGATTGCGATGGTAATATAGTACTGTCTTCCGGAATAGGAGAGAGCAAAGAAAAACAATACGCTAAAGCATACAATCTTGCCTTAAGAGAAGCCTTCAATTCTATTAGAGCCTTATCCTATACATACGAACCCAGTGATGCTGTACTGTCTAGATCATTAAAAGTGAGTAGCTCAAACGAAGAAGAGGTAAAAACAGCCGAAGCCAAAATAAAGGAGCTAGAAGAAGAAGTGAAAGCTCTAAAAGAGAAGAAGGAAACTGATGTAGTAGAAACAGAAATGAAAGAAGACGTTAGTGAAGCTGTTAACGAAGCCGTTAGCGTAGTTGAAGATGTTGTAGAAGAAGTTAAGGAAACAGCCGAAACCAAAGTAGAAGAAAAAGCAGATGTACTTTATGCCCAACCTATAGATAATGGTTTTCAATTGGTGGATACCACACCAAAGAAAGTTATGGTTTTATTATACTCTGGAGTGAAAGATGTTTTTATCGTAAAGGGTGAAGACGCTATAGTCTATAAAAAAGGAGATGTTTGGATTTATGCTGAAAATGATAGTAAAAGCTTGAAGTCTAAAGGGCTTAGCATTAAGTTCTAGTACCCATATTTGTCTTTCCAACGTTGTTTTAAAAATTCGCGATGCGCGCGTTCTCTAGGATTATTACCTGGATCATAGAAAGTTGTATTAGTGATCGAGTCTGGTAAAAACTCATGAGCTACAAAGTTCTGTTCATATTCGTGAGCATATTTATAATCGTCTCCATAACCAAGTTCTTTCATAAGCTTTGTAGGTGCATTTCTTATAGATAGTGGTACGGAAAGATCACCTGTTTCCCTAATAAGCTGTTGTGCCTGTTTTATGGCTTTATAAGACGCGTTACTTTTTGGAGAACTAGCCAAATATGTAGCGCATTGACTGAGTATGATACGAGATTCTGGATTCCCAATTACAGAGACAGCTTGGAAGGTGTTGTTAGCCAATACTAAAGCTGTAGGATTTGCATTTCCAATGTCTTCACTCGCAAGAATAACCAAACGTCTGGCAATAAATTTTACATCCTCACCGCCTTCGATCATTCTGGCCAACCAATATACAGCTGCATTAGGATCGCTTCCTCTTATGGATTTAATAAATGCTGAAATGATATCGTAATGCTGTTCACCAGTTTTGTCATAGCGAACCGTATTGCTCTGTACTTTTTCTTCAACGATATCATTCGTGATAATAACATCTTCATCTTTGTCAAAAGAAGTGACTATCAATTCAAAAATATTGAGCAATTTACGTGCATCTCCTCCAGATAGTTTTAATAGAGATTCGGTTTCTTTCAATGAAATAGTTCTCTTGGAGAGAATTTCATCTTGAGTTATGGCTCTTTCTAATAACTGCTCTAGCTCTAACTTTCCGAATGAATTCAATACATAAACCTGACAACGTGATAATAATGCTGAAATAACCTCAAAGCTCGGATTCTCTGTCGTAGCACCAACTAATGTTACCCAACCTTTCTCAACTGCTTCCAGTAACGAATCTTGCTGAGATTTGCTAAATCTATGGATTTCATCAATAAAAAGAATGGGATTTTTTGCGGTAAATAAACCACCACTTTTTTTAGCCTTATCAATAACCTCTCTAATATCCTTCACGCCAGAGTTAATAGCACTAAGCTTATAAAATGGGCGTTCAGATTCAATAGCAATAATATTAGCAAGTGTTGTTTTGCCAATTCCAGGAGGTCCCCAAAAAATCATCGAGGGTATCACTCCTTGTTTTATTTGGTGTGTTAGTGCGCCATTTGTGCCAACAAGATGCTTTTGGCTTAAGTAGTCTTCTAGAGTTTTTGGTCTCAGTCGTTCCGCTAAAGGTGTATTCATAATGTAAAATTACGAAAATGCGAATGACAATTTTTCATTATAAATGCTAATGGCTAGATATTTGACAGGATTGTAATAAATTTAGAGCATGAGCCAGTCTCAATTCAAATATTCAACAGGTGTAATTGCCTACCCTTTATTGTTTGTACTACTGATATGGCTAACCTTTTGGTTTCAGATAAGAGTGTTTTCAGGATTTAAAGCCTTCGGAATTTATCCGCTTACATTCACAGGACTTAGAGGCGTGGTATTTAGTCCTTTTATCCATGGAGACATGACACATCTGTACCACAATACGATTCCATTGTTCGTCTTATCTATGGCATTATTTTACTTCTATAGAGCCATTAGCTGGAAGGTGATTCTATACGGCATATTACTCTCTGGTTTAATTACTTGGTTTATTGGGCGACCAGCCAATCATATTGGTGCTAGTGGGCTTATATATGTTTTGGTAAGCTTTATATTCTTTAAGGGAGTATTCGCAAGGCATTACAGGTTAATTGCCTTGTCATTGCTTGTTGTGTTTTTATATGGTAGTATGATATGGTATGTGTTTCCTGTAAAGCAAGGCATTTCGTGGGAAGGGCATTTAGCAGGGCTTATCACAGGGCTTGTCTTTGCCTTGATCTTTAGAAAACAAATCGCAAAACCAGAACGATACCTTTGGGAAGCACCAGACTATAATGAAGACGACGATGAGTTTATGAAACATTTTGATGAAGATGGAAACTTCATAGAATCTATTGGTAATGATGAAGAACTACCTGAGGAAGCACCTTCGCCTCCAAAACGAATTATCATTAGATATAAATACAAAGAGAATAGAGGAGAGGATTAACTTCGTTGTCTCACTGCTTCATATAGAAATGCTCCACACGCAACAGAAACATTGAGCGATTGTATCTCACCTAAAATAGGCAGTTTAGCTTGCTCATCTACTAATTTTAATACTGAAGGTGATATACCTTTTCCTTCTGAACCCATAATGATGGCACAAGGATCTTTTAGATCAACCTTATAAATAGTATCATCAGCTTTTTCAGTAGCAGCGATCACTTTAATGCCAGAAGACTGCATATAGAACATGGCATCTTTAATATGATCTACTTTGCAAATAGGAATTTTGAAGATTGCTCCAGCACTAGTCTTTACAGTATCTCCATTAACAGGGGCGCCACCTTTTTTCTGAACAATAATACCAGAGACACCTGTACATTCTGCAGTTCTGATGATAGCACCAAAGTTTCGAACATCACTAAGTTGATCTAGTAATAAGAAAAGCGGAGTTTTACCCGATTCAAAAGTAGAGGCTACCAATTCTTCAATATTCCAGTAGGATATAGGTGAAATATGAGCAATAACCCCTTGATGGTTTTTCCTTGTAATTCTATTTAGCTTTTCAACCGGAACGTAAGACGCATTAATGTTTTCTTTTCGTATCAATTGATCTAATTCTGCGAACAGATTACCTTGCAATCCTTTCTGTATAAAAACCTTATCAATAGTTTCTCCAGAGTTAATGGCTTCAATTACAGCACGTATTCCGAATATGGTAGTATCATCTTTCATTAGCGCAAAAGTAAACTAAAAAAGCCATCCTCTAATTGGAATGGCTTCTAAAATATGTGTGTTAATTTTAAATCTATTGCTTCACAATTCTTTTACTGGTCTTACCAGAGTCAGAATATAAATTCAGGATATACATTCCAGAATTTAAATCACTAACATTAATAGAATTATTTATAAGCTCATTAGAAGCGATTTTTTTACCTAAAAGATCATAGATTTCATAACTGTTGATAGTTATATTACTTTCAATAGAAATAAAATCTTTAGTTGGGTTAGGGTAGAGCGATACAGGGTTCAACTCAAACTCATCAACACTAAGATTGTCACAAGGCATTAAATCTGGATTTAACTCTAATGGAGCTCCAGGAGTAAGATCTCTACCGACAAAAGCACCATAGTCAGGCGCATACTTTAATGCTCTAAACGTAAGGTTTTGAGGTGATGGCGGATCTCCTTGAGTACTGAAAGTCCCATCTGCATTATTCACAGGATTTACATATTCCCATACGATGTTTCCTATTTCGTTAATTTCAAAAAACTCTCCTGTTCTTCCTTCACAAATTAAGGTATTTCCATTTGGTAATCTTTGAGCACCACTTACAATGGCTGAGTAAAAGTCACCAAAGATTGAGTTGCCAGAATAGTTGAACTCTGGAGTAGCTGGTCCATAAGCAGTATCTGCTGTGTAAGAATACACGCCAGGACTATCTTCAGGTGGATCAAATATGAACACTTCAGAAAAACCAGGCGTTCTTCCATTACCATTATTAAAAACAATAATCTTGCCTTCATCTTCTAAGCCTTGACCAATAATGTGCGGGTAATGTTGTCCATACAATTGGCGATCGTCTTCTGTACCTTGTCTATAAGATTGTGGATTTCCCCAACGATACAACAAGTCGCCTCCCATACCGTAAGTACCTCCAGATCCTGTAGCTGCCTCAGCTGTAGTGGTAGAGTGATCTATCACCCATATTTCACTGAGGTTTCTTGAGCTGATTACTATTTGATCTAATACAGGATCGTATTGTATGGAGTTAACATGCAACCAATTTTTGTCCCCTAAACCGCCATTCAAAAAATTGACATCAAGTTTTTGAGGATTATCGGCAACAGTACCAAAATTGTCTTTTGTGTTATCAAAATCTTGGATAAGATGATCAAAAATATTCCATTCCCATACAATATTACCTTGATCAAAACCAACAGGTTCTACCTCAATAATACGCTCATTGTATACTAAACCTTCAGTAATAAAACTTGGGTCTCTTCCAGCTTGTATGGCATCTGCTTCAGAAACCACACTTGCAGCTAGAATTAGCACATTACCATTTGGCATCGGAAAGACATCATGATGTTGTCTGTGCTCTTCTGTACTATACTCGTATTGCCAAACAATATTACCATCCCAGTCAAAAATCTCTATAATTCCACCTTGACCACCAAAACCAATAGTACTAGTACCAACACTGCGTCCAGCACGTAGTATGTTTCCGTTTGGTAATAAGTACACCGCTACACCTGTAATGAATGCACTATCCCATTGATTAATTAATCTACCACAGTTGTCAATTAAGAATGTAGTCGTATGGTTGGTGAAAAGCGTATACCCATCTTGAACACCATTTTCAGCTGAAATTATTCCAACAGTATTTTGAGAAAACGAAAATGAAATGGTGAAAGCTAAGAATAAGTTTAAAAGTAATTTTTTCTTCATGTAGTGAGTAGTTTAAGGATTTGTCGCAATTTTTTTTACAAACCTAACAATAATTTAATGCTTAGGTCAAAATTTGGTCAAAAACTTAAGGATTATAAGGCTTTTACTTACCAGATGTGCATCAAAACGAGTTAAAAAACTATTAAGTTGGGTATAACTCGGCAAATTTTATAATTTTAGGAGTCAAAACGCTTAAAAATACTAGTTTGAAACCTTCTTTTAGCCTTAAAATATTTCTGTATACTTTACTCTCAATACCACTTCTCCATGCTCAAATTAATTTTGAAAATGTAGCAGAAGATCTTGGTTTAGATTTTACATGTGGTAATACCTATATAGGTAATGGTGTTACCTTTTTTGATTTCGATGATGATGGGTGGGATGACCTAACATTTACAACTGATCAGAATCAACCCGTACGTTTTTTTAAGAATGTCAATGGGACATTCGTTGAGCAATTTTTCACCATGCCAGATTTGACATATGAAACTAAGGCGATGAATTGGGTAGATTACGATAATGATGGAGATAAGGATATCTATGTTACGAGTTTCACAAGTGGAAATAAATTATTGAGAAACGATGGAAATAATACATTTATAGATGTGACGCCAATTACTGGGTTACCGTTAAATAATATATATACTTATGGCGCGTCGTGGGGAGATATAGATAATGATGGTAATCTAGATGTTTTTCTTTCGAGCTTTGATCCTGCCAAAGTAGTGCCTAATTACCTATACAGAAATAATGGGAATGGTACATTTACAAATGTAAGTACTACTGCAGGAATTAGCGATGTTGGGCATCTATCTTTTTGTTCGGCCTTTTTCGATTTTGATAATGATGGATGGCAGGACATTTATATCGCTAATGATCGAGTTTTTAATCCAAACATACTTTACAGGAATAATGGCGATGGAACTTTTACAGATGTTAGTATAATATCAGGAACCAATGTTGCTATAGATGCTATGTCTGTAACCATAGATGATTTTGATAGTGATGGATGGTTTGATATATATGTAACAAACAGTCCAGATGATGGTAATGTGTTTTTAAAGAACAATGGCGATGGAACCTTTTCAGATATTGCTACAGCATCTGGGACATTAACTTTTGGAGTATGCTGGGGAGCTGTTTTTTTAGATGCTGAAAATGATATGGATTTAGACTTATATGTTAGTAGTTCATTAGATGGCTCAACAGTTCATAATTCATCGATTTTCTTTGAATATTTGGGAGGAATTGATTTTGAAGAAGATGTTAGCAATGGCTTTTTTAACGACAGTCAGGCAAGTCACTCTAATGCCATAGGCGATATAGATAATGATGGACTGGTAGATATTATTGTTAGTAATACAGAAAATGATCCAGTAGATTTATGGAAGAATAATACCGTAACATCTAATAATTGGTTAAAAGTAAAGCTAGAAGGTACTCAAAGTAATAAAGATGGTATAGGCTCAATCATAGAGATTTCTATAAATGGAGACATTCAATATCGCTATACGCTTTGTGGAGAAGGGTATTTGTCTCAGAATTCTGCTACTGAGGTTTTTGGGCTCGGCTCTAATACAGAGGTTGATTATGTAAAAGTAAAATGGCTGAGTGGTCTTGAAGATATACTCTTCGATGTTAATGCTAATCAATTACTTAATATTGTTGAAGGTTCTACTTTATCAATTGGTGAGAACGATATAGAGACGCTTAGTTTATTTCCTAATCCTGCAAAAGCGTTAATCAATATAGAAGGAATTCAATCAGAAGATGTTGTACTGACTATTGTTAATGTTCTTGGTAACAAAGTAAGTGAAACACATTATGATAATAACGGTAGTTTAATAAGCTTTGATGTTTCAAGCCTACAATCTGGTCTATATTTATTAAAAGTATCGTACACGTCTTCTAATAAGAAAAGATGGATGAAGTTCATTAAAGAATAAAACTTAAATAACTTAGATATAATTAGATTAACCTAGATATATTCAAATAACCAATAACTCGGGTATAATAAAAAAGAAAGCTGCTAAAATTTTTTAGCAGCTTTCTTTTTTATATAGTTATTTAAGTAATTACTATAAGCCTATGCTTGGACACATTTCTGGGAATGGACCAAATGGACCGAAAGTATTACTTCCTGGATCTACAACTTCATAGATGTGCTCTTCTTCCCAACTACCACTTGTGTAAGTGAATCTTAGTTCAGCAGTTCCAGCAGGAACGTTGAATACATGAACAGCAGAGTCACCATCAACAATGTCATAATTAGTCTCAGTACCATCTATACTAACAGTAAGGAAAGCTCCATCCCAACCATCTCCATAAAGATCGGTCATATTGATTGTCCAATCTCCAGCAGCAGGATTAGTAATAGGAGGGCATGGAATTGCAAATGCAAACTCAAATGCGTTTCTATAACCAGCTTCAGCGATTAAATCACCAGAGTTATTTCCACCTCCAGCAGTTCCAGTTTCTGCATCGTAAGTTAGAGGATTGTTTCCTTCGTAGACATCACCATCCGTATTTACTGCTCTTCCAGTAAATCCAAAAGTGTCACCAAATCCTACATCAGCAAGATCTACATTCAAAGCAGTTGCTAAGTCTGACATAGTGATGTTAAATGCCGTTGGGAATGATGTAATCTCAGGTCCGAAATCTACAGGGCCGTAAGTAGTTCCACCTACAGAAGCAGCTACACGCATTGTATACGATACTACATTTCCATCTGGTGCTTCAAAAACTACAGGCACAGATATATTAGGAACTTCAGAAAGTCCAGAGATGTTTACCACGTTAGGGAAAGGGTCTTGAAATCTTACAAACCCTCCGAGTTGAAACTCATCAAGTCTGTTTTTCTCATCATCCTCACACGATTGGAAAACTCCAACTAATGCAAGAACCATGAATAGTTTGATAATAAATTTAACTTTTTTCATTTTCTATACGTTTTTTAATCTATGAAATTATCTGGGTTATTATCCCAAAATACTTTAGTCGTAATAGTTTTTTGGCTAACATTTGCATTAGCATTTACCTCAATCGCAGGATACATGAATGATCTTGGGAAGTCTCCAGGAGTTGATACATGAGGCGACATGTCACTAGGTAAACCAGTTCTTCTATAGTTATTGTAAGCCTCTATACCATTACCCCAAAGCGCAATGTAATATTCCTTCATGATAACATCCAGTCTTTCAGTATCATTAGCTGCAGCATCGTACTGCCCTAATACAAAGTTAACATAATCATCAACATCTGTCATACTTGCTGCAAATGCAGGGTCAACTTGACCAGGATTGAAGTTTAAAACTTTATCCATTGATGCTCTAACACCTTCTTCTAATAAAGCTCTTGGGTTACCAGTTGTTCCAGACATTAAAGCAGATTCTGCTAACATGAACTTAACATAAGCAGATAGCATGAATGGGAAGATTCCTGCTCCACTAGCTCCAGTATTACTAGTAACTGCTTGGAAGTTGTCAGCATCAAATGCTCCACCAATAGGATACAAACCGTAAGTAGATCTTAATAACTGATCTGGTGCAACACCATTATCATTACCATGATCTCTCGTCCAGTATAAATCTCCTAGGTAGCAATAATTTTCTAAGTTAAGACCAGCACATTCTAAGAACTGATTTGCTTCTGTCGGTACAATAGTCGTTTGTCTGTAGAAATAGTAGCGTAATCTAGGATCATTAAATCCTTTGTCATCTTTTAATAAGTATACATAATAACTCGTTAAGTAATCATCTGCACCATCTGAGTCATAATTTAATGTATAGTATGGATGTCTACTGTCTGTTGGTGCAACTACAGAAGAGTACTGAAATTGGAAATCATCAGCAGGATCAGAAATAACACCTTGGCTAATTAATGCATTAATCTCTGCATTAAAATTACCAATAAGTCTCATCTGTAAGTACATTTTTAACTTAAGTGTTCTAGCTGCAGTTATCCATTTATTAGCATCACCACCATAGAATAAATCATTTTGTGGCATTATAGCATTTGGAGTGCTCAATCTAGCAATTGCATCATCAAGTTCTAGAAGCATTGCATCATATATACTTTGCCCTTCATCTAAACTTGGATTTGGAAAAGCTAAACCTTGTACAGCCTCCGAGAAAGGCACATCTCCAAAAATATCTACCAAAGTAACCATGGTATAAGCACGGATTACCTTTGCTGCTCCAATTGTTCCTTGCTGATCTGCTTCTTCTGCAATTGGAATTAATTCACTAATTTCTTTTAGAGCACCAAGGTACATATTCTCCCAAGAATCATCTAATGATGCAGAGGTAAGTGAGAAAGGCCCAACATAGGCTCCAAATAAATGTTGCATGCGAGCTGCTTCAGCTGCTCTAACATTAAGTCCATCTTCATTATCTTCATTATATGCTATAGCTAATGTGAAGTTTAATTGTGCTGCATTAAATAATAAGTTAGGGTCAGCACTATCTGGCGTTGGATTACTTGGATCGGTCAATTGATCCAAATCTGTAGTCTCACAACTAAATGCCAATAGCAGTAAAAGAACAAAGAAGTGTTTAAATCTTGATTTTATTGTTTTCATAATCTTTTTTTTTAAAATGTTGCTTTAACACTGAAACTAAATCTCTTGGCCGTAGGTGCAGTTTGGAATTCTAAACCTTGACCATTTCCAACACCTGTACTAATAACTTCAGGATCAAAATTTGTGTACTTAGGCACATTTGGAGCCCAATACCAAAGGTTGTTTCCGAAAGCTGTGAAAGAAAGCGAACCAAAAGGTGTTTTCTCTAAGAACTTTCTTGGTAAAGTATAAGTTAAAGCAATCTCTCTCAAACGAACAACAGAAGCATCATAAATAGCTTGACCTGCTGGGTCTAAGAAGTTAAGGAAGTATACCTCATTAGTACCAAGCTGAATGTTGTTTGGAATTTGATTTCCAGATCCATCAACAAGAGGTGTTCCAGTTGAAGGGTCAGCTAAGAAACCAGGAATTACAAGAGTACCTTCTCTATTTTCTGTATCTCTGGTAACACCTCTTCTCAATAAGTTATCTATTGTGTTTGAAGAAATATCACCACCATGAGTATATTCTACTTGAGCAGATAAGCTCAAGTTACCAAAGCTAAACGTGTTAATCGAAGTCATTTTCCAATCTGGATTTGGATCTCCAATAACTTCATCATCCAATCCAATTGCTTGGCTATCTATAATATTACCTGTAGTAGGGTTGATTAAATAGTTTCCGTTAGCATCTGTAACAGCATAACTACCTCTAATTACACCTAAAGGTTGTCCTTCAATAGCATAGTTACCTAAGTTAGAGAAACCTGCGATGAACAATTCACCACCACTACCATCAGTTTTTATTACTTCATTTTCATAAGCTGAGAAGTTCCAGTTAGAATCCCATTGGAATTTACTTTCAGTTCCTTTAAAAGGAGAAATTCCAAAATCGATTTCTATACCTTGTGTTTCTAACTCTCCTAAGTTAGCAACAGAAGTTCTAGAACCAGTAGAACTAGGTAAGTTTACAGATACAATTTGGTCTTCTGAGAAACGCTTGTATACACTCACCTCTAAATTGATACGGTTTTTCCATAGGCGGCTTTCAACCCCTGCCTCAAATTCTCTGTGAAGCTCTGGCTTCAAGTCTGGGTTAGGAGCATTAGGGTCTGGAGATATTGTATTGATAGCAGTACCTCCACCAGTTGTCAACGCCGCAGTAGTTAAACTAAACACAGGTCTAGTACTATAAGCAGGTGGGAAACCAGCTGATGATCCATATCCGAAACGGAATTTAAGATAGTTAAGAGCATCCGACTTCAATCCTTCTATCGCAGATGTTGGGATAAAGGACACAGAAGCACTTGGATAAAATAATGATCTGTTTTCTTCTTCTACTGTTGATGTCCAGTCATTACGACCAGCTAACGTTAAGAATAAGTAGTTGTCGTAACCAAATTCTAACTGACCAAAAACACCAGCTCTATTTACTGTTTGTTTAAAGTCTAGCTCACTACCAAATGGATCTACGTTACTTTGAGATACGAAGTTGTTGTGATCAATTAAACCAAATACTAATTGGTTTTGACTGAAAATACCAAACTTCTCATACGTCTCAGAGTTAGAGTTAACACCAATAGTTCCATTTAAAGAAATCTTATCAGTAATTGCCTGTCCATTAATATTGAACAAGATACTGTGATCCCAAATAGTATTTGTACCAGATGTAGTTTTTAAGAAACCAGCTGTAGCTACAACACTGCTTACACCACCTCTATTCATATAGAACTGTTGTCTTTCAGTGTAGTTGTCATATCCTAATCTATAAGTTAACGAGTAAGTATCTGTTATATCGTAAGTAGTACTAATAGAATTGTAAAAACGATTTACGTCAATAGACTCCTGAGAGTTAGCTACTAACCATAAAGGGTTTTCTTGGTCTGTTCTATAG
The DNA here is from genome assembly GCF_040493455.1 of Winogradskyella sp. 3972H.M.0a.05. Taxonomy (NCBI): domain Bacteria; kingdom Pseudomonadati; phylum Bacteroidota; class Flavobacteriia; order Flavobacteriales; family Flavobacteriaceae; genus Winogradskyella; species Winogradskyella sp. 3972H.M.0a.05. The sequence continues at coordinate 91,134 of NZ_JANFDA010000004.1, read as the reverse complement.
TATACACTAGCTCCTGTAATAGGATCTTGGAACGGTAATCCGTTTAAGTCTAAGTTTCTAGGAACAAATAGTGTTCTAGTAAAGATTGAAAAGTTTCCTGTACCGTTATTTGCAGAAACAGGTGGCGTAATAAATCCACTGTTAACATAGTTGAAAGATCCTGCAACGCTAAACTTATTACTTAGCTTAATGTTACCACCAAGACCAAAGTTTAAACGATCGAAACTGTTTCCAGGAACGAATCCGTCTTCGTTAGTACGACCAAAGTTTATGTTATATGAAACATTCTCAGTACTCTTAGCTGCGTTAATCGAAGTAGAATAACCAACTCCAGTATCAAAGAAGTTCTTTACATTATCCACGAAAGGTGCATAGTTTACATTCACTCCTTGGAATTCAGGGAATGAAGCTGCTAAACGAGGTACATTATAATGGTGTCTTACGATGAAGTTTCCATCAAAACGTCCTCCCCAAGTTCCTACGAATCCGACATTAACACTATTGTCACCACCTTGTCCGTAAGTATTTTGGTAATCAGGTAAATTCGAAATTTCACTGAAGAACACTGATTGGTTTACAGAAATCTCGAAGCCTTTGTCAACAGCAGCAGTACTACCTGCTTTAGTAGTAATTAAAATTACACCGTTACGACCTTGTTCACCATATAGTGCTGTTGCACTTAAACCTTTTAAGACACTAATACTTTCAATGTTATTAGGGTCGAGATCCACAAATCTACTCGAAGCAGATACAGAACCGTTACCAGTTGTAACATTACTTTCTGCATTTGTAGATGAATTAAAAGGTACACCGTTAACCACAAATAAAGGTTGGTTGTTTTGTGTAATTGAAACTGGACCCCTAATGATAATGTTAGTACCACTACCAGCTAAACCACCAGTACCAGTTACATTAACACCAGCCACTTTTCCAGAAAGTACTCTGGCTAAGTCTGGCTCAGGTCTGCTTTCAACAGCCTCAGACTTAAGGGTAGATACAGCATAACCTAACGCTTTCTTTTCCCTTTTAATACCTTGGGCCGTTACAACCACTTCTTCCAATTGAGCTGCATCTTCTACCATGGTCACATTGATTGTGGAATTGCTTCCAATGGTAATTTCCTGCAACTTCAAGCCAACATAAGAGAAAACTAATACATCTCCTGCGTTCGCATTAATAGTATAGTTACCGTCAAAATCTGTTTGGGTTCCGTTTGTAGTGCCTTTGACAATAATGTTAACTCCTGGCAGAGGCAGGCCACCTTCATCTGTGACTGCACCAGTAATTGTCATTTCTTGGGCAAAAGCAAATTGTACAATAAACACTAACAGAAGTGTTAGTAATTTACTAAACTTTGTTTTCATATTGAATAAATTTAAGTTAGGTATTATCAAAAGTCATAATAAAAAGTTAAATAACCAACTTTAATTTTAAAAAAAACTAACATATCGTTAAAGTTAAATTAACATTTAACAGTTTTTGACGTCTTTTTCCCTAAAATTGAGCAGTTAAGCTTATATGTACTTTAGAATCGGAAAGTCTAAATTTTTGGTTTTCCGTTTTTGCAGAAGTGTAGTTAAATTTAAATAAGCCTGCTTTTGAAAGTAATCCAAATCCAAACCCAAATCCAAACAGCTTAGATTTCGTATTGGCAATATTGTTTTCACTATACGATGCATCAATTACAGAATGTACATAGATGCTACTATTTAATCTATAACGATATTCTGTATTTAGCACGGCAAATAGATTTGCGGTAAGACTGTTTTCCTCAAAACCTCTTATGGAGTTGATACCTCCAAATCGAAATAGTTCATTTTCGAGGTAATTTTCAGAATCTAAATAAGCACCATTTATCCGTGCGTATATACTATTTCTCTGATTAAGGTTGAATATTTTATAGGTATTTAAAGTGAACCTGGTTTGTGCTTCATCAACAGATTCAAAAGTTCGCTTGCCAAACCCCGCTGAGATATCGAACAAAAAATTCACAGGAAATAAAGCATCATAGTTCTGTAATCTCGTGTGTGTATAGTTCGCTAAATAAAAATTTGAAGTATAATCATCTAAAGTAGATGTGCCATTATCTAGAAGGTTACTCGAAGTAGTTGCAAAAATGCCAAGACCCAATCTATTCCTTGGATCTATATTGTAAGCAATATTAGCAGTTTGACTAACATTAGAAAAAGTGGAGTCTTTTCTAAAGATGTTAAGACCTAGTTCAACATCCAGTGGCGAACCAAATAAATAAGGAAGGTTAGCTTTAACATCAAAAGTGCGCTGATCATTTTCATCACTCTTATATAATAGTCTAAATGATTCCCCAAAGTTCAGATTGTTATTAAGGATGAGATTTAGGTAACCATCAAACTCGAGCTTATTGGTGTCTTCATTGGTGCCAAAACCTAGAAAACCATCAAAGCTATTACTTTTCACTTTTTCTACATATATATATATAATGGTAGAATCTTTTGTAAATAGAACTTCAGGTTCTCTAATTTGACGAGAAAATCTCAAGTTATCTAAAGCCGCAGTTTTTTCCTTAATACTATATAAGTTGAAAGGCTGATTGGTACGAATCTTTAAATAACGTTTAATGAAGGATTTTGGGAATTTTTCATAACCCTTAATAATTATGGAGTCAATAGATCTTGAAATATCCTTTTTGGTAATTTGAAGATCGGCTGTTAAGTTCCCATTATCATGTATTATATTAGTAAGTCTCAATGTTGAAAAAGGATCACCTTCTTCCGAAATTTGTTTATTGAGTATCGTTAGTACGCGTTCTAGATTGTTAATATCAACTTCAAAATAATCATCTTCAACATTTTTCGCCAAAGCTTCTAATAACTTTTTGTCAATATCTATATCATAAGAAACCCTAACCAGATTGTAACGCTTATTAAGATTGTACGTTACTTTATAAAGAGAATCATTTACTCTAGACAGATTGGTAAGATTGGTAGCTAGATAGCCAAGGTTTTGTAATCTGGTTTTTAAAGAATCTGTTTCAATATTTAAAGAAGAAAAATCTTTAAACGTAGTTTTGTACCCTAAAGAGTCTATGATTTTAGTCTCAGTAGAATCGTTTCCAACAGCTTTCAAATATAAATTTTGACCATTCAAGTTGAATGGTAAAAAGCAGGATAGAAAAAATAGAAAAAAACAGTATTGTTTCAAGATATATTCAGACTGAGATTGTGGTTCAAATCTAACGCAAAAAAATCGCTTAAAATATGTATTGCAACGAATAAAAAAATAATGTTTCAAAAATAACCAATGTAAGGTTTGAATTATTCGATATAATTTCTACCTTTGCAGCCCCTTAGAAGAGGGGTTTTTAAATTTTATATAGTAAATATATGCCAACAATTTCACAATTAGTAAGAAAAGGAAGAGCCAAAATAACTAAGAAGAGTAAATCGGCTGCTTTGGATTCTTGTCCTCAAAGACGTGGAGTTTGTACGCGTGTTTATACTACAACACCTAAGAAGCCAAACTCTGCAATGCGTAAAGTTGCAAGGGTAAGGTTAACGAACGGTAACGAAGTTAACGCATACATCCCAGGTGAAGGACACAACCTCCAGGAGCACTCGATAGTATTAGTTAGAGGTGGAAGGGTAAAAGATTTACCAGGAGTTAGATATCACATTGTACGTGGTGCTTTAGACACAGCTGGTGTTGAAGGACGTACACAACGTAGATCTAAGTATGGTGCAAAACGCCCTAAGAAGTAATTAAAAAACTTTAAGAAGAAGACATGAGAAAAAGACAAGCGAAAAAAAGACCGCTTTTACCAGATCCAAGATTTAACGATCAGTTGGTAACACGTTTCGTGAACAACATGATGTGGGATGGTAAAAAGTCTGTGGCGTTTAAAGTATTCTACGATGCAATTGATATTGTAGACGAAAAGAAAACTGACGACGAAAAAACAGCTTTAGAATTATGGAAAGATGCATTATCTAATGTAATGCCTCACGTAGAAGTAAGAAGCCGTCGTGTTGGTGGAGCTACATTCCAAATTCCAATGCAAATTCGTCCAGATAGAAAAGTTTCTACAGCAATGAAATGGTTAATAGGTTACGCTCGTAAAAGAAATGAGAAATCTATGGCTCAAAAATTAGCTGCAGAAATTCTAGCTGCTGCAAAAGAAGAAGGTGCTGCAGTTAAAAAGCGTGTGGATACTCACAAAATGGCAGAAGCAAACAAAGCATTCTCACACTTTAGATTTTAATAAACAATGGGAAGAGATTTAAAATATACTAGAAATATAGGTATTGCAGCGCACATTGACGCTGGAAAAACAACGACTACCGAGCGTATCTTATTTTACACAGGTGTATCACACAAAATAGGTGAGGTACATGATGGTGCTGCTACTATGGACTGGATGGAGCAAGAGCAAGAAAGAGGTATTACAATTACTTCTGCTGCGACAACTTGTACATGGCAGTTCCCAACAGAGCAAGGAAAACCAACTGCTGATGCCAAAGGATACCACTTTAATATTATAGATACTCCAGGTCACGTTGACTTTACAGTAGAAGTAAACCGTTCTCTTCGTGTATTAGACGGTTTAGTATTCTTATTCTCTGCTGTAGATGGTGTTGAGCCTCAGTCTGAGACTAACTGGAGATTAGCAGATAACTACAAAGTACCACGTATGGGCTTTGTAAACAAAATGGACCGTCAAGGGTCTAACTTCTTGGCAGTATGTCAACAAGTAAAAGATATGCTAGGTTCTAACGCAGTACCAATCGTTCTTCCAATTGGAGAAGAAGCAGATTTCAAAGGTATTGTAGATTTAGTTAAGAACAGAGCTATCGTATGGCACGAAGATAACTTCGGGTCTACATTCGATGTTATTGACATTCCTGCAGAAATGCAAGACGAAGTAACAGAGTATAGAGCTGCTTTAATTGAAGCTGTTGCAGAATACGATGAAAACCTAATGGAGAAGTTCTTCGAAGATGAGAACTCTATTACTGAAGATGAAATTCATGCTGCATTAAGAGCTGCTGTTATGGATATGTCTATCATTCCTATGGTATGTGGTTCAGCATTCAAGAACAAAGGAGTTCAATTTTTATTAGACGCTGTTTGTCGTTACTTACCTTCGCCAACTGATAAAGATGCGATTGTAGGAACGAATCCAGATACAGATGAAGAAACATCTCGTAAGCCAGATGTTAAAGAACCATTTGCTGCTTTAGCATTCAAGATTGCTACAGATCCTTTTGTAGGACGTTTAGCATTCTTTAGAGCTTATTCTGGTCGTTTAGATGCTGGTTCTTACGTATTGAACAATCGTTCAGGTAAAAAAGAGCGTATCTCACGTATCTACCAAATGCACTCTAACAAGCAAAATGCAATTGAATATATAGAAGCAGGAGATATTGGAGCTGCAGTAGGATTTAAAGATATTAAGACTGGAGATACATTATCTGATGAGAAGAACCCAATAGTGTTAGAATCTATGGACTTCCCAGATCCAGTAATTGGTATCGCTGTTGAGCCAAAAACTAAAGCAGATGTTGATAAACTAGGTATGGCTTTAGGTAAATTGGCTGAAGAAGATCCAACATTTACAGTAAGAACAGATGAAGCTTCAGGACAGACTATTATTTCTGGAATGGGTGAGCTTCACTTAGATATTATTGTTGATCGTCTTAAACGTGAGTTTAAGGTTGAAGTAAACCAAGGTCAACCTCAAGTTGAGTACAAAGAAGCAGTAACAATGCGCGCTGAACACAGAGAAGTTTACAAGAAGCAGTCTGGTGGTCGTGGTAAATTCGCAGATATCGTATTTACACTAGAGCCAGCTGAAGAAGGTAAGCAAGGTCTTGAGTTTGTTTCTGAAATCAAAGGTGGTAACATTCCAAAAGAATTTATTCCTTCAGTAGAAAAAGGATTCAAAATGGCTATGCAAAACGGACCTTTAGCAGGTTACGAAGTAGATGCTATGAAAGTGACTTTAACTGATGGTTCTTATCACGATGTTGATTCCGATCAATTATCATTCGAATTGGCTGCTAAGCTAGGATTTAAATCTGCTGCAAAAGCTGCAAAAGCTGTAATCATGGAGCCAATCATGAAATTAGAAGTACTTACTCCTGAAGAAAACATGGGAGATATTGTAGGAGACCTTAACCGTCGTCGTGGTCAGGTAAATGACATGAGCGATAGAGCAGGTTCTAAAGTTGTTAAGGCTAATGTGCCGTTATCAGAAATGTTTGGTTATGTAACTGCGTTACGTACACTATCTTCTGGTAGAGCAACATCAACTATGGAATTTTCACACTATGCTGAAACACCAGCTAATATCTCAGAAGAGGTAATCAAAGCTGCTAAAGGAGTTGAAGCTTAAATCTTAAGGAAATGAGTCAAAAAATCAGAATAAAATTAAAATCATACGATCACAACTTAGTAGACAAGTCTGCTGATAAGATTGTAAAAACAGTAAAAAGTACAGGTGCTGTTGTAACTGGTCCAATTCCATTACCAACACACAAGAAGATTTTCACTGTGTTACGTTCACCACACGTAAACAAGAAGTCTAGAGAGCAGTTCCAATTAAGTTCTTACAAAAGACTATTGGATATCTATAGTTCTTCTTCAAAAACAATTGACGCTTTAATGAAGCTTGAATTACCAAGCGGTGTTGAAGTAGAGATTAAGGTGTAAGTGAAAACAGATTAGGCTTGGTGATTTGGTCACTGAGCGGAGTCGAAGTGACATGTCCTGAGCTGCGGGCGAAGGAAAAACGGTAAAAATACATTTCAGGGACGAAACGTATTTTGTCCCTGAAATTTTTTAAATAAGTAAATTAATTAATAACAAGATAGAGGAAATAAAGAGTATTAGAAAAATCTAAAATCTTATTTCTAAAGTCTAAAATCTAAAATCAAATGTCTGGGTTAATTGGAAAAAAAATCGGTATGACCAGCATCTTCGACGAGAACGGGAAGAATATCCCTTGTACTGTCATTGAAGCAGGTCCATGTATCGTTACCCAAGTCAGAACCGAAGAGGTTGATGGGTATAACGCGCTTCAACTTGGTTTCGATGACGCGACAGAAAAAAGTGCTACTAAGGCTCAAATGGGTCATGCTAAAAAAGCAGGTACTTCTGTAAAACGCAAAGTTGTTGAATTCCAAGGATTCGAAGAAGAGTACAAACTAGGAGATGCAATTACAGTAGAGCACTTTGTAGAAGGAGAGTTCGTAGATGTTTCAGGAACATCTAAAGGTAAAGGTTTCCAAGGGGTAGTAAAACGTCACGGATTTGGTGGTGTTGGTCAAGCTACACATGGACAACACAACCGTCTTAGAGCACCTGGTTCTATTGGTGCAGCATCTTACCCTGCAAGAGTTTTCAAAGGAATGAAAATGGCAGGTCGTATGGGAGGCGAAAAAGTTAAAGTTCAAAATTTAAGAGTTTATAAAGTAGTTCCAGAAAAGAACTTGCTTGTTGTAAAAGGTGCAGTACCTGGTCACAAAAACTCTTATGTAATTATTGAGAAATAATGAAAGTAGCAGTTTTAGATATAAACGGAAAGGACACTGGTAGAAAAGCTGAGCTTTCTAACGATGTGTTTGCTATAGAGCCAAACAATCATGCTGTTTACTTAGATGTAAAGCAGTACTTGGCTAATCAAAGACAAGGAACTCACAAGGCTAAAGAGCGTGGAGAGATTACGGGAAGTACTCGTAAGATCAAAAAGCAAAAAGGTACTGGTACCGCAAGAGCAGGTAGTATCAAGTCTGGTGTGTTCAAAGGTGGTGGACGTATGTTTGGTCCAAGACCAAGAAACTATGGTTTCAAGTTGAACAAAAACGTTAAGCGTTTGGCTCGTAAATCGGCTTTATCTATTAAAGCAAATGAGAAGTCAATTGTAGTTTTAGAAGACTTCAACTTTGATACACCAAAGACAAAAAACTTCACTGAAGTTCTTAAAGCCCTTGATATACAAGACAAAAAATCATTGTTTGTGTTGGGTGCGTCGAATAATAATGTATATTTGTCGTCGCGCAATTTGAAAGGCTCTGAAGTTGTAACTAACTCAGAATTAAGCACTTATAAAATTATGAATGCTAACACAGTTGTAGTTTTAGAAAGCGCATTAGAAGGAATTGAAACGAATTTAAGTAAATAAGAAAGGTCATGAGTATCTTAATTAAACCTATTATTACTGAAAAAGCAACTATGGATAGCGAGTTGAGAAACTGCTACAGCTTTCAGGTAAATACAAAGGCGAACAAGGTAGAAATCAAAAAAGCAGTTGAATCTGCTTATGGCGTTTCTGTTGAAAAAGTTCGCACAATAAACGTCCGTCCAGATAGAAGAACCCGTTACACAAAAACAGGTATTCAACATGGTAAAACAAATGCTATTAAAAAAGCAATTGTACAACTGGCGGAAGGTGAGACTATAGATTTATATGCTAACATGTAATTAGACAACAATGTCAGTAAGAAAGTTAAAACCGATCACATCAGCCCAGCGTTTTAGAGTAGTTAATGGATTTGACGCCATCACTACTGATAAGCCGGAGAAGAGCTTGCTCGAGCCGAAAAAAAGGTCTGGTGGTAGAAACAGTCAAGGAAAAATGACCATGCGCTACTTAGGTGGTGGTCATAAGAAGAAGTATCGTATCATTGATTTTAAACGTAACAAAACTGGAGTCCCAGCAGAAGTTAAGTCAATAGAATACGATCCAAACAGAACTGCGTTTATCGCTCTTTTGAATTATCAAGATGGTGAGAAGCGTTACATTATTGCTCAAAACGGTTTAAAGGTTGGGCAAAATGTTGTGTCAGGTGAAAGTGGAATCGCTCCAGAAATTGGTAACGCAATGCCATTGAGTCAGATTCCTCTTGGTACTATTATTTCTTGTATAGAGTTACACCCAAAACAAGGTGCTGTATTAGCACGTAGTGCAGGTGCTTTTGCTCAGTTAATGGCAAGAGATGGAAAGTTTGCTACAGTAAAATTACCTTCTGGTGAGACTAGAATGATTCTAGCCAACTGTATGGCTACTATTGGTGTAGTATCTAACTCTGATCATCAGCTTATCGTTTCAGGTAAAGCTGGTCGTAGCAGATGGTTAGGTAGAAGACCAAGAACAAACGCTGTACGTATGAACCCAGTAGATCACCCAATGGGTGGTGGTGAAGGACGTTCGTCTGGAGGTCACCCAAGATCTAGAAAAGGTATTCCTGCTAAAGGTTATAGAACTCGTTCTAAAACTAAAGCGAGCAACAAGTATATTATAGAACGCAGAAAGAAATAATTGAGATAATATGGCACGTTCATTAAAAAAAGGACCTTATATCCATTATAAATTAGAAAGAAAAGTAGCTGCTAATGTAGAAGCTAATAAAAAGACTGTTATCAAAACATGGTCTAGAGCTTCTATGATTTCTCCAGATTTTGTTGGACAAACAATAGCAGTACATAATGGTCGTCAGTTTGTTCCTGTATACATTACAGAGAATATGGTAGGTCATAAATTAGGAGAATTTTCACCAACGCGTTCTTTTAGAGGTCACGCAGGTGCAAAAAATAAAGGTAAAAAATAAGAGCAATGGGAAGTCGTAAAAAACAAATGGCAGACGCTATTAAAGCTGAGAAGAAGCAAGTTGCTTTTGCTAAGCTAAACAACTGCCCAACGTCACCAAGAAAGATGCGCTTAGTAGCGGATTTAGTAAGAGGTGAGAAGGCTGAGAAGGCATTACAAATATTAAGATTTAGCCCAAAAGAAGCATCACGTCGTTTAGAGAAATTGTTATTGTCTGCAATTGCAAACTGGCAAGCTAAAAACGAAGATGCAGATATCGAAGAGGCAGATTTGTTTGTAAAAGAGATCAGAGTAGATGGAGGATCAATGTTAAAGAGATTACGTCCAGCTCCTCAAGGTCGTGCACACAGAATTAGAAAAAGATCTAATCACGTAACTATTGTGGTAGATTCATTAAATAACACACAAAGCTAAGATAGAAGTATGGGACAAAAGACAAATCCAATCGGAAATCGTTTAGGTATTATCAGAGGATGGGAATCCAACTGGTATGGTGGTAACGATTATGGAGATAAGCTTGCTGAAGATGATAAGATCAGAAAGTATATCCATGCACGTTTATCTAAAGCTAGTGTTTCTAGAGTAATTATTGAGCGTACGCTTAAACTTGTAACCGTTACAATTACTACTGCTCGTCCAGGTATCATTATTGGTAAAGGAGGACAAGAAGTAGACAAGTTAAAAGAAGAGCTTAAGAAAATTACAGGTAAAGAAGTTCAGTTAAACATCTTTGAGATTAAAAGACCTGAACTAGATGCGCAATTAGTTGGAGCAAGTATTGCTCGTCAGATTGAAAGCCGAATTTCATACAGACGTGCAATTAAAATGGCTATCGCTGCAGCAATGCGTATGAATGCTGAAGGAATCAAAATTCAAATTAGTGGACGTTTAAACGGTGCTGAAATGGCACGTAGCGAGCACTACAAAGAAGGACGTATTCCTTTATCAACATTTAGAGCTGATATTGACTATGCTTTAGTTGAAGCACACACTACTTACGGTAGATTAGGTGTTAAAGTATGGATCATGAAAGGCGAAGTATATGGTAAAAGAGAACTTTCTCCTTTAGTTGGTTTATCTAAACAAAAAGGAAAAGGTGGACGTGGTAATAACAAACAACGTCGTAGAAAGTAATTTTTTAAAGTAAAAGAACATGTTACAGCCGAAAAGAACAAAATTTCGCAAACAACAGAAAGGTAGAATGAAGGGTAACTCTGGAAGAGGTCACCAACTTTCTAACGGTATGTTTGGTATAAAATCATTAGACTCTAATTTCTTAACATCGCGTCAAATAGAAGCAGCACGTATTGCCGCTACACGTTACATGAAAAGGGAAGGGCAACTTTGGATCAAAATATTTCCAGACAAGCCAATTACAAAAAAGCCTTTGGAAGTACGTATGGGTAAAGGTAAAGGTGGTGTAGAATATTGGGCTGCTGTTGTTAAACCAGGTAGAATTTTATTTGAAGTAGCAGGAGTGCCAATGGACGTTGCAAAAGAAGCATTACGTTTGGCAGCCCAAAAACTTCCAGTAAAAACTAAGTTTGTTATAGCTAGAGATTACGAAGCTTAATAGAAAGAATTATGAAGCAACAAGAAATCAAAGAATTATCTACAGCTGAGTTACAAGAAAAACTTAGTGATATGAAACAGAGTTACGCTGACCTAAAAATGGCTCATGCGATTTCTCCTTTAGACAATCCAATTCAACTTCGTTCTGTAAGAAGAACAGTTGCAAGATTGGCTACTGAATTAACTAAAAGAGAACAATAATCATTCTGCTAAAGATGGAAAAAAGAAATTTAAGAAAAGAACGTATAGGTGTTGTTACGAGTAACAAAATGCAGAAATCTATTGTTGTTTCTGAAGTTAAGAAAGTAAAGCATCCTATGTATGGAAAATTCGTATTAAAGACGAAGAAGTACGTAGCACACGACGAGCAAAACGACTGCAACGAAGGCGATACTGTAAGGATCATGGAAACACGTCCTATGAGTAAGTCTAAGTGTTGGAGATTAGTAGAAATAATTGAAAGAGCGAAGTAATTATGGTACAACAAGAATCAAGATTAAAAGTAGCTGATAACACTGGTGCAAAAGAGGTATTAACTATCCGTGTACTAGGTGGAACAAAAAAGCGATACGCTTCAGTTGGAGACAAAATCGTAGTAACTGTAAAAGATGCTACACCTAATGGAAACATTAAAAAAGGTGCCGTATCAACAGCAGTTGTTGTTCGTACTGTAAAAGAAGTAAGACGTCCAGATGGATCTTACATCAGATTCGACGACAATGCATGTGTCTTATTAAACCCACAAGGTGAGATGAGAGGAACACGTGTATTTGGACCAGTAGCGAGAGAGCTTCGTGATAAACAATTCATGAAAATTGTATCATTAGCACCTGAAGTGCTTTAATACATTATTAAGATGACAAAGCTTAAAATAAAATCAGGAGATACAGTAAAAGTAATTGCTGGAGATCACAAAGGATCAGAAGGTAAAGTACTTAAAGTATTAAGAGATAAGAATAGAGCCATCGTAGAAGGAATCAACTTGGTAAAGAAACACACTAAGCCAAGTGCACAAAATCCTCAAGGTGGTATTGTAGAGAAAGAAGCTTCTATTCACATTTCTAATTTGTCTTTAATGGCAAACGGAGAAACTACAAGAGTAGGATACAGAATGGAAGGTGATAAAAAAGTAAGATTTTCTAAAAAATCTAATGAAGTAATTTAGTTATGGCTTACACACCAAGATTAAAACAAGAGTATAAAGACAGAGTAATGTCTGCTCTTACAGAAGAGTTTGGATACAAAAATGTAATGCAAGTGCCAAAGTTAGAGAAGATAGTAATCTCTAAAGGTGTTGGTGCTGCAGTTGCAGATAAGAAGTTAATCGACCACGCTGTGGAAGAGTTAACTAAGATCTCAGGTCAAAAAGCAATAGCGACAATCTCTAAGAAAGACGTTGCATCATTTAAGTTACGTAAAGGAATGCCAATCGGTGCCAAAGTAACATTAAGAGGTGAGCAAATGTATGAGTTCTTAGACAGATTAGTTACTTCTGCATTACCACGAGTAAGAGATTTTAGTGGAATTAAAGCTACTGGTTTTGACGGAAGAGGTAACTATAATTTAGGAGTTACTGAACAAATCATTTTCCCAGAGATTGATATTGACAAGATCAATAAGATTTCTGGTATGGACATTACGTTTGTAACGTCTGCAGAAACTGATAAAGAAGCAAAATCATTATTATCAGAATTAGGTTTACCTTTTAAAAAGAATTAAGATATGGCTAAAGAATCAATGAAAGCCCGTGAGGTAAAAAGAGCAAAAACTGTTGCTAAGTATGCTGCAAAGCGTAAAGCTTTAAAAGAAGCTGGAGATTACGAAGCATTACAGAAGTTGCCAAAAAACGCTTCACCGATTCGTATGCACAACCGTTGTAAGTTAACGGGAAGACCAAAAGGTTATATGAGACAATTTGGTATCTCACGTGTAACGTTCAGAGAAATGGCTAACAAAGGGTTGATTCCTGGAGTTAAAAAAGCAAGTTGGTAATATTATTTTAAATAATCAGATTTAAGGTTCGGTACCAACCCGAAAACCAAAATCACAAATCAATTAGTTATGTACACAGATCCAATTGCGGATTTTTTGACTAGAATTAGAAACGCAGCGATGGCTGGCCACAGAGTGGTTGAGATTCCTGCTTCTAAAGTTAAAAAGGAGATGACTAAAATATTATTCGATCAAGGATATATTTTAAGTTACAAGTTTGACGATTCTTCAGCTCAAGGTACTATTAAGATTGCTCTTAAGTACAATACAAGCACTAAAGAATCTGTCATCAAGAAAATTCAAAGAGTAAGTAAACCAGGTTTACGTAAATATGCTGGTGCCAAAGAAATGCCAAGAGTACTTAATGGTCTTGGTGTTGCTATTGTTTCTACCTCTCATGGAGTAATGACAGGGAAACAAGCTACAAGAGAAAATGTAGGTGGTGAAGTATTGTGTTACGTGTATTAAAAAGGAATAGAAATGTCAAGAATAGGTAATAGCCCGATAACAATTCCTGAAGGCGTAACAGTAGAAGTTAACGATAACGTAGTTACTGTTAAAGGTAAACTAGGTGAGTTAACTCAAGATATTTCAGGAGTAGAATTAAAGATAGAAGATGGGACTGTAACATTGAGTCGCATATCTGAAAAGAAAGAACACAAAGCAAAACATGGTCTTTACAGAGCATTGATTGCTAATATGGTTGAAGGAGTTTCAAAAGGATTTACTAAAGAATTAGAATTAGTAGGTGTTGGATACAGAGCTTCAAACCAAGGAAATAAATTAGATTTAGCATTAGGATTCTCTCATAATATCGTTATGAGCCTTGCACCAGAAATTAAAGTAGAGACAATTTCTGAAAAAGGTAAAAATCCGATCGTTAAATTAACGTCTCACGATAAGCAATTAGTTGGTCAAGTAGCAGCTAAGATTCGTTCATTCCGTAAGCCAGAGCCTTACAAAGGAAAAGGAGTCAAGTTTGTTGGTGAGCAAATTAGAAGAAAAGCAGGTAAATCAGCTTAATAGTTAAGTTATGGCATTAACAAAGAACGAAAGAAGACAAAGAATAAAAAACAGAATCCGCAAGGTTGTTTCAGGAACTGAAGCTAGACCACGTCTATCTGTTTTTAGAAGCAATAAAGAAATTTATGCTCAAATCGTTGATGATGTTACAGGTAAGACTATTGCTGCTGCATCTTCAAGAGATAAAGACATAAGTTCTTCAAAAGGAACTAAAACTGAAATTGCTGCATTAGTAGGAAAATCAGTAGGAGAAAAAGCAGTTAAAGCAGGTGTAGAAACTATTTCTTTTGATAGAGGTGGTTACTTATATCATGGTAGAGTAAAATCATTAGCTGACGGCGCAAGAGAAGCTGGATTAAAATTTTAAGACATTATGTATCAGAAATATAAAAACGCAGAATTAGTAAAACCAGGAGGATTAGAGTTAAAAGATCGTCTTGTTGGTGTACAGCGTGTTACTAAAGTAACTAAAGGTGGTAGAGCGTTCGGATTTTCAGCTATCGTAGTTGTTGGTGATGAGAATGGAGTTGTAGGACACGGTTTAGGAAAATCTAAAGACGTTGCAACTGCTATCGCTAAAGCTGTAGAAGATGCTAAAAAGAACTTAGTACGTATTCCAATTACAAAAGGAACATTACCTCACGAACAAAAAGGTAAGTACGGAGGAGCAAGAGTAAATATTATTCCTGCTGCACCTGGTACCGGAGTTATTGCTGGTGGAGCTGTAAGAACAGTACTTGAAGCAGTTGGTGTACACGATGTATTATCAAAATCTCAAGGTTCTTCTAACCCTCACAATGTTGTAAAAGCAACTTTTGATGCTTTATTACAACTAAGAGATGCAAATGCTATCGCGAGAGAAAGAGGAATTTCTATAGAAAAAGTATTTAACGGATAATCTAGGATAAGATGGCAAAGATTAAAGTAACAAAAGTAAGAAGCGCAATCAATCGTCCAAAGAACCAAAAGTTAACATTAGAAGCTTTAGGTTTAAGAAAAATTGGTCAGGTTGTAGAGCATGATGCCACACCAAATATCCTTGGGATGGTTAATAAAGTTTCACATTTAGTTTCTGTAGAGGAGACAAAATAAATATTTACTAAACAATGGATTTAAGTAATTTAAAACCTGCAGAAGGTTCAGTGAAAAATAAAGGGAAGCGCGTTGGTCGTGGACAAGGTTCTGGAAAAGGTGGTACTGCAACACGTGGTCACAAAGGAGCTAAGTCACGTTCAGGGTATTCTAAGAAGCTTGGTTTCGAAGGTGGACAGATGCCGTTACAAAGACGTGTTCCTAAGTTTGGATTTAAGAACATTAACCGTGTAGAATATCAAGGTGTAAACCTAGACACTATTCAGCAATTGGTTGATGATAAGAAAATAAAAGACACTTTAGATTTTGATACAATCGTGGATTTAAGATTGGCAGGGAAGAATGAGCTTGTTAAAATCTTAGGTCGTGGAGAGTTAAAAGCAAAATTAAAAGTATCTGCTCATAAATTTACTGCTTCAGCAAAAGCTGCTATCGAAGCTGCAGGAGGAGAAGCAGTAACTTTATAAGACCCCATAAACAATGAAATTAATAGAAACATTAAAAAACGTTTGGAAGATTACAGAGCTTAAGGATCGTATCATTCTTACTCTAGGATTATTACTTGTGTATCGTTTTGGAGCACAAGTTGTATTACCTGGGATAGATATTGGTAAACTAGATGCTTTAGCTGGTAGTACAGAAGGAGGTATCTTAGGATTACTGAACGCCTTTACAGGTGGAGCATTTGCAAATGCATCTGTATTTGCACTTGGTATCATGCCTTATATCTCTGCTTCTATTGTAGTACAGTTAATGGGTATTGCTATACCTTACCTGCAAAAACTACAAAAAGAAGGAGAAAGTGGACGTAAGAAAATCACTCAGATAACACGTTGGTTAACCATAGCAATTTGTTTGGTACAAGCACCAGGTTATTTGGTTAGTATCCCTTCTTTAGCAGGACAACCTTCCTTAGGCGGATTATTATTACCAGGTTTCTCAGAAAACATCTTTATGTTTTCTTCAGTAATCATACTAGTTACAGGATGTATTTTCGCAATGTGGTTAGGTGAAAAGATTACAGACAAAGGAATTGGTAATGGTATTTCATTGTTAATTATGGTAGGTATCATCGCTACATTACCACAATCATTTGTACAGAATGCAATTTCTAGATTAGGTGGAGCAGGTAATGGAGGTTTCATGATGATCCTTATAGAACTAGTAATTTGGTTTGTTATCATTTTAGCATCTGTTATGTTAGTAATGGCTGTTAGAAAGATTGCTGTCCAGTATGCACGTAGAACGGCTTCTGGAGGATACGAAAAGAACGTATTTGGATCTAGACAGTTTTTACCATTGAAGCTTAACGCTTCAGGAGTAATGCCAATCATCTTTGCTCAGGCAATTATGTTTGTACCAAGCTTAATTGGAGGAACAGACATGTTGAAGGACACTGGAGTTGGTAGATGGATGCAAACAGAGTTCTCAGATATTTTCGGATTGTGGTACAATGTTGTATTTGCATTATTAATCATAGTATTTACGTACTTCTATACGGCAATTACAGTACCTACAAATAAGATGGCAGACGATCTTAAGAGAAGTGGAGGATTTATTCCTGGTATTAGACCTGGAACAGAAACTTCAGAATATCTAGATAAGATCATGTCTCAGATAACATTCCCAGGTTCATTATTTTTAGCATTGATCGCAGTGTTCCCTGCAATTATTGTGAAGCTAATGAACGTACAACAAGGTTGGGCACTATTTTTCGGTGGAACTTCTTTGTTGATTATGGTAGGAGTTGCAATAGACACGATGCAACAAGTAAATTCATACTTGTTGAATAGACACTATGATGGCTTGATGAAAACAGGTAAAAACAGAAAGGCAGTAGCTTAATATTATACTATGGCAAAACAAGCAGCAATAGAACAAGACGGAACGATAAGCGAAGCATTATCTAATGCAATGTTCCGTGTAGAATTAGAAAACGGTCATATTGTGACTGCTCACATTTCTGGTAAGATGCGTATGCACTACATTAAGTTGTTACCAGGAGATAAAGTAAAATTAGAAATGAGTCCTTACGATCTAACTAAGGCTCGTATAACTTATAGATACTAATACGATGAAAGTAAGAGCATCAGTTAAAAAAAGAAGTGCGGACTGTAAATTGGTTCGTAGAAAAGGTAGACTTTACGTAATTAACAAAAAGAATCCTAGATTCAAACAAAGACAAGGGTAATTATGGCAAGAATTGCAGGTGTAGACATACCAAAACAAAAAAGAGGAGTTATCTCTTTAACTTATATCTATGGAATAGGTAGAAGTAGAGCAAAAGAAATTTTAGCTACAGCTAAAGTTGATGAAAGTACAAAAGTATCGGACTGGACAGACGATGAAATCGGTAAGATTCGTGAGGCTGTAGGTACCTTTACTATCGAAGGTGAATTACGTTCTGAAACGCAATTGAACATTAAGCGATTAATGGATATTGGATGTTACAGAGGAATTCGTCATAGAGCTGGTTTACCTCTAAGAGGTCAACGTACTAAGAATAACTCTAGAACAAGAAAAGGAAGACGTAAAACTGTTGCTAACAAAAAGAAAGCAACTAAATAATAATTAGACATTAGTCATTAGTACTTAGTAGTTAGATGAATCTGCTTGAAATAGAAATGTTTAGGATTCTAACAACTAAAAGCTAACAACTAGAAACTATAACATATGGCAAAGTCAAGTACAAAAAAACGTAAAGTGATTGTTGATGCTATTGGAGAAGCTCATATTGCTGCTTCATTCAATAACATCATTATCTCATTAACAAACAAGAAAGGTGACGTAATCTCTTGGTCATCTGCTGGTAAAATGGGATTCAGAGGTTCTAAAAAAAATACACCTTATGCTGCACAGTTAGCTGCTGAAGATGCTTCAGAAGCTGCAAAAGAAGCAGGATTAAAGAAGGTAAAAGTATTTGTAAAAGGTCCTGGTAACGGAAGAGAATCTGCAATTCGTTCAATTCACAATTCTGGAATTGAAGTAACAGAAATCGTGGATGTAACTCCATTACCACACAATGGATGTAGACCTCCAAAACGTAGAAGAGTATAATCAGAAAAACTAAGACAGAACAAAGTCTTACTGTTTATCAGATTCTTACTATATTTGCAAAACTTTTTTCGAAACGTCCTTTTAATTTAAAAGTACGTTTCGATTTTATTAATAATTAAGTATAACAAGAGAGATCAAATAGTTATCGAAGGATTAAATTTTAGACCTGAATTCATAACTACTCTCAAAACAAATTTAAAATGGCAAGATATACTGGTCCAAAAACTAAAATAGCTCGTAAATTCGGACAAGCTATTTATGGAGATGATAAAGCTTTCGAAAAGAGAAATTATCCTCCAGGTCAACACGGTAACAACAGACGTCGTGGTAAAAAATCGGAGTACGCAGTACAATTAATGGAAAAGCAAAAAGCGAAGTACACTTATGGTATCTTAGAGCGTCAATTCCGTAACCTATTCAAAAAAGCAACAGCAGCTCCTGGAATTACAGGTGAGGTATTGTTACAATTATGTGAGTCTCGTTTAGACAATGTTGTTTTCAGAATGGGAGTTGCACCATCTCGAAGTGGAGCAAGACAATTAGTTTCTCACAGACACATTACAGTAAATGGAAGTGTTGTAAACATTCCTTCATACCAACTAAAAGCTGGTGATGTTGTAGGTGTAAGAGAAAAATCAAAATCGTTAGAAGTTATTCAAAATTCTTTGACTAACTCTACTCAGGTTTATGAGTGGATTACTTGGAATAACGATACTAAAGAAGGAACTTATGTTTCAGTTCCTGCTAGAATCCAGATTCCAGAACAAATCAACGAGCAATACATCGTCGAATTATACTCTAAATAATAATTTAATCATATTGGTATTTAGCCAAAGGGTTTACTGGTCTTCTTCAAACTTTTAGACCGAGCAACTAAATAACAATTAAAACGAAGAAAAAAACATGGCAATATTAAATTTTCAGAAGCCGGATAAAGTAATCATGATTGATTCAACTGATTTTGAAGGTAAATTTGAATTCAGACCTTTAGAACCAGGATACGGATTAACAGTAGGAAATGCTTTAAGAAGAGTTTTATTATCTTCTTTAGAAGGTTTTGCAATCACTTCTGTAAGAATAGAAGGTGTAGACCATGAGTTCTCAACGATCTCTGGTGTTGTAGAAGATGTTACAGAAATGATCTTGAACCTAAAACAAATTCGTTTCAAGAGACAAATCGACGAGATCGATAATGAGTCTGTATCAATTTCTATTTCTGGACAAGAGCAAATCACTGCTGGAGATTTCCAAAAATTCATTTCAGGATTCCAAGTATTAAATACAGACTTAGTAATCTGTAACCTTGATCCAAAAGTGAATATCAATATGGAAATCACTATAGAAAAAGGTAGAGGATATGTTCCTGCTGAAGAAAACAAAAAGTCTTCTGCACCAATCGGAACTATCTTTACAGATTCTATCTACACACCAATCAAAAATGTTAAGTATAGCATTGAGAATTTCCGTGTAGAGCAAAAAACAGATTACGAAAAATTAGTTTTCGAAATCATTACAGACGGTTCAATCCATCCAAAAGATGCTTTAACTGAAGCTGCTAAGATTTTAATTCACCACTTCATGTTATTCTCTGACGAGCGTATTACATTAGAAGCTGATGAAATTGCACAAACTGAAACTTATGATGAAGAATCACTTCACATGAGACAGTTATTGAAAACTAAATTGGTAGATATGGATCTTTCTGTACGTGCACTAAACTGTCTTAAGGCAGCAGAAGTAGATACGTTAGGAGATTTAGTATCATTCAACAAGAACGATTTAATGAAATTCCGAAACTTTGGTAAGAAATCTTTAACTGAGCTTGAAGAGCTTGTAAACGTTAAAGGATTAAACTTCGGAATGGACTTAAGCAAATATAAATTAGATAAAGACTAACAATTTTAGATTACAGATTTTTGATAAACGAATTCAAGTAGTCTAAAATATAAAACCTGAAATCGCAAGTTCAAAGTCGTAAATTAATAATTAACTCCTTTATAATTTGCTCCTCAAAAGAGTTGTAGCAAGATAGAGGTTTAAAACAAATGTCATGAGACACGGAAAAAAATTCAACCACTTAGGTAGAAAAACTGCTCACAGAAAGTCAATGTTAGCTAATATGGCTTGTTCTTTAATTGAGCACAAGCGTATCAATACAACTGTAGCAAAAGCGAAAGCTTTAAAGCAGTTCATTGAGCCTTTAGTAACAAAGTCTAAAGAAGACACAACGCACAACAGACGTATCGTTATGTCTAGACTAAGACAAAAAGAAGCAGTAACTGAATTGTTCAGAGATGTAGCTGTAAAAGTAGGAGATCGTCCAGGAGGATATACAAGAATCATTAAACTTGGTAATCGTCTAGGAGATAATGCTGATATGGCAATGATTGAGTTAGTTGATTATAACGAGCTTTACAATGCTGATAAGCCTAAGAAGAAATCTACTCGTAGAAGTAGAAGAGGAGGTAGCAAAGCAGCTGCAACAGCTCCAGTTGAAACTCAAGCTTCAAACGAAGAAGAATAATGTTAATAAGCATTAATAAATATCAAGGATAAACTTTTTTAGTTTATCCTTTTTTTTTGGATTTTTGTAAAACTTTTCTAAACATGAAATACACAAAACGTAAAAAAGCCCTTGTTTTACTTGCAGACGGAACAATTTTTTATGGTAAATCCATAGGAAAAGAAGGAACAGCCTTTGGAGAGGTTTGTTTCAATACTGGTGCAACTGGTTACCAAGAAATATTCACGGACCCTTCTTATTATGGTCAATTAATGGTAACTACAAATGTGCATATAGGAAACTATGGAGCACAAAAGTATGAGGTAGAATCTAACTCAGTAAAGATTGCCGGATTGATCTGTAGAAACTTTAGTTTCGATTACTCAAGACCAAGAGCAACAGAATCATTACAAGATTTTTTAGAAGCGAATAATATCTTAGCGATTTCAGATGTAGATACCAGAGCTTTGGTAAGCTATATTAGAGATAATGGTGCTATGAATGCCTTAATCTCTACTGATGTAGATAATATTGAAGGATTGAAAAAGCAATTAGCTGAAATTCCTGATATGAATGGTTTAGAGTTGGCATCGCAGGTTTCCACTAAAGAACCTTATTATTTTGGCAACGAAAATGCGAAATACAAGATTTCGGCCTTAGACATAGGAATCAAGACAAACATTCTTAGAAACCTAGCTAAAAGAGATGCCTATATAAAAGTCTTTCCTTACAATTCTAAATTTGAGGACATGGAAGCTTTCAAACCAGATGGATACTTTTTATCCAACGGGCCTGGAGACCCTGAACCCTTAAAGGAAGCACAAGAAGTAGCCAAAGAGATCATTAAGAGAGACTTACCATTGTTCGGAATATGTTTAGGGCATCAAGTTATAGCATTAGCCAATGGTATTTCAACATACAAAATGCACCATGGACATAGAGGAATTAACCATCCTGTAAAGAACTTAGAAACAGGCAAAGGAGAAATTACTTCACAAAACCATGGATTTGCAATTAACAGAGAAGAAACAGAGTCTCATCCAGATATCGAGATCACGCATGTGCATCTAAACGATCACACTGTAGCAGGTATAAAGATGAAAAGTAAGAATTGTTTCTCGGTACAATATCATCCAGAGGCAAGCCCTGGACCACACGACTCATCCTATCTCTTTGACCAGTTCATTGAGAATATGAGCAAAAACTAATAGAAGAATGGCAAAGAAACTAAAGAATCTTTGCCATTTTTTTGTTACGAAAACGGAATAGTAATTTTTTAATGTAAAACTGTAAACCAATAGAATATAAGGGCACAGTATTTTGTAAATTTGTGCTTCAAATTTTTAATCAATAAAAAAACAAAAATCGCATGAGTATTATTGTTAACGTTCACGCTAGACAAATTTTAGATTCAAGAGGAAATCCAACTGTCGAAGTAGATGTTATTACTGAAAACGGAGTATTAGGTAGAGCAGCAGTACCATCTGGAGCTTCTACAGGAGAACACGAAGCTGTTGAGCTTAGAGATGAAGGAGATACTTTTATGGGCAAAGGCGTTTCTAAAGCCGTTAAGAATGTCAATGAAATTATTGCTCAAGAATTACTTGGTGTTTTAGTCTTTGAACAAAATGCGATTGATCAATTAATGATCGAATTAGATGGTACGCCAAACAAATCCAAGCTTGGAGCTAATGCAATCTTAGGTGTGTCTTTAGCAGTTGCAAAAGCTGCGGCCAATGAATTGAACTTACCGCTTTATAGATATGTTGGAGGCGTTTCAGCAAATACATTACCAGTACCAATGATGAACATCATCAATGGTGGTTCTCATAGTGATGCTCCGATTGCGTTTCAAGAGTTCATGGTAATGCCAGTAAAAGCAAGAGATTTTTCTCATGCTATGCAAATGGGAACTGAGATTTTTCATAATCTAAAGAAAGTACTTCACGACAGAAACTTAAGTACAGCTGTTGGAGATGAAGGAGGATTTGCTCCAAACCTTGAAGGAGGTACTGAAGATGCACTAGATACCATTGGAAAGGCTGTGGCAAATGCAGGCTATAAATTAGGTGATGATGTAATGATTGCTTTAGATTGTGCTTCAGCCGAATTCTACAAAGACGGTAAGTACGATTACACCATTTTTGAAGGCGATAAAGGCAGTGTGAGAACGAGTCAAGAGCAAGCAGATTATCTAGCTGAACTTTGCGAAAAATACCCAATTATTTCTATTGAAGATGGTATGGATGAAAACGATTGGGAAGGCTGGAAATACCTTACCGAAAGGGTAGGCGATAAAGTTCAGTTAGTAGGTGATGATTTGTTTGTAACCAATGTAGAACGCTTATCAAGAGGGATTGAAAATGGAATTGCCAATTCAATCTTAATTAAAGTAAACCAAATAGGAACACTAACCGAAACCATTGCAGCAGTAAACATGGCGCATAATGCAGGGTACACATCTGTAATGTCGCATCGTTCTGGAGAAACTGAAGACAATACCATTGCAGATTTAGCCGTAGCGTTAAATACTGGGCAAATAAAAACAGGTTCAGCATCTCGTAGTGATCGTATGGCAAAATACAACCAGCTCCTAAGGATAGAAGAGGAGTTGGGGCAAACCGCATATTACCCAGGAACAAATGCTTTTAAAGTAAACTAAAAGCAATTGTAAAGTAATAAAAAGTAAAAGCCTTTCTTTTAAGTAGAAAGGCTTTTACTTTTTGTATTTTTAGCTGATGAGTTTTATGAAGCTATTACATAATTTTCTCCGTTTTGTTTACGGTTTGTTATCTGGGATACTCATGTTTGCTTCAATAATGCTGCTTATTTGTATTGCTTTTGTAGCGTTGTTCAATTTCAAGTATGATAAACATACCTTGATTTTCCTTAGCATTATCTTAATTGGGATCATCGGATATCTTGTGTACAACAAGAAAGTCGTTATAAATACCAAAAGGGATTATCAGTCTTGGTTTTTTTTCAAAGAAATTTTGAAAGTAGCAGCTGTATTATTCGTATTTGGTTTGTTTATAACTAAAATACAATTACCAAAACCATTGACTGATAAGAAAGAAGTTGCTGTTGTTGAAACCGAAGATGTCGTATTATATACTGATAGTTCCGAAACATCATATGAGAAGTATTATCAGAGTAAGCAAACTTGGTTTGACTTTCGTAGAAGAAAGCATGTTATGAAATTTAGAGTGGATTATGATAGTGTAGTTAAGTCTAAAGAAAACAGGGAATCTTTAAATAGGGTAGATTATTCAAACAAGACCGGGACTAGATTTAATGCTAAAACTAGAACAATTTATCGTACATATACTTTCTCATGGGAAAAGTTGTATGGAAATTTAGTGAAGAATGATAAGTCACTGATTGATGACTTAGCATTAGAATTCTATAATTATCAGATTCAAAAAAAATTGGATAGAAAGCAATTTGCTGAGTTAATGATTACTGCTATTCAGGATATTCCTTATGGTTTAGTCTTGTCAGATTCTTGCAGCATTGACGAAGTTAAACCTTGCGTCGGCAATGTAAAGTTTGGTCTTTTTGCACCAGCAGAATATATATCCAATTTGCACGGAGATTGTGATACTAGAACGGTTCTGCTATTTACATTACTATCAAGATTCAATTATGATGTTGCTATATTAAATAGTAAAGAATACAAACATTCAATGTTAGGATTAAATATCGCAGCTACTGGAAAATTTAAGGCATTTAAGTATAAGAAGTACTATTTTATAGAAACAACAGCAAGAGGCTGTCCAATAGGTTATTTATCTAAAGATTTTTTAAACATTGATAATTGGGATTTTGTCCTTATGCACAATAATATATAATATGGAATTAGTTTATCTAGCTTTAAGTCAAATTATTATTTCAATTGTTTTATCTATTGTAATAATGTTTATCTCCTATAAGATGCTATTAAAACTCTTTAGGTTAAAAGATCAAAAGATAAATAATGATAATCTGGCGATAAGTATTTTCTTTTCGGGAATAATATTTAGCATTGGTTATTTATTGAGTGGTATTATCCCATCAATTATTAATGCAATAGAGTTAATAAGGATTCATAAACAAGATTCAATGTATTTTGAAATATTTAAGTATTCTTCAATTGCACTATTAATAGGGTTTTTAATGTCTTGTATAATTCTGTTCACTTCGTTTACTTTACTTAAGTCTATGACTAAGTATATTAAAGAAATGAGTGAACTGAAGCAAAATAATATGGCTGTAGCACTTCTGCTATCCAGTATTTTGATATCAATAACCCTAATATGCAAGGATAGCTTAATCTTCTTATTGGATATATATGTGCCACAACCTGAGGTGGTGAAATTTAATTGATTAAACTAATCGAAACAATGTTTATTGATATGTCAATAATCACTTCTTTTTTATGATAGATTTTTAGAATATCATAATTAATAATTCCTTTATTTAAGGACTTTAATAATCCTTAGATATTTCGTAAATTCGTGGTCTCCATTCCGACAGAGGAATTAAACTAAAAAATTCAATACTATATGTCAGATAAAGCGACGTTAGAGATTAACGGACAAAAACACGAATTTCCTTTAATTACAGGGACAGAAAATGAAGTTGCAATAGATGTAAAAACACTAAGAGGAGCTACAGGAGGTGTAGTTACTATTGATCCTGGGTATAAGAATACAGGGTCTTGTGAAAGTGGAATTACATTTTTAAATGGTGAAGAAGGTATTCTTAGATACCGAGGATATGCCATTGAAGATCTGGCTGAAAAGGCAGATTTCCTAGAAGTCGCTTATTTATTGATTTTTGGAGAACTTCCTACTAAAGAAGAATTAGAAAAATTTCATTCAGATATAAAGTCTCATGCAGTAGTTGATGATGATGTAAAGAAGATATTAGATGCATTTCCAAAGGCAGCACATCCAATGGGAGTATTATCCTCTTTAACAAGTGCGTTAACAGCATTTAATCCAACTTCAGTGAATGTAGATTCCGAAGAGGATATGTACAACGCTATTGTTAGAATTCTAGGGAAATTCCCTGTGCTTGTAGCTTGGACAATGCGCAAAAAACTTGGACAGCCTCTAAACTATGGAAGCACATCTTTAGGATATGTTGAAAATGTACTTCAGATGATGTTCAAGAGACCAGATGAAGACTATACACAAAACGAAATTTTAGTCAATGCCTTAGATAAGCTATTGATTCTTCATGCAGATCATGAGCAAAACTGTTCTACATCGACTGTGAGAATTGTAGGCTCATCACATGCAGGCTTATTTGCATCACTATCAGCAGGGATTTCAGCACTTTGGGGACCACTCCATGGAGGTGCTAACCAAGCCGTATTAGAAATGCTAGAAGCCATTAAAGAAGATGGAGGCGATACTAAGAAGTATATGGCTAAAGCCAAAGACAAAGAAGATCCATTCCGTTTAATGGGATTCGGACACAGAGTATATAAGAACTTCGATCCAAGAGCAAGAATCATTAAGGTTGCAGCAGATGAAGTATTAGGAGATCTTGGTGTAGAAGATCCAATCTTAGATATCGCTAAAGGATTAGAGCAAGAAGCACTCAACGACGAGTATTTTGTTAAGCGTAAGCTGTATCCAAATGTAGATTTCTATTCAGGAATCATTTACAGAGCTATGGGAATTCCAGTTGAAATGTTCACAGTAATGTTTGCATTAGGGCGTTTGCCAGGCTGGATAGCACAATGGAGAGAAATGCGACTACGCAAAGAACCTATTGGACGTCCACGCCAGATTTATACAGGCGAAAACCATAGACCATTCAAGACATTAGATCAAAGATAAAAGACCTTTAAAATTTATGAATGTCATTCCAAATCAGTGAAGAACTCTGTAACCATCTTCTTCATTGGTAAACGAATGACATTTTTTTATTAGTATATGTTAGCTATAAACGTAAATAACGAAACCTCCCGACTTAGAGCCGTAGTACTTGGAACAGCATCGAGTAATGGCCCAACACCAAAACCTGAAGACTGTTACGACCCTAAGAGTAAGCAACATGTCTTAGCTGGAACATATCCTAAGCAAGAAGATATGGTCAAAGAAATGGATGCTGTAGCCAAAGTTTTTGAGAAGCACAATGTCAAGGTTTTTCGCCCAGAAGAAATCAAAGATTACAATCAGATTTTTTCGAGGGACATTGCTTTTGTGATTGAGAACAAACTAATCAAAGCCAATATACTTCCAGATAGAGATAGAGAGTACAAAGCCATTCAGCATGTATTAGATCAAATCAATCCAGAGAATATTATAGAACTGCCAGAAGAATGTCACGTCGAGGGTGGTGATGTAATGCCTTGGAACGACTATATCTTTATAGGAACTTATTCAGGTGAAGACTATCCAGATTATATAACGGCACGCACTAATACAGATGCCGTTATTGCGATTCAGGAATTGTTTCCGCACAAAACAGTCAAGTCTTTCGAACTTAGAAAATCTAATACCGACCCAAAGGAGAATGCTCTACATTTAGATTGTTGTTTTCAGCCTATCGGAAAAGGAAAAGCTATTTTGCATAAAAATGGGTTCTTAGTTGAAAGCGAATACCAATGGCTGGTAGATTTCTTCGGAGAAGAAAACGTGTTCGAAATTTCAAAAGATGAAATGTATAACATGAACAGTAATATCTTTTCCATATCTGAAGATGTCGTTATTTCTGAACAAAATTTCACAAGGCTTAACGCATGGTTACGATCTCATGGATTTACTGTTGAAGAAGTTCCTTATGCCGAGATTGCCAAACAAGAAGGTTTATTACGTTGCTCAACGATGCCGTTAATTAGAGATTAAAATGTCTATTAGGTTTCAAATACTTCCAAAAGAAGAGATTTTGTCTGTAGTGCCTTTGGTTGAAAAACTAAATGAGCATAAGATATCTGCTGAAACCTTAAACGAGCGCTTTTTAATAATGGTTGAAGAAGACTATGAGTGCGCTGTAATCTATGATGATGATAAGCTTATTGGTGTCACAGGCTTATGGTATTGTACTCGACATTATGCAGGGTACACTATGGAAGTGGACCATGTTTACATCGATGATGGTTATCGAGGACAAGGACTAGGTAAGCGTTTTTTTGAATGGATACACGAATATGCCAAAGAAAAAGGCTGTCAAACCGTGGAGTTAAACACCTATGTACAAAATTATCCTTCGCATAAGTTTTACTACAACGAAGGCTATGAAATTCTAGGTTATCATTTTTTAAAGAAACTATAGTTTTTCTTTCCTAAAGAGAGAACTTTATTATATTTGCAGGACCAACTTGCGGGAGTAGCTCAGTTGGTAGAGCGTCAGCCTTCCAAGCTGAATGTCGCCGGTTCGAACCCGGTCTCCCGCTCTAAAAGGTTTCACCAAAACGTGGAGCCTTTTTTTATTGGAATAATCCAAGTTGCAATTTGCAGTAAACATTTCTAATATTTTGATTATTAGATGCTTTGGTGTAATTTCATGCTTCTACTTTATCGATCATACCATGCAAGCCAATACCATAGACGAAGTTTTATCAGCTTTAGACCACATCATTGAAACCAGTAAGGCGAATAACAGTCCAGCTGGATATTTTGCAGCATTGTACAGGAAAGTTACACAAAGTGTAAAAGAAGGAATAGCCAATGGAGATTTTGAAGACGGTCAACGCATGGAACGCCTCGATGTACTTTTTGCCAATCGCCATCTAAAGGCCTATAATAGTTATTTTAAAGAAGAACCGTTAACGCAAAGTT
This sequence comes from Winogradskyella sp. 3972H.M.0a.05, assembly GCF_040493455.1. Taxonomy (NCBI): domain Bacteria; kingdom Pseudomonadati; phylum Bacteroidota; class Flavobacteriia; order Flavobacteriales; family Flavobacteriaceae; genus Winogradskyella; species Winogradskyella sp. 3972H.M.0a.05. The sequence continues at coordinate 62,537 of NZ_JANFDA010000004.1, read as the reverse complement.
GGCACGTAGCATTCGATAAAACCAAGGACTATTGGCCAATAGTCTTACAACATTTATTATTTGGTATCAATGCACATATCAATTTAGATTTGGGTATAGCTGCTGTTGAAACCGTTACAGAGCGACAAGAACCACTAATTAATTTGAAGAATGATTTCGATAAAATCAATGATCTATTAGCAGGTTTAGTTAGCGACGTTGAGCATGAACTCTCTGAAATTTGGCCAACATTGAAGAAGATTCTAAAAGTGACAAAAGATATCGATGACTTCCTAATCAATTTTAGCATGAAGGAAGCACGAGATGGAGCATGGAAGTTTGCAAACGAATTGTTTTCTGCAAAAGAAGGGGACTGGCAAGACATGATAGCCGAACGCGATACTAAAGTAGCCGAAATAGTATCCTATATCAGCCCTCCTGGACTCATTGCGCGACTGATCTTTGGAATAATCCGACTAGGTGAAAAAGGAAATGTAAAAAAGCGTATTGAAATTCTAGAGGCCTAAACTCAAATCATAGATTCGGAAAAGAGAACCATAGATTTGGAAAAGTAAGGTTGTTCGTATTGACACAACTTTGTATTGTAAATAAAAACAATAGAAAGATGAGTCAAAAAACAGCAATTATTACAGGCGGCAGTAGAGGGTTAGGAAGAGATATGGCAATCAGTTTAGCAAAAGATGGAGTCAATATTATTTTCTCTTACCATAACAACGAAGCCAAGGCGAAAGAAGTCATTTCAGAAGTAGAAGCTTTAAGCCAAAAAGCTGCAGCCTTTACTTTTGATGCCAATGATTATCAAAGTGGGCAAGAATTCATAAGTAAGGCAACTAACTACTTAAAAGAAGAAAACGGAAATACCAACTTCGATTTTCTAATTAACAATGCAGGGACTGGAACGTTCAATTTAGTATCCGATACCAATGAAGCACAGTTTGATGAGATGATGAATGTACATTTAAAAAGTGTATATTTTTTAACCCAAGCAGCATTACCTTATCTTAATGAAGAAGGAAGAATTATTAATATATCTAGTGGTTTAACACGATTTAGTTTCCCTGGGATGTCTGCCTATGCATTAATGAAAGGTGGGATAGAGGTATTCACTCGATATTTAGCTAAAGAATTGGGAGACCGTAAAATTACTGCCAATGTCATTGCTCCTGGAGCTATTGCTACAGATTTTGCTGGAGGAAGCAATAAAGATGAAGACAAAGTAGCTATAATTTCTAGTCTCACAGCTTTAGGAAGAGTAGGAGAAGCAGAAGATGTAGGAGGCGTTGTGGCATTCTTATGCTCAGATAAAGCAGGTTGGATTAATGGACAACGTATTGAAGTCTCAGGAGGTATGCTAGTCTAATATTTTTTGAGTATTTTTTCGTGATGAAAGATATTAAGCATTTCAAGAAAGTCGGTGATTATCATAATTTGGCTAACATAGCTGCACCTGAACATCCATTGATAAGTTTAGTGGACTATAGTCAGGTGCAGTATCCACCAGATATTGTAACCCTGAAATGGAAGCAAGATTATTATACCATAGGACTGAAACGTAACATTGCGTATAAATTATTTTATGGGCAACAAGAATATGATTTTGATGAAGGACTTATGACGTTTTTGGCGCCAAATCAGGTTATGAGTTTAGAAAATAACCCTAATGTTGCAGATCACAGACCATCAGGATATTTACTATTAATACACCCAGATTTTTTGTGGAATACACCGCTGTCCAAGCTTATCAAAGACTATGATTTTTTTGGATATGCCGCCAATGAAGCCCTTTTCCTTTCTGAAAAAGAGGAACAAATGATCTTGGATATTTTGAAGAATATCCAACGTGAATATCAATCCAATATTGATAAGTTTAGTCAAAAGATAATAATTGCACAGCTTGAGTTATTGCTCAATTACGCAGAGCGATTTTACGAAAGACAATTCATCACACGAAAAATTTCAAATCATCAGATTTTAGGACAGTTAGAGGAAGTATTGTCAGAACATTTTAAAGAAGATAATTTAGTTGAGAAAGGGTTGCCAACAGTGCAAATGGTAGCAGATAAATTGCATTTATCTCCAAATTATCTAAGCAGCATGCTGAAGTCTCTAACAGGACAAAGTACGCAACAACATATTCATGATAAGTTGATTGATAAAGCTAAAGAACAACTGTCAACAACATTCCTTACTATTAGTGAGATTGCTTATAATTTAGGTTTTGAGCGACCAGCTTCTTTCACAAAGCTATTCAAAAACAAAACTAACATGTCACCTTTGGAATTTAGAAAGGCTTACAATTAAAATTTTCTATCTCAACCCAGACAAATCCGTTCCAGTGTTTACCTCATAAGGAGCGGCATCATAAGTAAATATTCTAGCATCCAACTCACCCTTTAGGGTAATTGTATCGCCTTTGACCTCTAACCAACTGCCTTCTCTAAGCCCAACCACAGGCTGTGTATTAAACTTATGAAACTCATTAATCCTAGTTTCACGAGTTTCACCCATATGCGTACTACTAGGATCTGGATCTAAATAATGCGGATTGATATTAAAAGGCACAAACCCTAAGGTTTTAAAACTAGGTGGATATACAATAGGCATATCGTTAGTTGTATTCATGCTGAGACCACAAATATTGCTGCCAGCACTAGTACCAAGATAAGGTGTTCCGCTGTCTACAGCATCTTGTATTTCTGTAAGCAAATCATTTTTATACAACTGATTGACCAACACAAACGTATTGCCTCCACCAACAAAAATACCTTTAGCATTTTTTACAGCCTCCTTCGGATTTTCAAACTCGTGGATACCTGTTACAGATTTACCAATTTTGTCAAATGCTTTTTGAACCTTAGCAGTGTATTCATCATGAGATATTCCACCAGGTCTGGCATAAGGGATAAAAAGTACAGTATCTGTTGCTGCGTATAATACGTCTAAAGTGCTTAGTAAATAGTCTAGAGGTTCTTGCCCATGAACCGTTGATGTGCTGGCAATAATCAAATTCTTCAACCCGTTATATTTTTTGTAAATTTAGGTAAATAGACCCTTTAACAAAAGTTTATAAGCTCTTGCAATTTTTTTAAGAATAATAAATGCGTTCTTTATGAAAAGATTTAAACCAACTTCGATGAAACTAAAAATTCTAGTCACACTGTTTCTAGCATTTTCTTTTGCTGGTGTTTCTCAGCAGGAAGAACGTACTTTAATAAAAGGTAGAGTTGTAGTAGAGACTGATGAACTAGAAGGCATTACTGTATTTAATTCTTCCTCAAATAGAGGCACCACAACAGATGAAAAAGGTGAATTTGAGATACGAGTTAAAGAGAATGATGTACTAGAATTTGGAGCGTTACAGTTTCAGGATTTCTCAGCAACAATCAGTAAGGATGTTGTGTTGTCTAAACGCATGACCGTGTATCTAATTGAAGAGGTCAACAAATTAGACGAGGTGGTTATTCTACCCTATGAACTTTCTGGAGAATTGAATATAGATATCGAGAGTGTAAGAACCTTCAATCCAGATATGAATGCTATTTATTTTGGGATAAAGCATAGCGATGAATATGAGTTCTCCGATGATTATAAAACATCTGTAGAAAACATTGCAATGCACTCGCAGTCGCAACCTATAATTACCAATGGACTCAATGTTGGAAATCTTATTGGTGCTATGATAAAGCCTTTATTCGGAAAGAAAAAAGGTAAAGAACAGAAGAAATACGATGTGCCAGCAGTGCCAGTAAATAGGTTGAAGGAATACTATAGTGCAAAGTTCTTGACAGACAACTTCAACATCCCTGAGGATAAAATCGATGACTTTGTAGCTTATGCTGAAAGCAATGGGCTGGATTACAGTCTGCTTCAGGCAGGGAAAGAGATAGAGTTTTTAGAGTTTTTGTCTCAAAAAAGTCAATTGTTTTTGAAGCTTCAAAATGAAAAGGATTAGTCTTGTAATACTTCTGTTTTCAGCAATTAGTTGTTTAGCCCAATCTAAAATTAAAACCTTAAAAGGCAACGTTGTAGCCAAGACTGAACTCGAAGGTATTCATATTTTAAACCTTTCACAATCAAAATATTCTACTACAGATAGCAGAGGGAATTTTGTAATCCCAGCTAGAGTAAATGACACGATAGCAATTTCATCAGTAAAGTATAAAGCAGAAAATGTTATCATCAATCAATCTCATCTAGACTCTGAAACATTAACCATCATACTCGAAGAAAAGATTAATGAGCTAGATGAGGTTATTGTGGGTAAAGTACTCACAGGAAATCTGACTTCTGATATTGCGAATACAGAAGTAAAGGATGATATTAATTTTTATGATGTTGGCATACCTGGATACACAGGAAAACAGATGACTCTCAATGAAGCCAGACTTTACGATGCGGACTATGGGAAGTATTTCTATTTCTACGGAATAGCTGCAAGTGTTAATGTCTATAAGATTCTGAATAAAATTAGTGGGCGAACGAAAAAGTTGAAGAATAGGGTAAAAGCAGAGCGATTAAACACATTTGTGCTGAGAATAAGAGATCTCTACTTAGAGCCTTTGTTTGAAAATGAAACATTTACAGAAGCGCAAATTGCAGAGTTTTTTTACTTCTGTAGTGATGATGATAATTTTGTGACCGACTGTAAAACAAAAGATGATATTACTGTTCTTGAGTTGTTAAGAATGAAGCTGTCGACATATAAAGAAAACCTCAAAGGATAATATTAAGAAATGGAATACTTTTTGAATTCTTTCAAAACATTACATTTGCAATCATGATTAAAAAATTAATACAGAAGACTTTAATACTGATGCTTTTTGTGTCAACAATGTCTTTTCAATCGGCGCATAAATATTACTTCAGTCTTACACAGATTGAACATGTTCAGGATTCTAAAGCATTGCAAATCATCATGAACGTATTTATAGATGATATCGAAAGAGCTTTGGAAAAACAAAATGATAAGTCTTTCAAACTCAATACACCAGAAGAAATAGAAGATGTAGACACCTATATTGAGGCTTATTTATCGGAGCGGTTCAACGTTCAACTCAATAATGCCGATACAACATATAAATACATAGGGCACCAGTACGAAGGTGATGTGGTGTATTTCTACATTGAGATAGAAAATGTAACGTCTGTTTCTTCTATAGAAGTAGAAAATAAAGTGCTGATGGATATCTTACCAGAACAGCAAAATCTAGTCAAACTAAAAATCAACAAAACCTTTAAGAGCCTTATGCTCACAATAGATAATTATAAAGGTTTGTTAAATTTTTAATTCGCCATTTTATAATAACTGCTAAAGCAGTATTTTTCTGAATTATTTAAAACAAAACTCACTTAAAAAATGAAAAAAATTGGTTCTTTAGTTCTTGTAGTATTGATGACATTTGTCACTTATGGACAGGAAACTAAGCAAAGAGAAGCTGTAAAAGGTCACACTGACCAAAACAAGTTTAGGCAAATGAAAGATGTTTTGCCTACACCTAATAGTCAGAGGACAGCATCTGGAGCCCCAGGTCATGAGTATACACAGCAGAAGGTAGATTATGTAATGAATATTCGCCTAGATGAAGAAAAAAATCAAATCTACGGAGACGAGAAGATTACTTATCACAATAATTCTAAGGATCACTTAGAGTACTTATGGATTCAGTTAGATCAGAACATGAGAGCGGCTGATTCTAAGACACCAGACATTAATTCAGATAGATTTAACAGTACGTTAAATGGACCGAATTCTTTCACTAATAATAACTTAAAGAAACGATTTGACGGAGGGTTCAATATCACTGCAGTAAAAAATGCAGATGGTTCGGATTTATCATACCTGATTAACAGAACCATGATGCGTATCAATTTACCAACACCATTAGCTCCAGGAGGTGTTTTCAACTTCCAGATAGATTGGTGGTACAACATCAACAATTATGTTGAGATAGGTGGACGTTCAGGTTACGAAGCTTTCGAAGATGGTAACAATAATTACACAATAGCACAGTTTTTCCCAAGATTATGTGTTTATGATAACGTAGAAGGATGGCAAAACATGCAATTCTGGGGAAGAAGTGAGTGGGCTTTAGAGTTTGGAGATTATGATGTGAAAATTACTGTTCCTGCTGACCACGTTTTAGAGGCAACCGGAGAACTTCAAAATCCTAAAGATGTACTAACAAGAGAGCAACGTAAGCGTTTCGATGAAGCAAGAAAATCATTCAATGATGTTGTTTTCATAGTTACTCAAGAAGAAGCTGAAGCAGCAGAAAAGAAGAGAACTGGAGGCGAAAAGACTTGGCATTTTAACGCTAAAAATGTTAGAGATTTTGCTTTTGCATCATCTAGAAAATACATATGGGATGCAATGGCAGTAGATATCAATGGAAAGACTGTAATGGCAATTTCTATGTATCCAAAAGAAGGTAACCCACTATGGGAAGAGCACTCTACAAGAGTTGTAGCCAATACTTTAGAGGAGTTTTCTAAATTGACTTTCGATTACCCATACAGCAAGGCTATTTCTGTACATGCTAAGAGACAGGGAATGGAGTATCCAATGATCTGTTTCAACTATGGACGACCAAATCCAGATGGCACCTATTCAGAGCGCGTAAAGCGTGGTATGATTGGTGTAATTACTCATGAAGTTGGACATAACTTCTTCCCAATGATCGTAAACAGTGATGAGCGTCAGTGGACTTGGATGGATGAAGGATTATGTTCTTTTGTAGAAACTTTAGCGGAGTTAGATTACGATCCAAATTTCTTTACAGGTAACTTACCAAAAGATATCGTAAGATATATGGGAGGAGATCAACAGTATATTTCTCCAATTATGTCTCAAGGAGATTATGTATATCAATTTGGTCCAAATGCATATACGAAGCCAGCTGCTGGTCTATATATGTTGAGACAAACAATTATGGGGCCTGAATTGTTCGATTATGCATTTAGAACGTACTCGCAACGTTGGATGTTCAAACACCCAACACCAGCAGATTTCTTCAGAACTATGGAAGATGCTTCTGCAATGGATTTAGATTGGTTCTGGAGAGGATGGTTCTACACTACTGATTACACAGATATAGGTGTTAAAGAAGTAAAGAGCTACTACTTAACAGACCAAGCAACAGATAGGGCTAAGGAATTTGCAACAAATAATAACCTTAACCTAGATGAGTATAAGGACAAGTTAGTCTATTACAAAGAGGCTGAAAATGGTGTGCCTGGAGATGATGCTAAAAAGGCTAGTGAATTCCCATTCTTACAAGAGCATTTGGCAAAAATGTCTGATGATGAAAAAGCGGATATTGTAGAGGATATGCCTAACTATTTCTATGAAGTGACATTCGATAAGCCAGGAGGATTAGTGATGCCAATTATTGTAGAGTTGACTTACGAAGATGGCTCAACAGAGCGCAAAACATTCCCAGCGCAGATTTGGAGATATAATGACGAGGAGGTTAAGAAAGTATTTAAGTCTGATAAACTGATCACTAACATTGTTGTGGATCCAGATTTAGAAACTGCTGATGTTGACATGACGAACAATGCTTGGCCAAAGGAGTCAAAGCCAAATCAGTTTGACGAGTTCAAAAACAAGATTAAGAACTAGAGTTTATTTTTAGATAATTAAAGCCAGCTTTTTAAGCTGGCTTTTTTAGTTTAAAGCAAACAACTCATTATATTTGCAGTGTGATACAAGCAGCTACATTTTTATTCATCGGAGGTACAGAAATTGTCTTCATACTGTTTATAGTTATTATGGTTTTTGGAGCAGATAAATTACCAGAAATCGCCAGAGGTATGGGAAAAACTATGAAGAGCCTTCGCAATGCTACCAATGATATTAAGCACGAGATCAATAAAAGTGCTGAAGAACGAGGTATTGATACTAGCGTTGCTCAAGACGTTAATGAAGAAATCAATAAAGTTAAAGACGATCTACAGCAGTTTACTGGTTCTGTAAAGCGTAAATAAGTATCAAACTTTTCTACTGATGGTTAATCCATCTCTGATAGGCAGTAAAACCGTTTCTATACGCTTATCATTTTTCAGAAGTTTATTGTATTCTATCAAAGCTGGTGTAGAAAGATCTTCTTTTTTGAAGGTTTTGTCTAAAACCTTTCCACTCCACAATACATTATCAGATAATATGATACCACTAGGATTAAGCCTGTCAATTATCAAATTAAAATAGTTAGGATAATTTGGCTTATCGGCATCGATAAAAACTAAATCGAAATTTTCACTAATGTCTGGTATGATATCTATGGCATTACCAGTGTATTGAATAATTTGATCTTTATAATCTGAGGCATCGAAATACTGTTGAGCAAAATCATACAATTCTTCATTAATATCAATAGTATGAAGCTTACCGTCTTTTTGAAGACCTTCTGCTAAGCATAATGCAGAATACCCTGTATAGGTTCCAATTTCAAGAATAGTTTTCGGGTTAACTAATTTTGAAATCATGCTCAATAAACGACCTTGATAGTGTCCGCTGAGCATTCGTGGCTGTAGAATCTTTTGATAGGTTTCTCGTGTCAGCTTCTGAAGTAATTCAGGCTCGTCTTCACTGTGTCTTACTACATAATCATCAAGTTCTTCTGGTATAAAATGCATCAGGAAAGAATTTTATTTACCAAATCTTGCTTAGCATTTTCATCGTCTCCAAATAACCATTGCAGGACATTGTCTTCCCACATTTCATCTTTTTCTTGTTCAGTAATAATGTCTCTATCTATAGCTAAATCAAGAATTTTACCAGGATAAGACGATTGTGCATCGCTTTCCATTTCGCCAAGTGGATAAGGATCATCTAATCCCATGAGCACCTGCTTAGAAGTCTGATTTTTGATCAATAACGCTAATGATCCGGTGTCGTGTACTAGCGTGTCAAAGAAAATATTTTTATGACCAACTGCTTTTCTAGGATGTTGCATCCCTTCAAATAGATCGGGTCTTCCATCGAATCCTTGGATACGGCGTCCTAAATTTATCTGTGCTAACTGACCACCATGAGCAAAACAGATTCGCATATTTGGGTACTTTTCGTAGTAGCCATTTAGTGTTAGGAAGTGATAAGCATCAGCACATTGTGCGAGCATCCATATAAGGTGAAAACGCCAAGTCGTGTTTTCTAATTTTATAAACTTTTCGCCATCATAAGGATGAATTTCCACAGCGAGGTTGTACTTATCTGCAAGCTCAAAAATTGGCTCGTTTTCCTCATCAAAAATACAACGCCAAGTCCCAATGGTATCCATATAATGTGTTGGTAGGCAAAGGAGTCTCATTCCCAACTCTTCTACACAACGCTCTATTTCCCAACATGCACCTCTTACAAATCCTGGATGCACCACAAAACCACAAGTAAACTTACTAGGATTGTCTTGTTGAATACGGGCATTAAAATCGTTTTGAAAGCGAAGGGCTTGTTTCATTTCCTCCAGACGAAGACCATTTCCATATAGTTGCGATAGATTAAGCACAACAGCATGATCTATTTTGAAGTGCTCCATCCATTCGAGCTTCTCATTCAAGAAAAAACTAGAGTCTGTAACAGGACGTCTCCAATCTTTTTGAAGCATGAATTTTCTATCCTTATCAACCCAAAAAATACCCTTATCTTTCATGAATTGTGGTATCTCTTCTGGGTAGGGAAGAAGATGAGAATGGCCATTTATGCGAAGTTTTCTTTTCATTCGGTTGGTTTTAGGCAAATCATTGTGGCTTGCATGGTAGCGAAAATAATCTTTTCTGAAGCATCTGTAACAACACCTTCACAAAAAGTGAGGGTTTTTCCAGCTTTGATGACTTCACCCTTTGCAATTATGGTGTTGGTATTGGCAGCTCTAATAAAATTGGTTTTGAATTCTACTGTAAGTACATCCGAACCCTCTGGCATGGAACTCAATGCAGCATAACCGCAAGCAACATCAGAAATACTAGTAATAACTCCAGCATGAAAATAACCATGTTGTTGGGTTAAGGTATCATTTAGAGTGCATTGTATTTTTACGATTCCTTTTTCAAACGAAATGATTTCTGCTCCCAGAGTTTTCATAAACCCTTGTTTGTCAAAACTCTTCTTTGAAGCTTCAATCATAGACATGCTAATCGATTTTTACCTTTTAGGAGGTTGAATGATTATCCCTTACTCTTTGGATATTTGTTTCTCTATAGTATTGTAGTATCTATCAAAAATAGCAGGCATATCAGTCTCAATATTATCCAAAGTAAATTCTTCCTCGTATAATAAATCTCCATTTTTTTCAGAATACCATTGTAATTTATCTTTTACACCTTCAGGTCTTGGATATTCTATAACTAGGCCAACCGTATTAGCACCTCTTTGAGGTGAGTGAGGTATACCAGGCGGTAATAAAAAAATATCACCTTCCTTGATGTGAATATCTTTTGGTTTTCCATCTTCAATTACTTTTAGAACAATATCGCCTTCAACCTGATAGAAAAACTCAGGAGTTTCATTGTAATGATAGTCCTTTCTGCTGTTAGGGCCACCAACAACCATAACGATAAAATCGCCATCTTTCCATACAACTTTATTACCAACAGGAGGCTTTAATAGATGTCTGTTTTCTTCAATCCAATCTTTAAAATTAACGGGTGGGAATATTTTGCTCATGAGTAATAATGTTTTTTTGTCAATTCTATAAAGTTACAAACTTTTTGTACGACCACCATCAACAGGAAGATTTATTCCGTTGATATAACTAGCAGATTCGCTCGCTAAAAACGTAATAGCATTTGCGGTTTCTTCAGGCTTAGCAAAACGTTTAGCAGGAACATAACTTCTCATAATATCAGCCATTTCTGCTTCAGTAGTATTGGCACGTTCAGCCTTTACTTTTATGATTTGATCTAAACGAGCAGTATCAGTAAAGCCAGGCAATACATTATTTACAGTAATGCCAAATTCACCTAATTCTCCAGCTAATGTTTTTGCCCAATTGGCAACAGCATTTCTAATGGTATTACTAACGCCAAGTCCAGGTATTGGCTCTTTAACAGAGGTTGAGATTACATTGATAATGCGACCATAGTTTTCAGACTTCATAAAAGGTAAACATGCCTGAACCAGTATTTGGTTGCACACAACATGCATGTTGAAAGCATTTACAAATTCTTCTGTGGTTGCAGAATGAATTTGTCCACTTTTAGGTCCACCAGTATTATTAATTAGGATATGAAAATTTCCGTTATCAGAAACCTTTGCTTTTAAATCTTCTGGATCTGAAAAGTCTGCGACAATATAACTGTGATTTCTATGTGCAGGCAATTCGGCCAAAACAGCTTTTAGGCTGTCTTCATTTCTTGCAAGCAGCGTTACATTTACACCTTCTTCAGCAAGAGCTATAGCTGTTGCTTTACCAATACCTTGTGTGCTTCCGCATACCAAGGCGTTTTTATTGTTTAAGTTTAAATTCATATTAATATTTTATACACACATTTTTTGGTTCTGTGAAAAAGCGTAGTGCTTCAAAACCTCCTTCTCGACCAACACCTGAATCTTTTACACCTCCAAAGGGTGTGCGCAAATCGCGCATTAGCCAAGTGTTTACCCAGACAATTCCAGCGTGCAATTGATTACTCATTCGCATAGTACGTTTAAGGTTATTAGTCCATAGCGTAGACGATAACCCATATTTTACCTTGTTGGCCATTTGTAATACCTCTTCTTCAGTTTTAAAAGGCATAATGGTAACTACAGGGCCGAAGATTTCTTCTTGATTGACACGACATTCATCAGTAGGAACTTCTATGACAGTTGGTTCCAAATAATAACCGTTTTCATAACCTTCAACTGTAATTTTGTTTCCTCCACATAATACATTACCGCCTTCTTCTTTGGCAATATCTATGTAGCTCATCACTTTTTCTAGATGAGGTTTGGAAACTAATGCGCCTACTTTTGTGTCTGCTGCTGAAGGATGTCCAACTTTTAAATTCTTTACACGTTCTACAAAGTCTGCCTTGAACTTTTCATAAATAGTCTCTTCAACAAAAATGCGACTGCCACACAAACATATTTGACCTTGATTGGCAAACGACGAACGAACAGTTGTAGTTAGCATATCATCATAATCACAATCAGCAAATATGATGTTTGGGTTTTTGCCACCGAGTTCTAAGGACAATTTCTTGAACATTGGCGCAGCAACTTTGGCTATATGTGCTCCTGTTACAGTACCACCAGTAAATGAAATGGCTTTGATATCTGGATGTGCTACAATGGCTTGCCCAGTTGAACCTCCAAGACCATGCACAATATTCAAAACGCCTTTTGGTAAACCTGCTTGTGTGCAAATATCTCCAAGCAAGTATGCTGTCATTGGTGTAACCTCACTAGGCTTTGCAACCACACAATTGCCTGCTGCTATGGCTGGAGCTATTTTCCATGTAAATAAATAGAGTGGAAGGTTCCAAGGAGAAATACAACCGACTATACCAATGGGTTGTCTTAATGTATAGTTGATAGCATTTTGTCCAACACTTTCATGACTTTCACTAGCAAACTGAGTTATTGCATTGGCAAAGAATCTAAAATTACTGGATGCTCTTGGAATGTCTACAGCTTTAGCCAACCAAATTGGTTTGCCATTGTCTTTGCTTTCAGCTTCTGCAAGTTTGTCTAAGTTAGCTTCAATCAACTCAGAGATTTTGAGCATGATTCTGCTGCGTTTTTCTAATGTAGTATTGCTCCACTCTTTAAAAGCTGATTTAGCAGCTGTATAAGCTGCTTCTACATCGTCTGATTGTGAGTTTGGAATTTGGCTATACACCTCTCCATTAGCTGGATTGTAATTGTCGATCCATAGCTCTTGAATTGGATTGGAGTATTCACCGTTTATGTAGTTTTGAATGTTTTGCATAATGCTTAAGACTTTTTATAAGCCATCACTTTAATTTCTACTACCAAATCTGGATGTGGCAGTTGATGCACTGCTACTGTGGTTCTTGTTGGTCCAGTAGCTTTATCAAAGAATTCTGCATAGGCTTTGTTATAGCCAGCAAAGTCATTCATATTTACCAGAAACGAAGTGACATCGACTACATCTTGTAGTGTGGCACCCTCTTTAGCTAAGTTCTTTTCTATGTTTCTAAGAACTTCTCTGGTTTGTTCTTCTATATCCAAACGTTTAGTGCCCATTTCATCAATAATCTCAACACCTGCAATACTATTATCTGGTCTACGCGAACTGGTTCCAGAGACAAATATAAAGTCACCTGCACGTTTAGTGTGCGGATAGGCACCTCGAGGGGTTACTTTAGTTCCTGCGGAAGCAGGAATCTCATGGTCTTTATTGCTCATATAATTCTATTTTTAATGTTCATTTTGTCTTGAAGCAAAACCCTTCGACTGCGCTCAGGGTAAACTAATTCAAAATCAACATTCTTCAATATTTTAACTGATTTTATATTTTAACACCTAACACCTACTTTAATCCTGCAATTCTATCGTCTTCTAGAATGGCTTCGGTTTCTTGTTTTACTTTCTCGAAAATGGTTTCTAAATTATCATCAGCACTCATGGAGCCATCAGCTATCATATTTAGAATAGCCTTGTCTTGAGCACGTCCTTTGGTCATGGCTTCACGGTAACCAATGTTTTCATTGAAGGTTACCATTGAGTATTTTGAAAAATAGGCTTCAGGATAATGCTTTTCTAAAGCCATTTCTATTTTGCGCTTTTCTTTAAAAATGGGATTCGCAACATGGTCACGCATTTCATAATAGTTTTCTTCTGCGAGCTCACCTATGGCATCAGCATCTGCTTTTCTAGCTTTTTGATAGGTTTTAAAGATGGTTTCCCAATCACCTTCATGCTTTTCAATAATGCTATCGAGAACAGATACATCTTCAAAAGAAGCATTCATACCTTGCCCATAAAATGGTACCACTGCATGAGCGGCATCTCCTAAGATAAGTGTTTGACCTTTATAATACCAAGGCGAACACTTTACTGTACCAAGTGCTCCTGTTGGATTATTGGCAAATTCATCAGCAATATTTGGTATTAGCTCTAAAGCATCAGGAAATTGTTTTGAGAAAAAGGTTTTTATATTTTCTTCTGAAGATAGATTTTTGAAATTGTATTCACCTTCTTCATGACTTAAAAACAGAGTCACTGTAAAGCTTCCATCTAAATTTGCTAAGGCAATAAGCATGTATTCTCCTCGTGGCCAAATGTGTAAATAATCTTTACTGATTTGGTGACCACCATCCGATGCAGCAGGTATTTCTAATTCTTTATAACCGTGGGTTAGAAAATTCTGTGAGTAACTGAATAAGAATTTACGTTCTAGATAATAGCTTTTTCTTAACTCGGAGCCTGCACCATCAGTTCCAAAAATAACATCAGCAGTGATGTTGAACCCTTCTTTAGTAACATGGTTTTTAAAGAATACAGTGTTTGTGTCGAGATCTACACTAGTACATTCAGTATTAAAGTGAATAGTAAGGTTGTCGAATTTATCAGCTTCGGTTAAAAGCATACCATTGAGATCTCCTCTCGATATGGAATTGATATACTCATCTTCTCTACCAGAATAGTTTGAGGCAAACGTATTTCCTTCTACATCATGTATCAATCGCCCAATCATAGGAATACAGATATCTCTAGCTTTATCTTCAACATCAGCCAAACGCAATGCTTTAAAGCCTCTATCTGATAAAGCCAGATTTATTGAACGCCCAGCAGAAATGTCTGTAACTCTAAGATCTGGTCTACTTTCATAAACCGTAACGTTATATCCTCTTTGAGCTAAGCGCAATGCTAGCAAACTACCACAAAGACCTGCGCCAATAATAAGTATGTTTTCTTGTGTATTCATATTCATTTCCCGTCAAAGTGGGAATCTGTTTGTTTATATGGTCACTGAGCGGAGTCGAAGTGACCTGTTTAATCATTTAGTTAGTAGTTTCGACTCCGCTCAACCACCAGACTCTAATTTATTTTTCTCCATTTCTTTTGCAATAGCTTTGGAGCCATAATCATCTCTTTTATTTAATTCTGAAATGATGTTTTTATGGTTTTTCTCATCTCTGTTTTGAGATAACTTCTTTTTCGCTAGAATATCTTGTATTTCAATTTCAAAACCAGTGATACCATTAAGCTGTCTCATGGTTTTGTCTGAAAGTGTTTCCATACTCAATGGACGCTCTGAATCTGCTTCGTATTTATCAACCAAATGTTTTACGGATTGATATAAAGCATCTCCTTCTATAGTTTTAATAGTACCATATACATGGATAGCAATATAGTTCCAGGTTGGGACTTCTTCAAAATCGTACCATGATGATGACACATAGCTATGTGGGCCATTGAAGATGCAAAGTACTTCTGCATCCTCATCAAAATGTTGACCTTGAGGATTGGCTTTTGAAATATGCCCTTGGAGGACTTCTTTTCCTTCTGAATTGGTAAGCAACTCTAAAGGAATATGCGTTGCTATTGTCTTTCCGCCTTGATTCGTAACCAATATACCAAAACTGTTTTGCTGTATAAATGCTTTTATATCAGCTTCATCATGATTTTGATATATTTTCGGTATGTACATTATAGAAGTGCTTTTAGTCGTTCTACCATTTCATATACATCTTCAAAAGAATTGTATAGAGGTACAGGCGCACAGCGTATTACATCAGGTTCACGCCAATCTGTAATGACACCAGCTTTAGTTAATCTGTTATGTAATGATTTGTCTGCATTTTTAACTTGAACAGATAACTGGCAGCCTCTTTCTTCAGGATTTGAAGGTGTTATCACTCTTACTACATCGTCACCTAAGTCTTTCATCAAAAATTCAAAATAACCTGTAAGCTTCAACGATTTTTCTCTTAATCGTTCCATGCCAACTTCATTATAAATATCTAGTGAAGCTCTAATTGCTGCCAACGAAAGGATAGGAGGGTTCGAGAGTTGCCAGCCTTCAGCTCCAGGCAATACATCAAATTCATGACGCATATTGAAGCGTGTCTGTTTATTGTGGCTCCACCATCCTGTAAATCTATTGAGGTTTTTGTCATGAGCATGACGCTCGTGTACAAAACAGCCACTTAGACTTCCTGGACCTGAATTCAAATATTTATAAGAACACCAAATGGCAAAATCTGCTCCAGAATCATGAAGATTCAAAGGCACGTTTCCTGCACCATGAGCACAATCGAAACCGACTTTACAGCCATAGCCGTGGCCAAGCTCAGTAATACGTTTTAAGTCAAAAAATTGACCAGTATAATAGTTGACACCACCAATCATAATCAAGGCAATTTCATCACCTTGTGCTTCCATAATGGCTTCTAAGTCTTCATAATGTAGCAATTCTTCTCCTTCGCGAGGTTTCCACAAAATAAGCCCTTCTTTATCATCAAATCCATGGTGACGTAGTTGTGATTCCACGGCATATTTATCGGAAGGAAATGCATCACTTTCAATCACAATCTTATAACGCGTCTGGGTAGGTTGGTAAAACGACACCATCATAAAGTGTAGATTAGCCGTTAAGGTATTCATCGTAACCACTTCAATAGGCTTGGCTCCAACCAATTTTGCCATGCTATCCGTTAAAAATTCATGATAAGGAAGCCAAGGGTTTTTTGCTTCGAGATGTCCTTCAACACCTAATTCTGCCCAATCTTTTAGCTCCTGATCTATATATGCTTTAGTGGTTTTTGGTTGTAATCCTAATGAATTTCCACAGAAATACACCAAATCATTTCCGTTACTGTCTTTAGGAATATGAAACTGATTTCTGTAAGTCGATAAAGCATCGTTTTGGTCTTGCTCTTTAGCAAATTGAAGACCTAATTTATAGTTGGACAAGGTTAGATTGTTTTTTAGGTTTCCCACAAAAATAGGGATTAATATCTAAGAAATGAAGCTTAAAAATTGATGAACTTTTTTGTAACTTTAAGAAAAAGAAATCATGGGAAAAACTAAAGAATATAGCAATGGAGATGTTACCATTGTATGGGAACCAGAAAAGTGTATTCACTCTGGTATTTGCGTTCGGGGATTACCAAATGTGTTTAAGCCAAAAGAACGCCCTTGGATAACCATGGATGCTGCTGGTAGCGAAGATTTGGTGAAACAAGTAAAGGCTTGTCCTTCAGGAGCATTGAGTTATTACATGAATGCTGAAGGTAATCATGAAGCTGAATCCTTAGAGACTAATGTTGAGGTTCTAGAAAATGGTCCTCTGTTAGTATATGGTACGCTTAAGGTAACTCATAAAGATGGTTCTTCTGAAACGAAAAACAAAACCACAGCGTTTTGCAGGTGTGGAGCTTCTCAGAACAAACCGTATTGTGATGGCGCCCATGTGAGGGAAAACTTTGCAGGTTAATATGGAATTGGTAGTAAGGGATAATCCCGAAAAGAAGCGTTATGAAGCCAATGTTGATGGTGAGTTTGCCATAATTGAATACATAAAAGCAAAAGACACTATTTATCTTACACATACTGAAGTGCCTAAGTCCATGGAGGGTAAAGGTATTGGATCAAGATTGGTCGTAGCTGCACTAGAAGACATTGAGCGTCAAAACCTGATGCTTGCACCTCTATGCCCATTTGTTGCGGCATATATCAAGAGACATCCTGAATGGAAGCGCATATTGTCACCAAAATATAACGTATAAAAAAAGCGCTTTGCAAAAAATCACAAAGCGCAGGTGAACATATATGGACGCATAATGCGGATGAAACTATGAAAAGTAAGTCGTAATCTGCCTGACTAACTTACATAGTTAAATTCAAATGTTATGCCAAAGTTGTTATTCTACAATTACTTTTATGTCGGCGAAATTTAGATTCCAGTCTTTGTCTTTCTGTTTATGTTCTGTGGCTATTTTTATCCCATTGAAATCTTTATAAGTTTCAAAAGTGTTCACTAATGATGCCTCTTCGGCGTTACCTTCCCTGAATCCCCATTCCTTTATGATGTAATTGTCATCATAATAAATATCGTAAGCATCGCCAGGCGTGTAGCCACCTTCATTACCATAAGTCAAAACTATTTTATTGACTAGTTCATTACTAATTGGAGCATTAACCTGCTCTGGTTCTGAGATTGTAATGCCTTCATCCCAAACCAATTGAAACGGGAATAATAACCAGAACTTGTCATTGATAAATGCTCTGTCTGCTCTTTGAGATAGACTATCAATGCTTTTTCTGTTGTATGAAATGGTATCATTAGAAGTAGTCAATGTTATAGCATCATTTTTTGGTTCCCAAGCCCAATGACGGCCAGAGCCAGACTGCCCTTCTCTATCAACTTTGAAGGTAAATTCAATACGATTAACATTATCCCAATTATCATAACCATGTGCTTTGGCAATCCTTTCTGCCACGGTTAAATCTTTTTCTACTAAGACTTTTTTCGATTCTTCGTTTTTACATCCCAAAACGATAAACCCTACAATAATTAATACCTGTTTATAATTCATTTTCAAAGTGATTCTATATTTTAGTGCGAAATTAAGCAACCATGAATAAGTACGCTAATTATTTTAAGACGAATCAAGAGACGTGGAATACCAAGGTGGATATTCATTCTAAGAGTGATATGTACAATATGGAGGCGTTCAAAGCAGGGAAATCCTCACTGATGCCTTATGAATTAGAAGCTCTTGGCGATGTGAAAGGAAAATCATTGTTGCATTTACAATGTCATTTTGGGCAAGATACCTTGAGCTGGAGTAGGATGGGAGCTAAGTGCACAGGTGTAGATTTGAGTGATGCTGGAATTAAACTAGCAAAACAACTGAATGATGAATTAGAGCTTGATGCTGAATTTGTATGCTGTAATGTTTTGGATACGTCTGAGTATGTATATGAAACTTTCGATATTGTCTTTACCAGTTATGGTGTTATAGGATGGTTGCCCGATTTAAAGCCTTGGGCAAAGATGATTGCTGAACGTTTGAAGCCTGGAGGTACGTTTTATATGGCCGAGTTTCATCCTATAGTTTGGATGTTTGATTATCTGGAGAATCCGCCAAAGCTTAGGTATGGTTATATGCAAGATGAAGTAATCTACGAAGAATATGAAGGGACCTATGCTAATGAATCCTCAAAGATGGTAAGTAAAGAATATGGTTGGAACCATGGTCTTGGCGAAGTGATTACGTCATTGATTGAAGCAGGGTTGCAAATTGAGTATCTCAACGAATACGATGAGTCACCTTACGATGTGTTGACAAGTTTATCAGAGACTGAGTCTGGAATGTATGTCACCAAGGATAAATTGTATCCTTTGATTTTTGAGGTGAAGGCGAGTAAGTAAGTGCTTTTCTGAAGAAATAGAAGAATACTATAAATTGTTATGTTCCAGATTTAAGCTAATTAAATATTCTGAAATTTTTTTCATTCCGATTGAGTAAGAAAGAGTAGAGCCTTTTGATTTCTGAATCCAATCAAAGTTATGAATCCATTTTTTGCAAACATTTTCAAATGTTCTAGCCTTTGCCCAATTTGGATTGTAAGACGATTTATTTTGACTTTTCCAATCTCCTACTATAATTTGAAGTTTTTTGTCTAAATCAGAATAATGATTATCAAAAACGTGCCATAGAATTTCTCCTGCTTGAGTTAGATATTCCCATTCTGTAAAGAGAAAGTCTGTATTGTATTTCTTTCCTTTACCTGTTTTAAATCTTTTAAAGTCTTTTTCAAGATTCTCTGCCAGAGAGTCTAAACCATTAGCAAATTTAATTAACTCAACATTTTTATTATTCACTTTTGTCTTTCTATATCTTATAAACAAAGTTAGTCAACTTTCCTCATTGAGATGGACAAGTGCACGAGTTTAATGACTCCCTTTCAATACTTCAGGCATTTTCGCTTGGAAACGTCTTAGTCTAGGAATAGATACATTTCTAATGTAAGATTGATTTGGGTGCAGCCTTTCGTAGTTTTGGTGATATGCTTCAGCAATCCAGAATTTTTGGAATGGATATACTTCAGCAGCCACTTTTTTTCCAAGTTTCTTAGCGAGCGCTTCTTTCTTTTCTAAGATGATTTGCTTCTGCTCATCATTCTGATAGAAGATTATAGAACGATATTGCGAGCCTCTGTCTGGTCCTTGACCATTAACTTGAGTTGGATTTTGAGATGCAAAATATACATCAACCAAAGTCGCAAAGCTCACCACATTTGGATCATAGATTACTTCCACTGCTTCTGCATGACCTGTTCTTCCTGTATTGCTAAGTTCATAAGTTGGGTTGTCTGTATAGCCGCCAGAATACCCGGAAATAGATTCTTCTACACCTTTTACGCTTTCGTAAACAGCTTCTACACACCAAAAGCAACCGCTTGCAAAGTAAGCTCTTGCTTTACCATTCTGCAGTGGTACTACTACAGGATCAGCATCAATAACGGCTTGTTGTTTTGGATTGACTTGTGCAGTGTTGTTACAACTGAATAAAAGTGATATTGCTATAATTGGAAGTATACGTCTCATGAATTTTATGTTTTCTTTTTCAGGTAGACGTATAAATTTACGAAACCTTAAAATTAAATTGTAAAAGTTTTCACAATAAAAAAAGCCTTAACTCTAATGAGATAAGGCTCTACAATTTTAACTTAAAAAGTTAGTTATAGTTTAGCGAATAATTTTTCCATTTTTGCTTTTTCCTCTTCAGCTAAAACAGCATCTACTAAGATACGACCACTGTGTTCGTCAGTGATTACTTTCTTGCGTGATGCAATCTCTACCTGTACTTGAGGTGGAATTGTAAAGAAAGAACCTCCTGAAGCACCTCTTTCAATTGGTACAACAGCTAAACCATTCTTTACATTATTTCTTATGCGTAAGTAAGCTTTTACTAAACGCTCGTCAATTTTCTTTTGAAATTCTTCAGACTTTGCAATAAGTGCATGTTCTTCTTTTTCTGTTTCAGACAAAATTTCGTCTAATTCACCTTTTTTGTGCTTAAGGTGTGTTTGACGGTCTTTTAACTTGTCCTTAGTTTCAGAAATGATTTCTTTCTTTTGCTCAATCTGTACTTTGAATTCTTTGATATGCTTTTCAGCCAATTGAATCTCTAATTCCTGGTATTCAATTTCTTTAGTAAGTGAGTTGTATTCTCTGTTATTTCTAACATTTTTTTGTTGCTCACTGTACTTCTTTATTAATGCTTTTGCCTCTTCGATAAGGTTTTTTCTAGCTTTGATATCGTCATCGATAACTTCTAGGTTAGCATTAAGTTTTTCAAGTCTTGTATTTAAACCTTCAACTTCATCTTCTAGGTCTCTAACTTCTAATGGAAGCTCACCTCTTACGTTTCTTATTTCATCTACTCTTGAGTCGATAAGTTGCAAGTCGTAAAGTGCTCTTAAACGATCTTCTACAGAAACCTCAGCTTTTTTTGCCATAATTATAAATACTTTACCGGATTTGTATTTGTTACTGATAAAATGATTGCAAAATTAGTAATTTTTTTTGAGAGATAGTCGACTAAAAAGCTTTTTGTGAACTGTTCGCTCTCATAATGACCAATATCTGCTAATACAATTTGGTTTTCGGCAGTAAAAAAGTCGTGATATTTTAAATCTGCTGTTATAAAAAGGTCAGCGCCAGCACCTTTAGCTGCACCGATAGCGAACGCACCAGAGCCTCCAAGAACGGCTATCTTTTTGACAGGTTTATCAGTCAGTTCAGAATGTCTTATGCTAGATGCATTCATTTGTGTTTTTACAAAGGATAAGGCATCATTAGCAGGCATAGGATTTTCAAGTTCACCGATCATTCCCATACCTATCATTTGATTGGTATTGTCTAGTGTGGTTATTTCATAAGCCACTTCTTCATAGGGATGCGTTTTGAAAAGTGCGCTTACGACTTTACTTTCCAAATGCTTCAAGAATGTTACAGAAACCAAAGTTTCTTCTTCTTCATGCAAAACACCTTTTTCACCAATTGCTGGGTTTGACTCCTCATTGCCTCGATACGTACCCATACCTTCAGTATTAAAACTACAGGAATCGTAATTGCCTATATGTCCTGCACCATTATTAAACAAAGCTGCTCTTAATTCTTGCGCATTGGCTTTTGGTACGTAGGTAGTTAGTTTTTTGATGGTTCCTGTTTGTGGGATAAGAATTTGCTTGTTAACCAAGCCAAGACGATTGCAAATAATATCATTAACACCTTGTAGTGCATTGTCTAATGCAGTATGAATAGAGAATATTGCAATATTGTGCTTTATGGCTTTTATCACAACACGCTCTACATAGGTTTTCCCTGTAAGTTTCTTTAGCCCTTTAAAAATTATAGGATGAAAGCTTACGATGAGGTTGCAGTCTTTTTCAATGGCTTCATCGACAACAGCTTCCAAAGTATCTAATGTTACCAGGACATTGGTAACCTTCATGGATTTATCGCCTACCAGAAGACCGACATTGTCGAAATCTTCAGCGTAATGTAATGGTGCTAAGTCGTGTAGGCAATTAATAACATCTTGAACAATCATATTCTATGATAATTGAATTCTCAACAAATATAAAATAATTACTTTCGTTGTTATGAAGTTACTTAGATACTTGTTACTGCCAGTAGTACCTATCTATCGATTTGTTGCCATGGTAAGGAATTGGTTTTTTGACCTTGGTGTTTTAAAATCTAAATCTTACAATTTCCCAGTAATATGTATTGGAAATCTAAGCACAGGAGGCACAGGGAAGACACCAGTGACGGAATATTTAATTAGACTTCTCAAAGATGATCGTAGACTGGCAACCCTAAGTCGGGGTTATGGCAGAAGTACAAAAGGATTTATACAGGCAAACTCTAAAAGTACTGCTGAATCTCTTGGCGATGAACCGTTTCAGTTTTATTCTAAGTATAATGAAGATATCATTGTTGCTGTTGATGAAAAGCGAGTTAATGGTATTGATACGCTTAAATCTAAAAACTCAGATTTAGATTTGGTGCTCTTAGACGATGCGTTTCAGCATAGATATGTGAAAGCTGGTTTCAATATTTTGCTGACGCCTTATGATAAACTTTATGTGAATGACATTTGTTTACCTACCGGAAATTTGAGAGAGCCTATATCTGGAGCAAAACGCGCCGATGTCATTATCGTTACGAAGTGTCCTGAAGATTTATCGGAAGACTTACAGGTGAAAATTGAAAGACTCTTGAGTCCAGAATCACATCAAGTCGTTTATTTTTCTCATATAGATTATGCTAACGAGGTTATATCGTCAAATACTACCAGAGGTTTGAATTCAATGAACGGTGTGAAGTTTACTTTAGTGACAGGTATTGCAGATCCTAGCCCTTTGGTTAGTCATCTTAAGTCTTTAGGATTGGATTTTGAACATCAAAGCTTTAAGGATCATCATAAGTTTTCTGAAGATGAAATTACTGCACTCAAGAAAAAGGAACTTGTATTAACTACGGAGAAAGATTATATGAGATTGAGTCCTTACTTTAAAGATGAGGACACATTGTTTTACTTACCTATTGAAGTAAAGTTGAATAATAAAGACGCTTTTGAAGACAAGGTTAAGGACTTTATTAAGACCTATTAAATTGTAGCATTTCTTTCTCGCTATTCAAAGCTAAGTATAACTTCTTCTCAAAGTCTTCTTGCTTGAATGGTTTAGAAATAATGTCATCAAAACCAGCTTCTTCAAACTCTGGCATTTTGTCTTCTAATGTTACGGCTGTTAGTGCAAAGATTGTGATCTCCTTGTCGAAAGTTCTAATGATCTTTGTAGCTTCTAATCCACTTATTCCTGGCATGTGGATGTCCATAAGCACAACATCATAATTGGTTTTCTTCACACTTTCTACAGCAGTTTCTCCGTCATCGACAACATCACAATAAAGATCCATTTTATTAAGAATCTTCTTAGTAATCATTTGGTTGATCTTGTTGTCTTCTACTACTAAAATTTTAATGTTGCTTAGATCCAAGTTCTTAATGTTATTTGTTGTTTTTGTTTCAGGTTTTTTAGTTTCAATGGATTCATTAGAAACTTCCATAGGGATTTCAAAGAAGAATGTAGATCCTTTCCCTAGTTCACTCTTTAAGTAAATTTTTCCTTTTAATATTTTAATTAATCCCTTTACAATAGATAGACCAAGTCCTGTACCACCATATTTTCTATTGATTTGTACAGACCCTTGCGAGAAGCTTTCAAACATGTGTTCTTGCTTCTCTTTTGTAATACCAATCCCATTATCCTCAATTTCAAAACGAAGCGTGTGCTTGTCTTTCTTTTCGGCAATTTTGCTTATTCGCACCCAGATATCACCATCTTTAGTAAACTTAATGGCATTACCAATAAGATTGATGAGTATTTGAGAAATTTTGAGCTGATCTGCCACATAGTTTTCAGGTAACCCAGCTTCATACTCAAAATGCATTTTGATATTGTTTTCTAATGCTGAATTGTTTAGCGCAGAAATCACATTTTCTACTTTATTCTTCAAGTTGAATAACTCAGGATCTAGTTCTACTTTATTAGCTTCAATTTTATTGATTTGAAGAATATCATTAATAAAGGTTAACAAGTAATCACCTGAAAATTTTAAAGATTTTAAATGCGGAATCTGTTCTGGTTTTGGACTTTCATCCATCAACATAGTGGTCAGACCAGTAACGGCATAAAGCGGTGTCCTTAGCTCGTGTGTTACCGTAGATAAGAAGTTGGCTTTGGTCTTAGATGCAAGTTCAGCTTTTTCTTTTGCCACAATAAGTTCATCATTCTTCTTATGAAGCATATTGTTGGTTCTAAGCCTTATGTTGTTGTTTTTATATAACGAAAGCGTTAATAATGATAGAATGGTAATCAAAGCAATACTCAATATGGTTGTAATCCTAGTGAGGTTACTACCAGCTTCAGTTTCATCTATCTGAGCCTTTAGCTGTTGGTTTTCAGCCTTATTATATTGTGTTATAAATTTTGAATTGTCTTGTGCAGACAAGCTTTCGCGCTTAATGTTTAAGATAGAATCAGAGAGTTTGATATGCTTTCTCAGATATTCACTTGTAAGCTTGAAATCCTCTTTGCTTTGATATATGTTGCTTAAGGTTAGGTAAGCATTATTTGTATTCTCAATAAGGTTTTGCGATACTGCAATTTGAAGCCCTTCATTGGTCATGTTCAAAGCCTGATCTGAATTACCCAAATTGTTATGAACCTTACCACTAAGAATTAATGCACTACTAAGCACGCTTGATAGCTCATGCTTCTTTGACAGCACAATAGCTTTTTCCAATTCAGTCTTAGCAGATTTAAAATCAGATAATTCTACATATACTTTGGCTTCATTCAGTAAAACCTCTGGGATATATTGTTCGAGATCTTCTTCTTCGAATTTAGCTTTTGAAGACTTAAAATACCCCAAAGCGGTCTGATATTCTTTCTTGCTAGTATGCAAGACACCTCTAATGTTGTAGGTGAGTGCCAGATTGGGATAATCGTCTATTTCTCTTTGAATTTCTGCTGCTTTGGTAAGTGATACTAAAGCCTTTTCTGGTTCTTGAACTAAAAACTGAAGCTTGGCTATTTTGGTGTGGATAATACCTTTGCTTTTTTGGTCACCGACCTTATCGGCAATCTCAAGAGCCTTTTCTAGATTCTCTTCAGCATTGTAATAGTCACCTCTCTCGCTTTCAAAACCTGCTTGAGCGATATGACTTTCAATGCGCATTTTTAGCAAATCCTCATCTTGAGTTACATTCTGAGCTGCCAAAATACAAGCACTTGATACTAAAAAAACAAATAAAATATATTTGATTCGGGACATTTTTAGATCACTTAATTAAAACAAATATAATTATTTATTCGATAAAAGTGCTATTTTATCCGATAAATTGCAAATTAAATCTAAAATCCTGTGAGAATAGCCAGTTTCGTTATCGTACCAGCCTACAATTTTAACCATGTTTCCGATGACTGATGTCATCAATGAATCGAATATACAGGAATGGCTATTTCCAACGATATCAATAGAAACGATTGGGTCTTCAGTATATTCGAGTATACCTTTTAGATAATCTTGTGAAGCTTCTTTAAAAGCGTTGTTGATTTCTTCTATAGAGACCTCTCTTTTTACATTAAATGTGATATCGGTTAGAGATCCATTTGCGACAGGAACTCTAATGCCACAACCTCCAATAACACTAGAGAGTTCGGGAAAAATCTTTGTCAATGCTTTTGCTGCACCAGTTGTTGTTGGCACAATCGATTGACCAGCAGCTCTAGCTCTTCTTAAATCGCGATGCGGTTGGTCGTGCAAACTTTGGTCAGTAGTATAAGAATGAACTGTAGTAATGTATGCTTGCGTAATACCACAAAGGTCATCTATGATCTTCATCATCGGCGCCGCATTGTTCGTGGTACAAGACGCATTGGAGATAATGGTTTCAGTTCCATTCAAAGCATCATCATTTACACCAAGGACTATAGTTTTTATAGATTCTTCAGTAGGTGGAACACTTAAGATTACCTTTTTTGCACCATTGCTAACATGATGCGTAAGCTCTGATTCTGTTTTGAATTTGCCCGAAGCTTCTATAACGAAATCTACATCATAAGAAGACCAGTCTATATGCTGAGGATGATCATGGTTGCCAAGAGGTATAGCTGTATCATTGACTATGATGTTATTTGCATCGTGACTTACTGCCTCGTCAAATAACCCATGAATACTATCGTACTTTAGAAGATGGCTTAAGGTTTTAGCATCAGCCAAATCGTTGATGGCCACAACTTGAATATTTGGATGTTTTTCAATAAGTCGAAAAACGCGTCTGCCAATTCTACCAAAACCATTTATGGCAACATTGATCATTTAGTTTATATGCTTTTGAGCTTTATAGGAAGATCTTACCAACGCACTACTCTCTACATGTCTAAAACCAAGATCTAAACCTATTTGTTTGTATTCATCGAATTGAGCTGGATTAATAAATTGTTTTACTGGTAA
This sequence comes from Winogradskyella sp. 3972H.M.0a.05, assembly GCF_040493455.1. Lineage (NCBI taxonomy): Bacteria > Pseudomonadati > Bacteroidota > Flavobacteriia > Flavobacteriales > Flavobacteriaceae > Winogradskyella > Winogradskyella sp. 3972H.M.0a.05. The sequence continues at coordinate 35,547 of NZ_JANFDA010000004.1, read as the reverse complement.
GTGTTTTTTACTTGGTTGTAAATACTGACCTATTGTAACAACATCGACATCATTAGCTCTAAGGTCATGAAGCGTTTCAATAACTTCTTCTCTTGTTTCTCCAAGTCCAAGCATGATACCAGATTTGGTTCTACGTTGTCCTTGCGATTTTAAATATTTCAGTACACCAAGACTACGATCATACTTTGCTTGGATTCTTACTTCACGAGTTAATCGTCGTACTGTTTCAATATTGTGTGATACAACTTCAGGAGCAACATCTATAATACGGTCTATATGACGTTCTACACCTTGAAAATCTGGTATCAAAGTTTCAAGCGTAGTATTAGGGTTCATGCGTCTTACGGCTTTAACCGTTTCAGCCCACATGATGCTTCCCATATCCTTAAGATCATCTCTATCGACACTAGTTAGTACAGCATGCTTTATGTTCATGATCTTAATCGAACGTGCTACTTTTTCAGGTTCATCCCAATCTACAGATTCTGGTCGACCCGTTTTCACACCACAAAAACCACAAGAACGTGTACAAATATTCCCAAGAATCATGAATGTAGCGGTTCCTTCTCCCCAACATTCACCCATATTTGGGCAGCTTCCAGAAGTACAAATAGTATTGAGTTTGTACTTGTCTACTAATCCTCTAAGTTCTGTATATTTTTTACCAGTAGGTAGCTTCACGCGAAGCCATTTTGGCTTAGGTTGACGCTCTGGTAATATGTTTGAAGCAACTTTTGTTTCCATACAACAATTTCAGCTTACAAAGATACGAATACTAATACGAATTATGACAATGTGATAAGGTACCAAATTCCGAATCCTATCAAGAATATAATACCGCACCAACTAAGAATATGTAAGAACAAGCTAGGACGCCAATTGTTTGGCGTATGCTTACTCGAAATAAGTATGTAATTAATTATAGCATAAAACGGAGCAGTAAGAAAAGATAGAATGGTGGCTATCTCTATCAATAAGTCCATTCTAGATTCTAATAAAAGAAATATAGCTATGCTTCCTAGAACTAAAAAAATAATCCAAAACAGGTATCCTTTCTTGTAATCCTTCTTAGCTAATAACTCAACGGTCTTATCCATCGCTCTAGGTGAAGCATCGAGTGTTGTAAGTGTTGTGCTAAACATGGTTGTAAAGGCTGCTATTCCAATAATTATATAAGCCCAATCTCCTAGACTTGTTGTATACATATCTATGAGCTGGGAAGCAAAAGCTCCAGCTTTAGTACTGAAAGTACTTCCGGAATTGTACATGACCAGAGTTCCTAATAATACGAAACATATACCTAGTATTATAGTTCCTATATACCCAATATTGAAATCAAACAGTGCTGTTTTTGGTGTAAACTCTTCTGTATCTTTTCGTTTTTCAACTGTCCATAGAGAATGCCAAATAGAGATATCTAAAGGCGCAGGCATCCAACCCATAAAGGCAATCAGAAATGCTATTCCAAGCGTACTTTCAGGAAAAATTTGTGTAAAAGATATTGGGTCAGAGTTGCCAAAATAAGCAAAACCAACTGCAGCGAGAGTACTAATTGTAAGCGTAAGAATGATGATCTTAATGAGGTTGTCAAGAAGCTTATACTTACCAATCAATAATAATGAAAGACAAATTACAAGAATGATGATAGTCCAAACTTCTATACTAACAAAGTCACCAAAGAGCGAAGATGCCAATCCTGCGGTGACAATAGTTACTGCAGTTTGAATGGTGAACATTGTGGCTAATGTAAGTACGAAATAGGCGATTAAAACGCCTTTGCCTAGTTTTTTATAACCATCCAACAAGCTTTCACCAGTAGCGGAGGCATATCTTGGTCCAAATTGAAAAAATGGATATTTAAACAGGTTGACCAAAAGTAAAGCCCAGATCAATCCCAAGCCAAAATCTGCACCTGCTCTTGTAGACTGTACTAAATGCGAAACACCAATTGCTGCACCAGCAAAGAGTAGTCCTGGACCAAGTTTTTTGAGTATGGAACGCATTATTTTTTTTGAATAATTTCTGCTAACAGTTTTTTAGCTCTAAGGAGTTTTACCTTGACATTATTCATGGGTTCATTGAGTTGTTCAGAAATCTCTTTATAGCTTAACTCCTGAAAGTATCTTAGATTAATTACTTCCTGGTAATGCGGCTTTAGCTTTTTTATGTCTCGTAGCAACTTAGCCAGATTTTGTTCTGTAATCAATTTGTCTTCAGGTGATGGAGATTCGTCTAGTACTTGATAAGCTTTGTCATCATCATCTTTGTAAAGTGGAGCTAGCTTATTCTTTTCTTTTCTGATGAGGTCTATATGAATATTCTTAGAGATCGTAATCAGCCAAGTTTTGAAGTTGTACTTTTCATTAAACGTGTGAATATTATCAAAGGCCTTAGAAAATGTTTGGATAGTAATATCCTCTGCGTCGTTTTCATTTTCAATGCGTTTTAATTGAAATGCATAAACGTCGTTCCAAAATCTATCCAACAAAAAATTAAAGGCAATTTGATTATTGTCTTTAGCTTTAGCAATTGCGTCCTCTATTTCCAACTTACAGGTTTTGAAATTAGATTAGATATAAATATAACCAATTGCGTGCTAACTAAAAATAAATCGAGTACTGGGAAGAAAGGAATTAACATTTTTTCGTTGAACTGCTTCGCTCCATAGATTAAACCAATGTATAAACTAATAAATCTTAACAGAATTAATACTGAAACGAATTCCCAACGGAATAAAAAACTCATCAGAAGAATAGCCAAAACCCAAAAAAAGAATTGTGAAAAATAGAATAAAGAGAGTAGGAACTTGTGCTTAAACTTATAATGCTTTGCAGTGCTTACGTGTCGTCTTTTTTGATTGATCCAATCTTTAAAAGTCGTTTTAGGCTGTGTTTTGGTAAAACTATCTTTTGAAAAACAGAGCGCTGTGTTTTCTTTATTAGCAACTTGATTGATAAATAAATCATCATCGCCAGACCTAATATTCATGTGGCTCATATAGCCAGAATTATTGAAAAACAATTCTTTTCGATATGCTAGATTTCTTCCCACTGCCATATAAGGCAGCCCAATTCTGGCATAGGAGAAATACTGCACCGCAGTCATCAGTGTTTCAAAACGGATTAATTTGTTTAAGAATGAATTTTTGATGTGTTCATATCCACTATACCCAATGACAATAGATTTACTATTGGAGAAATGACTACTCATCTCAGTAATCCAATGTTTCGAGGTAGGCTTGCAATCTGCATCAGTAAATAGTAAAAAGTTGTTTGAAGCTGCTTTGATACCAAGCGTTAAGGCATATTTTTTATTTCCCCAAAAGGCATCAATAGCTTTAACTTCAACAATTTTTATGTTATCGTGCTTGGACTTGAATTCTTTCATTACATCTAGTGTATCATCACTTGAAGAATCATCAATTAGAATAATCTCAAAGTTTGAATACTCTTGCTCGATTATTAATGGAAGAAAGGTTTTTAGGTTTTCTGATTCGTTTTTAGCACAAATCAGTACAGAAATCGGGATGTTTTTCCGATTTGATTTCTTTGGTTTTGAAACCGTAAAGGGTGTAAATATTCCTGAATAAAATAAAACTTGAATTGCAACTATGATGCAAAATGCATAGAAGAGAATGTCAAGAAATAGCATGAAATCTAAGCGTGGTTAGAATCGGTACAATCCTTGAACTGGTCTGGTGTTTTACCACAAAAACCACAGGCTTCTCCACTTTGGTTAAGCATTGGGTTTTGACTTGCACAAGTTCCAGCAAATTCACCATCTTTTTTTGCCCAAAGTTTTATTGCTATACCTGCAACGGCAATACCAAGTAGGACTAAAGTAAGGATTACTAATTTCATTTTGAAGTTTTCTAAAATCTGTTTGCAAAGATACGCTTTTGTCCGATTTTTTTAGATGTTATTTCCAAATTTATAAGTCGGCTTATAGAGTTTGAATATGTGACTTGAACTTTATAAGCTGTGTCTAAATTATCGATTATTCGTATTTTTAAATACTAACAACTAACACTTTATGATTATGAAAAAACTTTTTGCAGAATTTTTTGGAACCTTTTGGCTAGTCTTTGGAGGCTGTGGTAGTGCAATTTTTGCCGCAGGATTTCCAGAGCTGGGAATTGGGTTTGTTGGTGTTGCATTAGCTTTTGGTTTAACAGTTTTGACTATGGCTTATGCAGTTGGACATATTTCTGGAGGGCACTTTAATCCGGCCGTGTCACTTGGACTTTGGGCTGGAGGAAAATTTGATGCCAAAGATCTTGTAGGTTATATCATTGCTCAATTAGTAGGCGCTGTTGCAGCTGCTGGAGTCTTATATCTTATAATTTCTGGCAAATCTGGGTTTGTAGATGTAGGCAATTTTGCTGCAAATGGCTATGATAGTCTATCGCCAGGTGGGTTTTCAATGACATCGGCTTTAGTAGCGGAATTTGTACTTACTGCATTTTTCCTACTCATTATTTTGGGTAGTACAAATGCAAGAGCACCTAAAGGATTTGCACCAATCGCTATTGGTTTGGGACTAACTCTAATTCACTTAATTAGTATTCCTATTACGAATACTTCAGTAAATCCTGCGAGATCTACTAGTCAAGCAATATTTGCTACCAATGGAGAATTTATGAGTCAATTGTGGTTGTTCTGGTTAGCACCAATTGCTGGAGCTATCATTGCTGGTTTCATCCACAAGGCACTTTTTGATAAAGAATAGATTTAGGATATTCTATAAAACAAAAAGCCATCGCAATGAAGTGATGGCTTTTTTCTTGGATAATAAAGGGGTTAATTATCCTTTAAAGAGATTTCAGCCACTGCATTTTCTTCCTCGTTAAATTCTTCAGAACCACCTTTTGGTTCAATAGAAATGCTTAGGGCTAATGCATCTTCCACATAAGGAATAGACTGTAATTGACGCTCAGTTTCATCTAAGATGCCTAAGCTAATCATTCTGTCTTGTACTTCAGCCCAAATTTGATAGCATCTATCTTCTGGTAACTGAGGTAATTCAACAACATCAATTAAAGAGGTTTTCTCTATAGGGTTGATGTATGCCACAGTTTTAAGGTCTTTAGCACGCTCATTCCCACTTAAGACATATTTTCTCGAATCTGGGTTGTTGAGTTTTAGAAGCTGACGTGTTAAATCATCTAATTTCTGATTGTTGTTTTCAATATCGCCTCTCAAGTCATTTATTTCTTCATCAACAATCAAACTTTCTTTTTGTAAAATTTGATATTGATTATAAAAATAGAATGAAGTAGCGGCAAATAACAAAGCAGCTACACTTGCAGCAACACTATACCAACGTGTTTTTGGCTCTTTGTGAAGTGTAATTACTTTTGGTTCTTCCAAAGCATTTATGTCATCAAATACAGATTGAAGCACACCTTTTGGCGCTTCAACAGCATCTGCTTTGGCCAGAATTTCTAAATTATCTTGAAGTCTTAGATATTCTGCTTCAACTTCAGGGTAGGTATTAATGTAATGCTCTACCTCCAAGTTTTCTGTAGCAGAAGTTTCGCCTATTATATATTTGTCTAATAGGCCAGACTTAAGAAAAGATTGTAGTTTGTGTTCCATATCTACCTGTTTTTAAGGACTGTAAACTTTTTTTAGTTCTCTTAGCCCTATTTTTAATCTCGACTTTATTGTACCAAGCGGAATGTCTAGTTCATCACTAGCTTCCTGTTGTGTCATCCCTTGAAAAAACAAGGCATCCAACACAATTTGATACTTCTCATCGAGTCTGCCAACATGCTCTTTCAAGTCTATTACATCTTGATTGAGATTCATCGTTGGTAGTATATATACGTTCGAATTGTCTATTTGGACTTCTTTTTGAAATCTGTTGTTAAAACTTCGCAGTTTGTCAATAGCTGTATTGCGGGCAATTCTGTACAGCCAAGTGAATAATTTAGCCTTCTTAGAATCGTACTTTTTGCTATTTTTCCAAACTTTTACAAAGGTTTCTTGTAGAGCGTCTTCTGCAACTTCTTCATTATTAGTGATCTTCAAAATAACTCCATAGAGGCTATCCGAGTAATTTTCGTACAATAAATTCAATGCACGTTGATCCTCGTTTGCAAGGAGTTGAATGATCTGTTGCTCTATCGATAACTTCAATTTATCTAACTATTTTAAATTTTAACATTTTAAGATGATCCAAAATTGATTTTGGATCGTATCTACTGTTAGAAACAGTAAATGTAACAAAATCTAGATACTCAAATTACCAAAACATAACCTTAGAATATCCATTTTCTTTTTAAAATGATTGATTAATAGCTTTATCTATAAAAATATTCTATGGTACTAAAAGTCATAACTTCGGTTATGGCTTTTTTGTTACACAATATTTACTTCTGTTTCGATCTTAATATTAAAGATACGAAGAATAGTCTTCTGGATTAATCTCGCTAAATTAAGAATATCCTTTCCATCTGCACCTCCATAATTCACCAAGACCAAAGCTTGTTTACTGTGAACACCGTATTTTCCAAAACGTTTACCCTTAAAACCAGCTTTCTCTATAAGCCAGCCTGCAGGGACTTTGATTTGTGTTTCCGAAACTACATAACTAGGAATTTCAGGAAACATTGTTTTCAATTCTTCAAAATGCGATTTATCAATTACTGGATTTTTAAAGAAACTACCACTGTTTCCAATATCATTTGGATCTGGTAATTTACTCTGTCTTATATTGATTACGGCTTTTGATATGTCTTGAATAGTTGGCTGTGTAATATTCAAATTCTCTAACTCCGATGTAATCGCACCATAAGAGGTATGTAACGTATGATTGGTTTTGGTCAACCTGAATGTTACACTTGTTATGATATATTTTCCCTTTAATTCATGCTTAAAAATGGATTCCCTATATCCAAAATTGCAATCTTCATTGTTGAATGTTCGCTCTTTTAAGGTATCTATATTTAAGGCTTCACACGATTGAAAAACATCTTTGAGTTCAACCCCATATGCGCCAATGTTTTGCATTGGAGCTGTACCAACATTACCCGGAATTAATGAAAGATTTTCAATGCCACCATAATTTTGTTGTAGACACCAAAGCACAAAATCGTGCCAGTTTTCACCAGCATTAGCTTTGACGATAACATGGGTTTCATCTTCAGAAACAATCGAAATTCCCTTTAAGTTTATATGAAGCACCAAAGCATCAATGTCTTTAGTGAGTAACATATTACTTCCACCGCCTAGAATAAAAATATCCTCTGGTTTGCTTTTTAAGGTGTCTTTAAGTGATTCTACAGAATCAATTGAAGCATAATGCTTTGCGACAACATCTAAGCCAAAGGTATTATAAGGTTTTAAGGAAATATTATGCTCGATAGTGATCAGTCTTTATAAGCTTTTAAAGCTTGCTTTAAAATATTAACGGCTTTTAATAAGCTTTCTTCTTTAAGGACGTAAGCAATCCTAATTTGATTTAGACCAACGCCAGGAGAAGAATAAAATCCAGCAGCAGGAGCAACCATAATTGTTTCTCCATCTACATCAAAAGATTCTAATAACCATTGCGCAAAATCATCCGAGTTTTTTACTGGCAATTGTGCAATACAGTAAAAAGCACCATTTGGCTTAGCGACTGTGACACCATCTATTTTCTCTAGTTCAGAAATTAGTGTGTTTCGTCGGTTTACATAGTCTGATATAACTTCGTCAAAATAACTTTGAGGTGTGTCTAAAGCAGCCTCACTCGCTATTTGAGCAAGTGTAGGAGGGCTCAATCTTGCTTGAGCAAATTTCAAAGCAGTTTGTATAAGTTGTTTGTTCTTGGATACTAAATAACCAATTCTAGCGCCGCACATACTATAGCGCTTAGATACAGAATCAATGACGATAGCATGTTCTTCTAAGCCTGGCTCTTTCAAAATTGAATGATGCGTAGCACCATCATAAGCAAACTCTCTATACACTTCATCAGCAATCAAAAACAGATCATGCTTTTTTACCATTGCTGCCAATTTCTCAACTTCTTCTTTACTGTATAAATAACCTGTTGGGTTACCAGGATTACAGATTAGGATCGCTTTAGTATTTGGAGAAATCAACTTTTCAAACTCTTCAACAGGAGGTAAAGCAAAGTTGTTTTCAATTTTAGAAATTACAGGAACGACCTTAACACCAGATGCTGTTGAGAATCCGTTATAGTTTGCATAAAAAGGTTCTGGAATTATGATTTCATCACCAGCATCCATGATACTACCAAAAGCAAATAAAAGCGCTTCGCTACCACCAGTGGTAACAACGATGTCGTTTGCTTCAACAGAGATGTCATTTTTTTTGTAGTACTCAGATATTTTCTTGCGATAAGCTTCAGAACCTTCAGACCTTGAGTAGGCTATAACATCGATATCAATATCTCTTATAGCTTCAAAGACAACATCTGGAGTTTTTATATCTGGTTGACCAATGTTGAGATAGTATATATGCTTTCCTTTTTTTTCAGCTTCTTCAGCATAAGGAACCAATTTACGAATTGGCGAAGCTGGCATTGAATTACCTTTTTGGGAAATCTTTGGCATTAGAATTATAATTAGAAATGCAAAGTTCTAAAAATAATCTTAAAGTTTTTTTAAAAAAGCATCTATTAATCCAACCTTTATGTTAAAGATTTGTAACTTGTTATTAAACCTAATCTAAATTGAAGAGAATAATACGTGCTACATTTTTATTATGTGCCTTAATAGGTTGTATATCAGTTTTTTCCCAAAGTAAATTTAATTTGCCCCAAGGCGAAAGCAGTAAGATAAGATTCAAGCTTATTGGTAATCTTATGATCATACCAGTAGAATTAAATGGCTTGGAACTCTCTTTTATTTTAGATTCTGGTGTTAGCAGACCTATTTTATTCAATTTTGTGAATACCGATTCTTTGCAGATAAAGGATGTAGAAAGAATGTATTTAAGAGGTTTGGGAGCAGGAGGTATGATTGAAGCATTAAAATCCAAAAACAATTTCGTAAAAGTTGGCGATGCTATCAATGTTAATCAGGACATATTCGTAGTTTTTGACAGTTCTATAAACTTTACACCTAGGCTTGGTGTACCCATTCATGGGATTATAGGTTACGATATATTCAAGGATTTTGTAGTAGAGGTCAACTATAGTTCTAGATATATAAAACTCTACAAGCCCGAAAATCATGAATATAAAGAGTGTAAAAAATGTAGGACATTCCCATTAACCATTAATAACAATAAGCCATTTATAGAAGGTAGGGTGAAAATAGATGATCAGGGGACAGTAATGCCAGTAAAACTACTTATCGATACTGGTGGAAGTGATGCTTTGTGGTTGTTCGAAGACAAGGAACGAAACATAATGCCTCCCGAAGGAATGTATTTTGAAGACTTCCTTGGAAAGGGATTGAGTGGCGATGTACATGGAAGACGTTCAAAGATAAACTCATTTTACATAGGGGAATTTAGGCTCAAAGATGTCAATGTAGCATTCCCTGATTCGACATCGATTAGTTATGCCAAGCGATTCAAAGAACGAAATGGAAGTATTTCTGGAGAAATACTGAAACGATTCAATATTATTTTTGATTACCCAAACAATAAGATAACCTTAAAGAAGAATAGTAAGTTTAAAGCTCCGTTTTATTACAACAAAAGCGGTATTGTACTAGAACAAATTGGGTTTAGGGTCGTTAGAGAAAAATCCACTCAAAATACGGTTGATAATTACGGAAGATCAAACGAAGATAATATCACCATTAATTTGATCGATACCTATCGCTATGCCTTAAAGCCAGCTTTTACTATAGTTGAATTGCGAGACAACTCTCCAGGGAAAGAATGTGGACTTCTGGTTGATGATATTATTATCTCTATAAATGGTAATGAAACTCAGGGGATGACTCTAGAAGATGTTAATGGCTATTTGAGTAATAGAACGGGTAAGCTAGTAAAGATCAAAGTCGATAGGGATGGTCGATTAATGACCTTTAAGTTCAAACTAAGAGATGTATTTCAAAGAAAAAACCCTCAATAACTTGAGGGTTTTATTTTTTTGAGTGTAGGCTTTTTCTATTGCTCAACCACACTTTTGTTTTTCTTTTCTAAAACGCTTGTTTTATTTGGGTCTACAACAAGACCTTTGATTTTTAAAGCTACAGTTGGTGTATCAGCATTAGAAATCACAGTAATTGTTTTTCTAATAGGGTTAACACGCTTAGTATCATACTTTACTTCAATTTCACCAGTTTCACCAGGTAAAATAGGGCCTTTAGGTTTTTTTGGAACCGTACAACCGCAAGACGACTTTACATCAGAGATTATCAATGGAGCATTACCTGTGTTAGTAAATACAAATGTTCTTACGCCATTTGCTCCTTTCTCTATAGTTCCATAGTCTATAGTGGTTTCTTTAAATTCTATTTTCGCTACCTTCTTATCCTGTGCTAAAGCACCAAAACTCAATAAACCAACAAATAAAATTGTAATTAAATTTTTCATCACTTAAGTTTTAATTGATTATCAAAGCTACTTACTTTTTTAAGTCCGACAAAATTAATTAGACGAAAGGTAACATAATATTAACGTTTATAGCCCTAAAAATTTCGAAAGAACATAAATATAAGTACTTTTGCAAGTCATTATCCAAAAACTGTTCCAAAGTATGAGCATACCATCTAAATATGATGCTAGTTTAGTAGAAAATAAGCGCTATGATTACTGGATGAAACACAACTATTTTCATTCAAAACCAGACGAAAGAGAGCCTTATACTATTGTAATTCCACCACCAAATGTTACAGGTATATTGCATATGGGACATATGTTAAATAATACCATTCAGGATGTATTAATTCGTCGCGCACGATTATTAGGAAAAAACGCATGTTGGGTACCAGGAACAGACCATGCTTCCATTGCTACAGAAGCTAAAGTTGTTGCAAAACTCAAAGCAGAAGGTATTGACAAAAATGACATAACTAGAAAAGAGTTTTTGGCCCATGCATGGGATTGGACTCACGAATATGGAGGAGTCATCTTAGAGCAGTTAAAAAAACTAGGATGCTCTTGTGATTGGGATCGTACCAAGTTTACTATGGACGATGACATGTCTGAAGCAGTTATCAAGGTTTTTGTTGATCTATACAACAAAGGACTTATTTACCGTGGTTATCGTATGGTAAATTGGGACCCACAAGCTCAGACTACATTATCTGATGAAGAAGTAAATTATGAAGAGCGTACAGATAAGTTGTACTATGTAAAGTATAAAATTGAAGGTGAAGATGGTTATGTAACCATTGCTACAACAAGACCTGAAACTATTTTGGGAGATACCGCAGTTTGTATTAATCCTGAAGATGAGCGTTACACACATTTAAAAGGGAAAAGAGTAACAGTTCCTATCTGTAATCGCTCAATTCCAATAATTGAAGATGACTATGTAGATATCGAATTTGGTACAGGATGCTTAAAGGTGACACCAGCACACGATGTTAATGACAAGGAGATAGGAGACAGACACAATCTAGACGTAGTAGATGTCCTTAATCCAGATGGTTCAATGAACAGTTTTGGATTACATCATGAAGGAAAAGACCGTGTTATTGCCAGAAAAGATGTAGCTAAGGAACTAGAGGAGATGGGGATTTTGGTAAAAACAGAATCCATTACACATAATGTAGGAACTTCTGAACGTACCAAAGCAGTTATTGAACCGCGTTTGAGTGACCAATGGTTCTTGAATATGGAAGATTTGGTGAAGCCTGCGCTAAAAGCTGTTTTAGAAACAGGTGAAGTAAAATTATTTCCAAAGAAGTTTGAAAACACCTATCGCCACTGGATGGAGAACATCAGAGACTGGAATATCTCTAGACAGTTATACTGGGGACAGCAAATCCCTGCGTACTATTATGGTGATGGTAAAAATGATTTTGTAGTTGCCGAAACTGCTGAAGAAGCTTTAAAGTTAGCTCAGGACAAAACAGGTAATTCAGATTTGAAAGTGTCTGACTTAAGACAAGATTCAGATGTTTTAGATACTTGGTTTTCGTCATGGTTATGGCCAATGAGTGTATTCGATGGTATTCGCAACCCTGAGAATGAAGAGATCAATTACTATTATCCAACTAACGATTTGGTTACAGGCCCAGATATTTTATTTTTCTGGGTAGCTCGTATGATCATAGCAGGTTATGAGTACAAGGATGCCAAACCATTCGAGAATGTTTATCTCACAGGGTTGGTTAGAGACAAGCAACGTCGCAAAATGGCTAAGTCTTTAGGGAACTCACCAGATGCTCTTAAACTCATAGAAGAATATGGGGCAGATGGTGTTAGAGTAGGGTTATTGTTAAGCTCAGCTGCTGGAAATGATTTGATGTTCGATGAAGCCCTATGTCAACAAGGAAAGCAATTTGCTAATAAAATATGGAATGCATTTCGATTAATTAAGGGTTGGGAAGTGGCAGATATAGAACAACCAGAATATGCTAAGATTTCAATTGAATGGTTCGAAAGTAAGTTTCAAGAAACTTTAATTAAGTTCGAATATTTATATAGTGAGTATAGATTAAGTGATGCACTGATGGATACTTATAAATTAATATGGAATGATTTCTGTTCTTGGCTTTTGGAGATGGTGAAGCCAGCTTATGGTGAACCTATTGATAAAATTACTTATAGTTCGGTAATTGAAATATTAGAGAATAATTTAAAGATATTACATCCTTTTATGCCATTCTTAACTGAAGAAGTTTGGCAACATATTACTGAAAGAAAACCAGAGGAGGCACTAATGATTAGTAGCTGGCCAAAAAAGGAGACTTTTGATGAGAAACTTGTCTATAAATTTAATTTTGCTTCTGAAGTTATTTCAGGAATAAGAGCAATTAGAAAACAGAAAAATATTGCTTTTAAAGAGTCCATATCTTTATTTGTTATGAACAATGAGGAAATAGAGAATACTTTTGATGAAGTAATACTCAAACTTGGCAATATTGAAAAGCTAGAATATGTTACCGAAGCCGTTGAAGGCGCACTAACCTTTAGGGTAAAATCGAATGAGTATTTTATTCCTATGGCCGGTTCTATTGATGTTGAAGCAGAAATAAAGAAACTTTCAGAAGAACTTAATTACACCGAAGGGTTCTTGAAATCTGTTCAGAAGAAGCTGTCCAATGAGCGTTTTATTAATAACGCACCAGAGCAAGTGGTTGCAAATGAGAAGAAGAAAGAAGCCGACGCGCTAGCTAAAATTGAAACGATAAAAGCCAGTTTAGCGAGTCTAAACTAGAACTTCTTTACGTATAATATTGAAAAAGCATTCTCAATTACGAGAATGCTTTTTATTTTTATAGCAAATTGAAACTCCTATGAGAAATATTGCAGTACTATTTTGTGTATTCATTTTAGTGGCTTGTTCAAAAAGAGAACAAGTAGAAACCATAGTTATTTCAGGCAAAACCTATACAGTTAATCAAGACTTTGAAATCGCTGAAGCTTTTGCTGTTAATGAAGGAAAGATCGTAGCAGTAGGCTCAAAAGATGATATTCAAAATAAATTTGAAGCAGACGAAACCTTAGACTTTACAGGTAAAACTATTGTGCCTGGCTTTATAGATGCACACTGCCACTTTTACAATTTAGGACTCAATCAAAATAGAGTAGACCTTACTGGAACAACAAGTTTTGAAGAGGTAATGAAGCGAGTTGTAGATTTTCAAAACGAACGTAATGTTAGTTTTATAATAGGAAGAGGCTGGGATCAGAATGATTGGGAGGACAAGAATTTTCCAGATAAAAACCTGTTAGACAAATTATTTCCAGACAAACCAGTTGCGTTAACGCGTATCGATGGTCATGCGATGTTGTGCAATCAAGCTGCATTAGATTTAGCAGGCATTACTTCAGAATCAAGAATAGAAGGCGGAGAGATTTTAAAAGAAAACGGTAAATTGACAGGAGTCCTTATTGATAACCCAATGGAATTGGTTGAAGGTGTGTATCCAGAGCCAACACTGGAAGAACAACAAAGGGCTTTGTTGGACGCGCAAAGAATATGCTTTGATCTTGGGCTTACCACAGTTTCAGATGCAGGGCTGGATAAGAAAGTGATAGAGTTGATCGAGACCATGCAAAAAGGCGAGGCTCTAAAAATGCGGGTCTATGCCATGATTAGCAATACCAAAGAGAACCTTGACTATTACTTACCTAAAGGCAAGATAAAAACTGACTATCTCAATGTGAGATCTGTGAAAGTCTATGCAGATGGCGCTTTAGGATCCCGTGGTGCTGTATTAAAGGCACCCTATTCAGATAAAGAAAACCATTTCGGTGCTATGGTTATAGGAGTTAATGATTTTAAAAGCTTGGCTCAGCGTATTGCAAATTCAGAATATCAAATGAATACACATGCTATTGGTGACTCTGCTAATAGAGTGGTGCTGAATACCTACAAAGATATTTTAAACGACGACTCTGATAGACGCTGGCGTGTAGAACATGCTCAGGTGATAACAGATAATGATTTTGAATTATTCAAGAATAAAAACATTATACCATCTGTACAGCCAACACATGCGACAAGTGATATGTATTGGGCAGGCGATCGACTAGGAGATGAACGCGAAAAAGGTGCTTATGCCTTCAAAGATTTATTGGATGCTAGTGGCACGGTGGCTTTAGGAACAGATTTTCCTGTTGAAAAAGTAAGTCCGTTGCTTACGTTCTATGCTGCTGTAGCTAGGCAAGATTTAGAAGCCTATCCAGAAGGTGGTTACCTTATGGATAATGCGTTAACAAGAGAAGAAACTTTGAAAGGCATGACTATTTGGGCAGCGCATGCTAATTTTGAAGAAGCTGAAAAAGGAAGTATTGAAGTTGGAAAGTTTGCAGACTTTATTGTGCTAGATAAAGACATCATGACTGTAGACGCCAAAGAGATTCCAAATATTAAGGTGATTAATACGTTTATAGGAGGAGAACAAGTGAAATGAAAAAGCTAGTGTCGATATATTTGCTTTGTTTTAGTTTTGGACTAATGGCTCAGGACTATACCTGCTTACCATCATCTGATGAAGTAAAGCAACTTGTTGAAGGATTCTGGAAGGTAGAGGGGTCAACATCTGGGATGTTTTATAAAATATCCTTTAGCAATACTTCAGGCAAAATTGAGACTTTGGAGAGTATGGATTTTAATCCCAATAGAAATTCCAATAAATACGATTTGGTCTTTAATGAGGACTATCGGATTGTTTTGGAGCAAGAAGGGGAATGCTTTGTGCCATATTTAGAAATAAGTGCTTTATACGGTAGCGTGCTAGAGGAGTTGCGGTTTGATTCTAAAGATCAATTTACCATGAATGGAAGGCTTTATACACGTTATAATATCAATGACTAAGTCTAGCTAAATAATCAAAATGCTCACCATCCATAATCTTTTCACACTTTAAATCAACCAAATCAGCCTTAGTGCTTAAAGTTTCAAAATCCAGATATAACCACTTCATAGGCGTTTCTTCTTCACCTTTATACTTCAGGAAATAATCCAATTCCCCATAATAAGCGGCATTCATATCCATCCAATAACCACCATCATCATCTTCGTACATATACTTAATGTCTGAAGAGTCTATCAGGATTTGACCACCAGGATTTAATGTTGATTTTAAATGCTTAAGGTAGAATAACGTATTCTCTAAAGTCTGAAAGATACCAGTCCCATTCATGAGTAACAAAATGGTGTCGAACGTTTCGGTTTCATCCAGTATATTCAAAACATTAGCATTATTGGCACCACGCTCTTTAGTAACGTTGATAGCACCTTCAGAGATATCAATCGCTTTTACACTTAAACCTTTATTTTGAAGATATAGACTATGACTCCCCGCACCACAACCAACATCGAGTACTTTACCTTTGCTAAGGTTTAGCGCTTTTTGTTCTAGCTTAGACATTTCAGAATAAGTTCTGAATAAATATGGAAGTGGTAAAACATCATCATCAGAAATATTTGTAGATGTGATGATGTCTTCAGTATAATTACCATTTTGGTAATCGATCATTGCTTTTCCGATGAGGTCTTTCATTAACAATTTTTAGCAATGCTAAGTTTGATTCAGCATCTTATTCTCAGTATTTTTACACTATGCAAGACATTATTGATAATCTTCCGAAGCTCGCCAAAGATAAACATAAAGAGAACAAGGCGTTCTTTGCCAAGCTAAAAAAGAAACCTCCAAAACAATTAGATTACGTAATGCAAGAATTGCACGATGATGAGTTTGAAAAAACTGACTGCCTAGAATGTGCAAATTGTTGTAAAACCACTGGACCTTTATTTACAGATAAGGATATAGAGCGCATAGCAAAGTTCTTTAAACTAAAGCCACAACAATTTATAGCACAATATTTGAGGGTAGATGAAGATAATGATTATGTGTTGCAATCTGTGCCTTGTACGTTTTTGGGAGCAGATAATTATTGTTCAATATATGATGTAAGACCGAAGGCTTGTCGAGAATTTCCGCATACGGATCGTAAGAAGTTTCAACAAATCTCAAATCTTACACTGAAGAATGTTGCAATTTGTCCGGCAGCATATAATATTGTTGAAGCTATGAAAGAGAAAATAAGATTATGAAGCGTATAGTCCTTTTGCTTATAATGAGTTTATCGATATCTACATTTGGCCAAGAGTCCGAATGGATGACCTCATTGGATATTGCAAAACGATTGGCTTTGACTCAAAACAAAATGCTCTTTGTAATGTGGGAACAAGCAGCATCAGACCTTCAAACCATAACCTTTAAGGATGCCAATGGCAATACAATAATTGTAAGCGCCAGAGGAAATAATAGTGCTAACGAAGTTATCTGGGAACATTTTGTACCTGTTAAACTCAGCGAAACCAATTATGAGAAGTTGTTTTTAGAAATAAAGGAAAAACGTAGATTAGGCTATATCAGCAAATTCAATGACGATAGCGTCAAAATTATGGATACTAACGGAAATATCTTGAATGCTAAATTTAATATTCAGGATTATTCCAATGTTGATCTTTCTTATCTCATAGACAAATATGCCTTAAACACCTATTACATCAATAAGGAGCTGCGTAATTATGCTGAGGTCAAAAACTTCACGACCACATTTCGATTGGCGTCAAAGTATATGGACTATGCAATTTTTCAGAGTTCTGCTGTAGAAAATGAAATTATAGATCTAGCTCTAATTTATTTAGATGAAGCTAAGCAATTATTAGGCGACGTTGATGAAGATAAACGATTGGCTTTTGCACAAAAGTGTGAATTGCAACGCGTGTATCAGTATACAGTAGTCAATAGGCCTAGAAAAATATTAAGAGAGTTAAACCGATTGAGTAAAGAAGAAATCTACAGTATTAATCAATCCATGTTTAACTTTCTAAATTACATTTCGCATCGATTATTAAAGGATGAAGAAGAAGCAGAATTATGGAAAAGTAAAGTTTCTTTATTAGATTTGAAGAAATCCGAACTAATAATCACTAAAAACACCGAAAAGAATTGGAAACCATAATTGAATATTTCAGAGATATACCATCATCTCATAGAAGTATAATACTTGTCGGAGGGTTAACCCTGTTTTGGTTACTCGAAGGTGCATTGCCATTATTCAAGTTCAATTATAAGAAATGGCGACATGCCATACCCAATATCTTTTTTACAATAACCACAATCATTGTAAACTTTGCTTTGGCATTTCTTCTGATTTCATCAGCGGATTGGGTTGAAGCTAATAATTTTGGAATCATCAACTGGCTTCCCGAAATGTCAAGTTGGGCTTATGTGCTTTTAGGAATTCTATTAATGGATTTTATTGGCGCTTATTTACCTCATTATGTAGAGCATAAAGTGAAGCCATTATGGATGGTACACTTGGTGCATCACAGCGATCATAAGGTAGATACTACTACAGCAAATCGACATCATCCACTAGAAAGCATGATTCGTTTTGTGTTCACTCTGGCTGGAGTTTGGATCATAGGTACACCAATATATATAGTTATGCTCTATCAATCATTGTCTTTGGTTTCGACACAATTCAATCATGCAAATATCAAACTGCCAAAGAAAGTAGATAAAGCCATAAGTTATGTGTTGGTTTCACCAGATATGCATAAAGTCCATCATCATTATGTCTTGCCATATACAGATTCTAATTATGGCAATATCTTTTCAATCTGGGATCGATTGCTTGGGACTTTCATGACTATAGATAGAGAAAAACTAATTTATGGTGTAGATGTGTTTCCAGATGAAAAGAAGAACAGCGATATCATAGAATTGTTGAAACAACCTTTTCAGAAGTATCAAAAACCGACATATATCCCAGATGCAGATAAGTAGATTTTTGCTAGTTATTCTGATGGCATTAACGAGTTGTAATTCAAACAAAGTGATCGACATACAAGGGCATAGAGGATGTAGAGGCTTATTACCAGAAAACTCACTGCCAGCGTTCAAAAAAGCCATAGAATTGGGTGTCCATACCTTAGAAATGGATATCGCAGTGACCAAAGATCACAAGATTATAGTTTCTCACGAGCCCTTTATGAGTAGAACTATTTGTAAACTTCCTGATGGTAATCATATTCCTGTTGAATCAGATAAGCAATACAACCTATATCAAATGACTTTTGATAGTATCAAAACATTCGATTGTGGTACAAAAGCACATCCAAGGTTTCCAGATCAAGAGTTGCAAAGTGTCTACAAACCACTTTTGAGTGAAGTCTTTGAAATGACTAAGGCTATCAATCCTAGTATTAAATACAACATTGAGCTTAAGGCAAAACCAGAATATGATGGTATTTATACACCTAACCCAAAAGAATTTGTGGCTTTAGTTATGAATCAACTTAAAACTGCAGACGTGTTCGATAGAACCAATCTACAGTCATTTGACCTTAGGATTCTAGAAGAAATAAAACAACAAGATGCTAATATGGAAGTTGCTTTATTAATAGATGAAGGTGAAGCAATTGTGAACAAACTGTCTAAGCTTAGTTATACACCAGAAATTATAAGCCCATATTATAAGTTGTTGAATGCCGAAAATGTCACTGAATTACAGGCTGAAGGATTCAAGGTAATTCCATGGACAATCAATGAGATTAGTGATATGGAACAGATGATATTATACGGTGTTGATGGTATTATTACTGACTACCCAGACCGTTTAATAGGCTTATTAGGCAAGTAAATCGCTTTTCTTCGAATATTTTAATGCGTTTGTGGATAAATTAGTTCGTTTTTGCTGAAAGCGGCTACATTTACCACGAGAGGGCTAAAGATTACAGTTGAGTTCAACGAAGTAGAACTTAATAGTAAATCGTGAAAACTTATACAATTCTGGTCATTTTAGCCTGTTTTGGATTGTTCTTTAATCCAGTTTCAGCACAAACACCTTATGCCACACTAAAGAAGAATGTCAATGTACAAGCCAAGGATTTGTACCATGAGCTCAACGCTACAAAGGACACATTACTTCTAGAAAGCAATAAGAAGATAAACTATGTCTATTCCATCAATAAAAGTGTAAAACGAGAACTAAGTTATACAGTCAATGCTAACGAATTTCAAGTGCCATTAAATAGTTTGTCTAGAGGTAGGCATGTATTTGTAGTCGTGCAATCGCCTTTGAGAATTGTTTTTGTTGTGAATGTTCTCAAAGATGGTTTGGCATTAGTAACTACAGAAGAAGAAAATCTGGTCGCAACAAAAAACGACTAATCATACAATAAATATTTCTCTCTAACCTTTTTAAAACTAGCTAAGCCTTCTTGCCAAGATGCCTTTATTTGAGCTTCGGTATCTCCGTTTTCTATTTGCTTTTGAAGCTTGCTAGTACCAGCGTGTTTAGTGAAATTGTCAGTATTAAAAAATTTAGACTTATCAGTTGAGTTTTCATAAGCTTTTATAACCCATTTTAGAGTCATTTGCCCATTAATTTCCGCATTTCTCAAGTCCTCACCATAGCATAGTTTGTTTTGGTGTTTTGGATATTTAGCACCAAAATTGGCAATAGGTGTGTACGTAAAACTCATGGTCTCACTATTTAAAAATGGCGCTCCGTATCTCTGAAACTGAAATTCTGTGCCTCTACCAGCATTAATATTGGTGCCTTCAAAAAGCCCTAAACTAGGATAAAGTTTAATAGATTGATCATTAGGAAGATTTGGAGAAGGACGGATTGGTAGACTATACGAAGTACTGTGCGAATAATTTTTAATTGGTATGATTGAGATATTGCATTGTATTCCATTTTTTAACCAATGTTCTCCATTAATCATTTGTGCATATTCACCAATAGTCATTCCGTGGACTAAGGGAATAGGATGCATTCCCAAAAAACTCTTGTTTTCAATTTCTAAAGTAGGACCATCTATATAGTGTCCATTAGGATTTGGCCTGTCCAAAATTATTACAGGGATATTAGCTTCAGCACATGCTTCCATCACATTATGCAAAGTAGAAATATAGGTGTAGAAACGAACGCCTACATCCTGGATGTCAAAAACTACGGCGTCTAAATCCTTAAGCTGCTCCGAAGTAGGTTTTCTGTTTTTCCCATGAAGTGATACAATTGGTAAATTGGTTTTGGTATCAAAACCGTCATCTACATGTTCTCCTGCATCTGCTTTTCCTCTAAAGCCATGCTCAGGTGCGAATACTTTTTTAATGTCAACCTTCAAAGCAAGCAAAGAATCAACTATATGTGCGTAGTTATTATTTTCATCTTTAAAAATCACAGAAGTTTGGTTCGCAACAATACCAACAGATTTTCCGTTTAGTAACGGTAAATAGTTTTCGGTTTGATTAGCTCCGACAATAATTCCGGTGTCATTTAACTTTAAATTGTCATTCTGAATCTCGTCATTTTGAGTCTTATTTTTTTCAACACCAGAACCACAAGCAATCAATACCAAAACAAATAATAAAACAGTATTTTTGAGGACCTTTAAAAGCATATTCAATTTTGAATTACGAGTTTTTTATAGCTAAACGCATTATTGGCAGTAAGTCGTATAAAAGTAGTGTTTCGGCACCAATAATAAAAATAGGTATTGCAGCCATTGCAATCGGCATTATTGTAATGCTTATCTCTATAGCTACAGGTCTTGGCCTACAGAAAAAGATACGCGAAAAAGTGGTGGCTTTTAATGGTCATGTTGTGGTTTCGAACTACGATAATAACCTTTCAAACGAGTCCAAAGTCCCTGTAACCATTAATCAAGAGTTCTATCCAAACTTCAAAACCATTGAAGGGATCTCTCATGTACAGGCTGTGGCTTCCAAGTTTGGATTGATTAGAACCGAAACCGATTTTGAAGGTGTGGTATTGAAAGGCGTAGGAAAGGACTATAACTGGGATTATTTTTCAGAGTTTTTGAGAGAAGGAACCTTACCAGCATTTGGTGATACAATGAGTGATGAGGTATTAATCTCTCAATATTTAGCCAATAGACTACAATTCAAAGTAGGAGATAAGTTTCAAATGGTGTTCGGAGAAGAAGATCTACAGAGAGTACCAAAAATAAGAGCATTTACAGTAGTCGGAATCTATAATTCTGGATTTCAAGAACTGGATGAAACCTTCATCATCGGTGACCTTAAACACGTACAAAGACTCAATAGATGGTCTGAGGACATGATAGGGAATTTTGAAGTCTTTATTGATGATTTTGATGAGCTAGATCAAAAAACAGTTGAAGTTTACCAAGTACTTCCTTCATTATTAAACGCTACAAAGGTATCTAGCAAATACGGATCAGTATTCGAGTGGGTAAAAATCTTTGATAACAATGTCTATGGTATTATAGGTATTATGATTTTGGTGGCAGCCATCAATATGATTACTGCGTTATTAGTACTTATTCTTGAACGTACACAAATGATTGGTATTTTGAAAGCACTCGGAAGCTCAGACTGGAGTGTGAGAAAAGTGTTTTTATACAATGCATCTTATCTTATTGGTTTAGGATTGTTCTGGGGAAATGTTATCGGGTTAGGCTTATTGTTAATGCAGAAATACTTTAAACTAGTACCATTGAATCCTGAAACCTATTATGTGACCGAAGCTCCAGTTTATATTAGTGTAGACTATGTTATTTTACTAAATGTAGGTACATTTTTGGTATGCATGATTATGTTGCTGGTACCTTCTTATGTCATCACCAAAATTACGCCAGTAAAAGCAATTAGGTTTGAATAAATGCCATGAATCAGTTTGAATATTTCTTTCAATGTCCACACTGCTGGGAACAAATTTCAATGCTGATTGATAGTTCTCAAAATCAGCAACATTATATCGAAGATTGCGAAGTGTGTTGTAATCCTATTCAGTTGAATTTCAGAATAGAAGCAGATGCAATTACTGATTTTTCAGCAAAAATAGTTCAATAATCACTTTCTGTAACATATTGAATATCAGTTTTATATGTTTTCATTAATGCATTTCATCGAAAAAAATTGATATTTTAACGATGTTTTAGTAGATTCGTGGTGTTAATGAGTCCCTCCTCAAATCTGCTATTATGAAATCTTTGAAACTAACCCTTCTACTATGTTTGGTATCTGCTTTTGCATTTGCCAATATTTCAACACAAGAAAAAGAAGCCTTAGAGGCGTTTTATAAGAGTACCAATGGAGATACCTGGAGTACGTCTTGGGATCTTACCAAACCAGTTAGTGAATGGTATGGTGTGGTTGTCTCTGGAGACAAAGTTGTTGAGCTAAATTTGATGTTCAACAATTTAACCGGAGAACTTCCAGAAGAGCTAGGAAATCTTACCCATTTACAAAAGCTTTGTTTATTCAGAAACGAAATCAATGGTGCTATTCCTGAGTCTATCGTTAATCTGAAATCACTTCAAGAAATAAATATTGCTTTCAATAATTTAAATGGGCAAATACCAGAAGCAATAACTCAGCTAACGGAGTTAGAGTCCATTCAATTATTTATGAATGAACTTGAGGGTAACATACCATCAAATATTGGGAACTTAAAGAAATTACAAGTATTAGAATTATACAACAATAGTTTAACGGGATCAATCCCAAGCTCTATAGGTGAGCTTAACAACCTGAAAGAACTATTAATCAGTAGTAATCAACTTTCTGGAAAGCTGCCAGCCAGCATTTCTAATTTGAAAGGATTAAAAGCATTGAGTGTTTTTGACAATAGTCTATTTGGCACTCTACCTACTAAGCTTGGAGAGATGGCAAGCCTTGAAGAATTGGTGCTTTCCAACAATGCCTTTTATGGGGACTTACCTAGTGGTATGGCGAGCTTAACAAACCTTAAAGTGCTTATGATTGGCAATAACGGTTTTAAAGGAGATTTTGCCGCACTTGGTGAGCAATTACCAGAAGGAATCATGTTCGATTACACAAATACAGATAGCAAAGGAAGCATAGCAACATTGGATACCGAAGATGAAGATTAGTTAATCATCATTTATAGTTTTAGTTAGATTAAACTCCTACAGAAATGTAGGAGTTTTTTTGTTTTAAATACTTTGAATTGTTAAAAAAGGTGTTATCTTTGCAGTCCGATATCGCGGGATAGAGCAGTAGGTAGCTCGTCGGGCTCATAACCCGAAGGTCACTGGTTCGAGTCCAGTTCCCGCTACTAAGGCCAAGGCCACTGATTAAAAGCATTTTAGTTATTCTTACTAGAATGCTTTTCTTATTTTTGTGATATAAACCCCCAACCAGGCTCGCAACCAGAAACGACCTTTTCTCTTAAAAATACCTGTTATGAATAAATTGTTTAGTATTGTCTTATCCCCATTCACTCCTCCTATGGAAGAGGCATTTGGTTACAACTTTCAACTTCATGCTCCTTATAATGATCAATTAGTTACGTTATTGGTTGATGGCAACATCACCGATTATATCGATGAGGAGAAAAAACAAGGAGCAACTATAAGCCAATTGGTATTTAATGAGCATAATGAACATAGTAAGGTTATTACATTGGATTTTGATAAGAGAAATATCGTCAAGCTAGACAACGCTGAAATAAAATTGATTAACATCGATAAAGTTTCTGTTGAGCAATCTCCCAATCAAAAGTTCTTTAAGTTTGAATTTTTGGTAACAAGAAATTCATGATCTTTTTTACCATCAATACCTGAAGGTCACTGGTTCAAGTCCAATTCCCACCACAAGTAAAACCTTCAACCTTTTTGGTTGGAGTTTTTTGTTAAAGGATTTGATGTTGCTCTGTAAAGTTTAATATCTTTACGAGTATATAACCCTCTTACCCTTTAGTTCATGCGATTTGTTTTAGTATTCATACTACTATTAATTACAAATAGTTCTTACAGTCAGCAGCAAGCTGAAAATGAAACTGCCAAAGAAGATAAGGATACAATCCTCATAAACCTAGAGCAACAATACAAAGTAGCAAAAACAGATTCTGCTAGGGTAACTTCGTTAGTCGCATTGGCTGAATATGAAGTTTACAGAGAATTTAGTGAAGCTGAAGATCACTTGCTTACAGCTGTTGAAATTGTGAATAACAATAAAGATTTATTAGAAGGTGGTTACTTAGCTCCGCCATACAGCATATTGGGTATTGTAAAAAGAAGGCAAGGCGATTATGCAGATGCAATGTCTTATTTTGTCAAAGCAAAAGAAACCTTTTTCAGAATAGGAGACTCCTCCAATGTAGCCAACATTATGCACAACATGGGTGTTTTGTATCGATTTATGGGTGAATACCCTAAGTCTATTGAAAACTATAAATCGGCAATAGCCATTTTAGAGGCGCTAAACTCAAATAAAAAAGGAGTCGCAGCAGGTTACAACATGCTAGGTGTGTCCTATAGAAAGGTAAATCAATTAGATTCGGCACTATATTGCTATGAAAAAGCCAAATCTATTTTCAAGGATTTAGACCGAGAAGAAGATCTGCATAGAGTTAATGGTAATATGGCTGTGCTCTACAATGTAAAGAAACAGTATGATAAAAGCCTTAAGCTAAACTTAGAGAATTTGGCCTATTATACAAAGCTCGGGAATAAATCATCCATGGCATCTACCAATTACAATGTGTCTACCAGCTATTATAGAATGGAGGACTATCCCAACTCAATGATTTATGCTAGAGCCTCGTTGAAAGTAGCTCAAGAAGAGGGGTTGAAACAGCGTGTATCCAAAGCCTATAACAGAATATCCAACATTCAAAATAAAACAGGAGATTTTGAGCAGGCTCTAGTCAATTATAAGTTGTTTAAAAAACATTCAGATTCATTAATAAATGACGAAAATCTTAGGAAAATACAACGCCTCGAAATTCAAAGTGAATTTCGACAAGAAAAATTAGTGGATAGTCTTCAATTGGTCAAAGAAAGAGAAGTTGCAGAAGCAAATTTAGAAGTGCTAGCCAAGAAGAAAAGGGTGCAATTTCAATGGATGTTGATTGGACTTATATTGTTCGCGGGGCTACTGATCTATATCTATGTAAAACAGAAAGCGAAGCGCAAATATATGTCCCTCCAAAATAAATTATTGAGTACTGAAATTGAACACAAGAAAAAGGACCTTACCAATTTTGCTATTAATATCTCCAAGAATCAAGAATGGGTAAAAGTACTATCAGATAAACTCAATGATGTTAAAAATGATTCTGAAGTAAAGCACAATAAAGCATTTAAAGATCTTGAAAGTGAAATAAAAAACCACATGTGGATTGATGAAAGTACTAAGGAATTTTATAGCCAGATTGATACCCTGAGTACAGCTTTCTACGAACGTTTAAAAAATAGCTTTGAAAACCTTACCAAAACCGACGTAAGGTTATGCTCTTTAATCAAGTTAAATATGGATAGTAAACAGATAGCTATTCTACAAAACATTAGCCCCTCATCCGTAAAAATGAGTCGTTATCGACTCAGAAAAAAGCTAAATCTCAATCCAGATCAAGATATCTATGCATTTTTGAGAGATTTTTAAAATACTGAAAATCAATAACTTAAAATTTTGTAGCCCTTTTGTAGCCCCCTGAAATTTCATCACTAGGGTAAGCTGAATATACATTTGAACTGTTGAATTTTTTAAACCCCTTTAAAATGAAAACAGTTCTTCAATATGGCCTGATGGTATTGATCTTTCTATCAGGCATCTCAAAAGGAAATACACAGTGTGGCGCAGGAGATACGATTATACAAAACCAAGCTAATACAGCATCAATTGCCGCATTAGGTTACGGACAATCATTTACAAGTACTTGTACGGGACAAATTGACCGGTTTAGGGTCTGGGTGGATACAGCGCCTTCTGTGCCCACAGGATCGGAAGTTGATGTATCAATTTATCAAGGTGCGGTGAGTAGTGGTGGAGCTACATTATTACAGACTTTTTCAACAGACTTTCCAAGTATCGGCAGTAATACTATTATACTGTCATCCCCAATAAATGTTACTCTAGGAGAGGTCTATACATTCACTATTGAGGATACTGAAATTATACGCTATGAATCATTTAGCGGTAGTCCACCTTATTCTGATGGTAGTGCACAAAGGTTTACAGGAAGCAATTGGATTTCAGAAAGCGATGAAGATCTAAGATTCGAAGTTGGTTATGTTGATTCAGAACCTCCAGTAGCTGTTTGTCAGGATTTTACAGCGAATTTAGATGCTTCAGGTAACTATATTGTGCAAATATCTGATATCGACGGAGGTTCTACAGATGATACAGGAATAACAAGTTATAGTGTTGAGCCACCCATGTTAACTTGTGATAATTTGGCAGGGGCTATTGTGGAATTGACGGTTCGGGATGATGCTGGTAATCAAAGTTCCTGCATGGCAAATGTAACACTCATCGATAATAACGATGCCTGTATTGACTTCTTTGACGATGCCTTCGTAACGACTTGGGCAACTGATAATAATGGACCATCTGGTGACAATCAAATTACAATTCCAACAAATAATAGTGCAACCTATAGTTATGCAGTAGATTGGGGAGATGGTAATATTCAAACCAATATTACAGGAGATGTTACGCATACCTATGCTAGCTCGGGAACGTATACAGTAAAAATTAAAGGAGAGTTCCCTCAGTTATATTTCGCTAATTCGGGTGATTTACAAAAGATTTTATCAGTAGAAGAGTGGGGCTCAAATGCATGGGCAAGCATGAATCAGGCTTTTCGTGGATGTACTAATCTGGTAATTAATGCCACTGATACACCAGACCTTAGCAACGTAGTGGATATGTCGCGCATGTTTCAAAATACAAATATCGATGCTGGCCTAAATGCTTGGGATGTGAGTAATGTAGAGTCTTTTGCCTTTATGTTCGCAAATAATCCTAGTTTCAATGAAGACATCACTAGCTGGAATATAGGTGCTGCTCTTGATATGGAGCGTATGTTCTTAAATGCAACATCTTTTAATCAAAATCTTGGTAGTTGGAATGTTAGCAACGTCGCTAATTTTCAACTTATGCTTGAGAACTCAGGATTGTCCAGTTACAATTACGGTCTCATACTTATCGGATGGAGTACACTGCCAGGGCTTTTAGAAAACCAGACATTTTCAGTGGGTACGGTTCCGTATTGTTTGGGAGAGGAAGAACATGATTTCTTGACGGAGACAGTTGCCAATGGTGGAAAAGGTTGGACCATTACCGATGGTGGTTTAAATTGTTCTGATGCCTTCATTACCACTTGGAAAACAGATAACCCAGGAGTTGACCATGATTTAGCCATACGCATAGAAACAACAGGACCAGGCTATAATTATGCAGTGGATTGGGGTGATGGTAACATAAGTACTGGACATACAGGAAGTTTTATTTATAGTTATGCAGAAATAGGAACCTATACAGTTAAGATTATTGGAGATTTTCCACGAATACATTTCGGAGCGAATGATAGTAAAGAAAAGCTGGTGTCTGTAGAGCAATGGGGAACAAATTCATGGACGAGTATGGAAAGAGCTTTTAGCGGCTGTACCAATATGACCCTTAACGCAACAGATATACCAGATCTTAGCAATGTGACTGAGATGAGTTTTATGTTTTTTAATGCCAGTAGCTTTAATGGAGATCTAAGCGCTTGGGATGTGAGTAACGTTACCAATATGAGAAGTATGTTTCAAGGGGCTTCAAGCTTTAATAGTGATATTGGGAACTGGAATGTGAGTAACGTTGCCAATATGAGAAGTATGTTTCATGATGCTGTTGCATTCGATCAGGACTTAGGCGCTTGGAACGTGAGCAATGTTACAAATATGGCAGCCATGTTTTCTGGAGCTGAGTTATTTGTGGATCATTATGATGCTTTATTAAATGGTTGGGCGAATCTTTCCTTGCAAAACAATGTCACGTTCAATGCAGGTAATAGTATGTACTGTGCAGGTGCAGCGGCACGCCAACAGATTATTGATGATTTTGGTTGGCAGATTTTTGATGATGGTGAGGATTGCAGTGATCCTTTTGAAAATGGATTGATTACCACGTGGAACACAAATCTTGGGACGTCTACACAGACCATATCCATCATGATAGATGAAAACTTGACTTACTCCTATAACATCGACTGGGGTGATGGGCAGAGGGACTTGAATGTTACAGGTCATATAGATCATGTGTACGATGCCTTGGGAACTTATCAAATAAAAATAATTGGGGTCTTTCCTGCTGCAAGATTTGGTGATGGTTTCTCTACTAATAATGCTCAAAAATTACAGTCTGTAGATCAATGGGGAAACATACAATGGGAAACTATGAATTCAGCCTTTTCTGATTGTCAGAATATGAATGTATTGGCAACAGATGCTCCAGATCTGTCCAATGTCACTAATATGAGACGCATGTTCGAAGGTGCTTCCAGTCTTAATGCTGATCTAAACCATTGGGATGTAAGTAATGTGACTAATATGTCAGAGCTTTTTAATTATGCCACAAACTTCAACGGGGAGATTGGTAATTGGAATGTGAGTAATGTAACAAATATGGACCAAATGTTTGACGCTGCCCGAAATTTCAACAAGAATATCAATAGTTGGAATGTGGGTAATGTCACTAGTATGAGGTCAATGTTTTATGAAGCCGAAGATTTTAATCAGGAGTTGGGCAACTGGAATGTGTCGAGCGTTACCGATATGACAGAAATGTTCGGTCTTGCATTGAAATTCAATCAGGACATTGGTGCTTGGGACGTTTCAAATGTGACTACAATGCAATTTATGTTTTCTTACGCCAGAGATTTCGACCAGAATATCGGTGATTGGAATGTGAGTAGTGTCAACAATTTTGGAAACATGTTCAACAATTCGGGCTTATCCATAGACAACTATGACGCCCTATTGATGGGATGGAGTAGCCTACCAAGTTTAATGCCTAATGAAAATTTTGATGCTGGTGATTCTAAATATTGCGCAGCCATTGCTGAGCGCCAATACATTATCGATACTTATGGTTGGACAATCAACGATCAAGGACAAGAATGTAATATCGAACAATTTGATAACGGTTTTATTACAACCTGGGAAACCACTACGCCTAATGAAGTTATTATCATTCCGGTATCACCAAGCGATACCTACGATTACCATATCGATTGGGGCGATGGTAATACAACTTTTAATAGAACTGGCATTGCACTCCATATCTATGCCAACCCTGGCATACATACAGTTAGAATTATAGGTCAATTCCCTCGCATTTTAATGGCAAATACCACACCAGAAAACAGAGCCAAACTCAAATCTGTTGAACAATGGGGTAATGTGAGATGGCAATCCATGGAAGCCGCTTTTTTCTTTTGCCAGAACCTGGTAGTTAATGCTACAGACGCACCAAATTTGCGTTGGGCGACATCATTGAACAGTATGTTCGCGGCGGCGACTTCAGTAAATAGTGATTTTAACAATTGGGATGTGAGTACTATTACCGATATGGCTAGTATGTTTAGTGGTTCTTCAGCTTTCGATCAAGACCTAAGTGCTTGGGATATCAGTGCGCTTACAGATGCTACAAGCATGTTTGGTGGTGTTACGCTTAGCATAGAAAATTATGATGCCTTGCTTTTAGGGTGGAGTACATTAGACGAGGGTGAAACACAGATTCCCGTAGGAATCACTTTTAGTGCAGGAGATAGCAAATATTGTTTTGGACAACCCGCCAGAACTATCTTGACTTCTGCACCTTTTAATTGGGCAATTTCTGATGATGGTGCAGACTGTGGAACTAATTTTGACGATGGTTTTATCACTACCTGGAAAACGGATAATTCCGGGACATCAGGGAATACGCAAATCACGATTCCAACCTTTTCACAAAATACTTACAATTACAGCGTTGATTGGGGCGATGGTAATTACAGCTTTAACCTGACTGAAGATTATACACATACTTACGATTCCGCTGGAACATATACAGTAAAGATCATCGGTGAATTTCCATTCATTCTGTTCAATAATCAAGGCGATAAAGATAAAATCCTCAGTGTAGAGCAGTGGGGAAACATTGAATGGTTCAACATGCAATTTGCCTTTAGAGGTTGCTCTAACTTATTGCTCAATGCCACCGATGCACCAAACCTAAGTAATGCTACCAGTATGTTTGGGATCTTTCAAGATGCAGTACTTGTTAATGGAGATTTAAACCACTGGGATGTGAGTTCCATAACCAATATGGGGGAAGCATTTAAAGGCGCATTAGCCTTTAATGGAAATGTTAGTAGTTGGGATGTAAGCAGTGTAGAGGACATGCAGCAAATGTTTGAAAATGCAACGACTTTTAATCAGGATTTAGGCGCTTGGGATATTAGTAGTATTACCAATATGACAAACATGTTTGTAAATGTTACGTTATCTACTGACCATTATGACAGCCTGCTAAGAGGTTGGAGTATTTTAGATGTTGATTCCGGAGAAACACAAATCCCTTCTAGTATTAGTTTTCATGGAGGTAATAGTATTTCGTGCTTCGATCAAAATGGAAAAGTAAATCTCCAAAGTATACATAATTGGACTATTACAGATGGAGGTACCTGCAGTGCCGATCAGTTTGTAACAACATGGAAAACTGACCAACCAGGAGGAAGTACGTCAGATAACCAAATACTTATAGATACACAAGGAAGCGGGCTCGATTTTGATATTGATTGGGGTGACGGTAATGTTGATATCGGAGTAACAGGAGATATTACACATACTTATGCCGTTCCAGGAACTTACACTATCAGAATTTTAGGAGATTTCAGAATTATAGGAACTTCCTCTAATGATGCCGATAAGTTATTGACTATAGAACAATGGGGAAGCATGCAGTGGACGTCCATGCAAGCAGCCTTCAGGCATTGCGATAATGTAATCGTCAACGCGACTGATACTCCAGATTTAAGTCAAACAGATAATACATCATTCATGTTCTTAAACGCATTGTCGATGACAGGTGATTTGAGTGCTTGGAATGTGAGTACGATAACCAATATGGAAGGTATGTTTCAGAATGCAGGTGCTTTTAATAGCGATATAAGTAACTGGAATGTTTCTAATGTAACAACAATGAGTAGTATGTTCAGGAATGCGATTGCTTTCCAACAAAATTTAGAAAACTGGGATATTACAAACATCACAACAATGGAAAACATGTTTACTGGTGTTAGTATATCAACCCCTAACTATGATGCAACATTAATAGGCTGGCAAAATGATAGCAGTGGATCAGATGGTGATGGTATTGATGATGTTCCGTCCAACATAATCTTTGGTGGAGGCAATAGCATATATTGCTTTTCTGAAATAGAACATCAGAATTTAACAGATACGTTTAATTGGACGATAACAGATGGTGGTTTTTGTTCAGATACAGACTTCTTTATAACGACCTGGAAAACGGATAACCCTGGGTCATCAGATAACAATCAGATTACTATTCCAACAGTTTCAGGACAAACCTATAGTTATATAGTTGAATGGGGAGATGGCAATAGTGATACGAATGTTACAGGAGACATTACACATACCTATGCTACACCTGGAACCTATGAGGTACGAATTATAGGGGATTTTCCGCGAATTCGATTTAATGACGATGGAGACGACAGGAAAATATTATCAGTAGAACAATGGGGAACCATAATGTGGCAAAATATGGAAGATGCATTTCGCGGCTGTGAAAATCTTGTAATCAATGCGACAGATGCCCCCGATCTTTCAAATGCAACTAGTCTCCAAGCAATGTTTAGAGGATGTACTTCTATGAATAATAACATAAATCACTGGGATACAAGTACAATTACAGACATGAAGTCCATGTTTAGAGATGCCACTGGTTTTAACCAACCTCTAAACTTGTGGAATGTGAGTAATGTCACCGATATTGAGAGAATGTTTCAGGGTGCAACGGTATTTAATCAACCTCTGAACGATTGGGATGTGTCAAGTGTTACAACTATGGAACGTGTGTTTTGGGAAGCAACTGATTTTAATCAACCGTTAAACTTGTGGGATGTGAGTAATGTTACAACTATGGAAGCATTGTTTTTTGAAGCCTATGCATTTAATCAGGATTTGAGCAGTTGGAATGTGAGTAATGTCACTAATATGGATTCTACGTTTCAAGACGCTGAAGCTTTCAATCAGGATTTGAGTGGTTGGAATGTAAGTAATGTTACCAATATGGATGAAATGTTTTTAGGCGCTTTGGTGTTTAATCAACCTCTAAACAGTTGGGATGTTTCTAATGTAACAATAATCGGAGGGATGTTTCAACAAGCTGAAGCTTTTAACCAAGACCTTAATAATTGGGATACATCTAGTATCACGGTAATGGAAGATGTATTTCAACAGGCTACTGCATTCAATGGAGATATAACAACTTGGGATACATCCAATGTAACGGACTTTAGGGATATGTTTTACCAAGCCACTAGTTTTAATAGGGACATTGGAAATTGGAACACTGGATCTGCCACAACTATGTCAAGTATGTTTGAAAGCGCTATGAGTTTTAATCAGGATTTAAGTAGCTGGAATACTAGTTCGGTAACATCTATGTTTTCAATGTTTGAAAACGCGGTTAGCTTTAACCAGGACATAGGTGGTTGGGATACGTCTAGTGTAGTTAATACAACGGATATGTTTAGAGATGCTATAGCTTTCAATCAAGATATTGGTAATTGGGATTTAAGCAGTATAGATGAACATATGCATGATATGTTTTTAGGAGCAGGTTTATCCACAGATAATTATGATGCTACTCTAATAGGTTGGCATACCGATGAAAGTGGGGCAGCTGGAGATAGTGACGATGACGTACCCTTTAACGTTGATTTCCATGGCGGCAATAGTCAATATTGTAACTCAGAAGTAGAACGGCAAGACTTAATCGATACACATGGCTGGACCATTATTGACGATGGATTCTTTTGCCCTGGAGTTTCATTTATCACTACTTGGGAAACCACAACAGCCAACGAAACTATAACTATCCCAACACTTCCAAGTGGAACATACAACTATACAGTAGATTGGGGTGATGGCAACATAACAACCAATGAAACAGGAGATGCTACACATCAATATACTACGCCAGGCATACATGCGGTGAGTATCACAGGAGATTTTCCAAGTATATATTTTAATAATTCTGGAGACAAGGACAAGATATTAACCGTCCAGCAATGGGGGATTATTTCTTGGGAAACCATGAGCAGAGCCTTTTTGGGTTGCACTAACTTAGATGTGGTGGCTACCGATATTCCAGATTTGTCTAACGTCTCGTCATTAGCGCAAATGTTTCAGTCTTGTAATACGCTTGTTGGGACCGTTGATTTTAACAATTGGGATACTAGTACTGTAAATGACATCTCTTCAATATTTGAAGGCGCGTCAAACTTTAATCAGCCGATCGGAAATTGGAATGTGAGTAATGTGCTCAATATGAGAGGTGCATTTAGAAGTGCCAACGATTTTAATCAGGATATAAGCTCATGGAATGTAGGTAATGTTACCAATATGCGTGAAATGTTTAGAGGTGCACTAGATTTTAATCAAGACATCACCAACTGGGATGTAAGTAGTGTACAAACATTTGCCAGTATGTTTAGTACAGCAAATGCCTTCAATCAGGATATCGGAGACTGGGATATTGGTGCGGCAACTAGCATTAGTCAAATGTTTAGAAATACAGTGAACTTTAATCAGGACTTAGGTGATTGGGATATAAGTGATATCACAACCATGGAAAATATGTTCAATGGAGCGGCACTATCTACAGCCAATTACGACGCTACATTAATAGGCTGGCATACTGATGAAAGTGGCTTAGCAGGAGACGGGGATGATGATGTCCCATCCAATATTGTATTTCATGGAGGTAATAGCAACTATTGTAATGCCGAACCACAATGGATAAGCTTGGACACGACTTACAACTGGACTATAACAGATGGAGGTTTGGACTGCAGTTTTGTATTGGTCAACCCAATAGTTTATCTACAGGGGGCGAGCTTAAACCCAAATATTGGCGAAGAGACCTTGATGCGTGACGATATAAGGCTGTCTGGTTATGTTCCAACAATATCTCCATATGGAGATGGACTGACCATGAATGGTTCAGTGCTCGCGAACACAGGACCAGATGCGATAGTTGACTGGGTCTGGGTGGAGTTGAGAGATGGCAGTTCCAATACGACCATCATCGACAACAGGTCGGCACTCTTGCAGCGCGACGGCGATGTAGTGGATGTTGATGGGACCTCACCAGTAGACTTCGTTCAATCCCCGGGAATCTATTATATAGCTGTCAAGCACCGCAACCATTT
Organism: Winogradskyella sp. 3972H.M.0a.05; assembly: GCF_040493455.1. Lineage (NCBI taxonomy): Bacteria > Pseudomonadati > Bacteroidota > Flavobacteriia > Flavobacteriales > Flavobacteriaceae > Winogradskyella > Winogradskyella sp. 3972H.M.0a.05. The sequence goes on along the minus strand of NZ_JANFDA010000004.1, from coordinate 709 downwards.
AGGAATCATGAGCGCTTCAACGATTGCACTGAACGGTACGACAACTGTGGTCGACTTCACCGACGGCAGTGTAGCCACCTTCGGCACCAACGCCCAGACGACCTTTGGCATGCCACTAGGTATTCAAGGTATGTGGGCAGGCGATGCCAACGGCGATGGCAAGGTAAACATCATCGGCGCACCAAACGATGCCAACACGATCCGAGACGCGATCCTCAACGACCCGATCAACCAGATCATCCAGTTCTATGGCTTCACGGTATCGGGCTACACCAACGAGGATGTCAATCTCACAGGAGGCGCCAACATCATCGGCGCGAACAACGATGCCAACGTGCTCAGGGACGATGTGTTGAACCATCCGATCAACCAGTTCCTCCAGTTCTATGGCTACAACATCCTGGAGCAGCTCCCAGCAGTGGTGCCATCGGCACGGATGGCATTCGATATAGAGATGACCGAACGAAACAAGCAACAGAACAACAACTAACAACACAACCCCTTTAAGAGATGAAACGCATATTACAAATAGTATTGATGGCAACGACCATGACCCTGACGGCACAGACCTATGAGTTCAGTGTTGTTAGCGACTACAACAACACTGGCGACACCTATGAGATGACCTTTGTGGCAACGCCAGACTTCACCAACGCCTCCCCGAACTTTGCGGACATGCAGGTTAGCTTTGCCATCACGGCGGGCAACA